>CAYYUO010000032.1:0-10755 GCA_964474965.1 uncultured Dehalococcoidales bacterium
TGACGGTGTCTTCCATGGCATCTACTAGTGATTGCAGCTTATTCTTCTCGGCTTGGAGCACCTCCTCCATCCGCTTGCGCTCGGTGATGTCCCTGCCGATGCAGAAGATCAGCTTCTGCCCCCCATATATGATCCCACTGATACTGATATCAACGTCAAAGACCGAACCATCTTTGTGGGTGTGCTTCGTCTCCAGGTGGAGACCCGCCTCGTCAACATTCCGCCCCATCTCCAGTATTTTCTCGGGGGGGAAATTTTTATCCCAGTCCCAGGTGTGGAGATTATAGACTTCCTCGAGGGTATAGCCCAGCATCTCGGCAAAGCGCTGGTTAGCCTCCACTACCTTAGCGTCGATATCAAGTATGACTATCCCGTCCAGGGACTTGTCAACGAGGAGACGGCGCTGAGTCAATTCATCAGCCAGCGCCTGCTCCTGCTTCCTGCGCTCGGTGACGTCTCTGGTAAGCTCGAGACAGGAAACAATCCTTCCCTCGGCGTCCCTGATGGGATTAGCCGTATTTTCCCAGAAGGTAACCTCCCCCGAAGGCATTACCACCCGCCTCTCCGAGGTGTGTGACTTGCCGTCCTCAAACGCCTTTTTTACCGGGCACCTAGCACACAGCTTGTCGCTACCTTCGTAGACTCGGTAGCACTTCTCCCCCAGATGGTCACCGAAAATTCCCCTCAGCAACGTATTTTGATAAATAATGTTATAGTCTTTATCTTGTATGGTGAGACCATATTCCAAGGCATCTACTAGTGACTGTAGCTTATTCTTCTCGGCTTGAAGCGCCTCCTCTGCCTGCTTGTGCCCGGTGACGTCTACGAAGGTCCCCATAGATGCCCGCCTCCCACGGTACTGGACGGAGGAAACTGACTTCACTACCCAGTGAATGCTGCCGTCCTTGTGAATCACCCTGAGTTGGTCTGGCACGCTGAGTTCTCCCTTCAGCATCTTTATGGCATTTTCTCTGACCATCTTCCTGTCTTCGGGAACGATAAGCTCTAGAGAATCCCTGCCCAGCAATTCATCTTCCCTGTAGCCGGTGTTATGCTGGAAGGTGGGGTTGGTATAGCAAAACTTTCCATCTTGTATGATGCAAAGTCCAACTGGCGATTTGTTGGCCAGAGTCTCGAATAAGTCTTCTGTCTCCGTTTCTTTAACCGCTAATCTCATGTGTCCACCCTTTTATCTTCTCCGATTTATCACAGTAACGGGGCTGGTCCTCGTTTTTATGGTCTCAATCTGAGCTGCGATGAATAGCCTCCAGCCCCGCCAGTCCCGGTACTCGACGTCGGAAATTATCCCTTCCTTTAACCACCTGAAGAGGGTATTTCTACTGATGCCGATCATCCGGCAAACCTCGGCTGTCCGGTAATAGGTCTGATCATTAATAACAACTGGCATATCTTCCTCTCCTAAAACTACTCAACTATACCAAACTATATTATTAATATAGACTCGTATGTCAGAAAGTGTCAATCACCCATTTGTACCGTTTATTCCGTTACTTTAGTCCTGGACTGTTCGGCGTCTCTTGTCCATTGAATACCTGATACGAGGCACCGACACTGTGCCTACAGTCCTCTATTCCGACTGGCCATCAGTGGAGTGAGGTCGCGACATTCTGAAACAGCGGCTGGCATGAATGGGATGTCGCTCACGAAATTGTTGAGTTTCATCTTCGATTTTCCTCAGTGTTGCTGCGGGGCGTTGGAGTGAGTGAATTGCACAATCCCGAGTTTTGTACAAAGGGAATATAGACCTCTACCAGTGCACTAAGAGATGCCAGACAAATAGGTCAAGGGATTGCTTGCCAGCACAATTAGTTGACGCCAACCCAATAAAAGGTTATTATTAATGCGAAATGTTTTGTGTTTACTATAACAACGAAATAAAGAGGAAAGATGGACTATACATTCATGATAGGTGGCCTTGCTCTTGTCTTGGGCATCCTTATTGGGTACTTTATCAGGCAGCTAGTAGCCAACCGGGAGATTCAAAAAACAAGAAAAGAGGCACAGAACTTATTAGATGAGGCAACAACCAAGTATAATGAGCTACTCCATGCAGCTAGAGAAGAAGCTATCAAGGTTGGCAAGGCTGCCGAGGCGGAAAGCAAGGAACGCCGCCTCGAAATACAACGAATAGAAAAGCGTGCTAACCAGAAAGAAGAGGCGCTGGAGCGGAAGGTAGAGGCTGTAGAGCGGCGTGAGCGTGATTTAGATAACAAGAAAAAGGATATCGAGAAGACAACAGCTGAACTTCAGACAATAAGAGAAAAACAGCTGTCAAAGTTAGAATCCATCTCTGGCACATCTAGTGAAGAAGCAAAAACTCTCTTGCTTCAAGAGCTAAAACAAGAGGTTGAAGAAGAGGCCTCGCAACAAGTTAGGGTGTGGGAGGCGCAAATAAAGGAAGAGGCGGATGAAAGGGTTCGGGATATTCTGGCCACAGCTATTCAAAGGTGTGCTACTGATGTTGTTTCGGAAACTACAATATCCGCTGTTCCCCTGCCTAGTGACGAGATGAAGGGGCGGCTCATTGGGCGTGAGGGACGCAATATCCGAGCTCTGGAGCAAGCTACTGGCGTTGATCTTATCATTGATGATACTCCGGAGACGGTTACTATCTCCAGCTTTGACCCTATGAGGCGTGAAGTAGCTCGCCTTGCCTTAAGCAAACTTATCCTTGATGGGCGCATTCATCCAGCCCGGATTAAGGAAATAGTGGACAAAACTAAAACAGAGGTTGAAGCTACTGCCCGTAGTGAGGGTGAACGAGCTGCTTACGAAGCTGGGGTGCCAGGCTTACATCCTGAACTGATTAAGCTACTTGGCCAGCTTAAATTTCGTACCAGTTATGGCCAGAATGTTTTACTTCACAGTCTCGAAGTTTCTCATCTGGCGGGAATGTTGGCCAGCGAGATTGGGGCTAATGCCAATGTCGCTAAGAAAGCCGGCCTGCTTCATGATATTGGAAAGGCGGTAGATTATCAAACGGAGGGGCCGCATGCTCTGATAGGTGCTGACCTGGTTAAGCAGTGGGACAGAAATCCAGAGGTGGTTCAAGCCATTGCCGAACATCATGGCGAGGCAGAGACTAGTACTGTTATAGGCTTTATTGTTGCTGCTGCCGATGCCATAAGTGGTTCGCGGCCTGGGGCAAGACGTGAGTCCTTGGAACAATATTTGAAGCGCGTTAAGGACTTAGAAGATATAGCAGCCGATTTCCCTGGCGTGGAAAAGTCTTTTGCTATTCAAGCTGGACGTGAAGTGCGTGTCATGGTAAAACCAGATAAAGTTGATGATTTAGCAGCGGTGAGATTGGCTCGGGATATTTCTAAGAAGATAGAGGAGAGCCTGACCTATCCTGGCCAGATAAAAGTAATAGTGATAAGGGAAACTACGGCGATAGATTACGCTAAGTAGAATTGAGAATACTGGCAATAGGCGACATCATTGGCAAGCCTGGTAGGAAGGCGGTGAAGGAAATCCTACCAGGCTTGTGTCATGAATATAAGATTGACCTCGTTGTAGGCAACGGCGAGAATGCTGCCGGTGGGTTGGGGATTACCCCAGGTACGGCAGAGGAGCTCTTTGATTCTGGAATTGATGTTATAACCACAGGCAATCATATCTGGGCTTACAAGGAGATTATTCCTTACATGGATAGCGAACCCCCTCTTCTCCGTCCATTGAACTATCCACCGACAAATCCCGGCCGTGGCTATTTGCTCAAAAAAAAGGCCCTGATAGTTAACCTTGTCGGGCGTGTTTTCATAGGCCATTCTGATTGTCCCTTTCGAGCCATGGACCAGCTACTGGCTGAGTTCGAAAATAAATCAATCCCCATTATTGTTGACTTCCATGCTGAGGCAACCTCGGAGAAAGTGGCCATGGGCAGATATCTCGATGGACGAGTCAGCGCTGTGTTGGGCACCCATACCCATGTGGGCACTATTGACGCTCACATATTGCCCGGAGGCACAGCTTATGTCACCGACATAGGCATGGTTGGCCCTGCAGATTCGGTTATCGGGGATGACCCAGATTCTGTAATCGACCGTTTCCTTACCCAGATACCTAGTCGGCTATCAGTTGGAAAGGGGAATGTCAGCTTCGATGCAATTCTGGTCGAAGTGGATAAAAAAACTGGCAATGCAGTGGATATCAAACGCATCCAAAAAATAGTGGACTAGGTAGGCAGAAGAGGTATTCAGCAGCTGGTTTAGCTAAAACCTGATAACTAGGAAATCCTCACCCTTTCTATCACCCTGGACATTATTTCGCCAGCCCTACCCTGGATAACCACTGTGGCGTAGTGGTCGAGGGGGGTTGGAGTTAAATTAACGATAGCTAACCTGGCCCCTGCGTCCCTGGCGTATGTCGGCATATAGGCAGCGGGGTAAATGATAAGAGTGGAACCAACGACAATAAAAAGGTCGCAGTTCTGTGAGCGGCGACTAGCTTCCAGTAATGTCTCCTGGGGTAATGCCTCTCCGAAGAGCACTGCATCTGGCTTCAGTATACCCTGACAGTCAGGGCAATCGGGAACTTCTACCCCCTCTTTTATTTTTTGTAATACTTCAGGCATCGGAAAACGTCTACGGCAGCTTAAGCACACCGCCCACTCGGTATTACCATGAAGCTCAAACACCTTATCTGCAGGGACTCCGGCTTTTTGATGCAGGTTGTCGATATTCTGAGTGATGACGCAATCTAATTTGCCCAACTGGTAGAGCTCGGCGATGGCATAGTGGGCGGGATTTGGTTCAGCTTCAGCAAGAAGTCCACTTTCGGCGGACATCTTCCAAACAGTTTTGCGAGCGGCCGGGCTGCTGAGGAACTTTTGAATGGTGAAGTCCTCAGGGTCGTATCTGCTCCAGATTCCTCCCGGACCACGGAAATCGGGTATACCCGACTCCGTGCTTATCCCCGCCCCGGTGAACACGACGACCTTCTTAGACTCTATGATAAGCTGAGCTAATCGTTCTATCTCTTCCGTCATCTCCCTCCCATAACATGACCTTTACCACCCTTTCGATACCGCCCAGGTCGGAAATTAGCTCGACACTGGCCTGTGGGAAATAGCTCTTTATCAACGAAGTTACCATTTCACCCTGCCCCTGGCCTATTTCCAAAAGAAAACAGCCTCCGTAATTAAGTTTTCCCGGCATCTGTTCTAGCACTTGTTGTATTTTATCCAAGCCATCCTCACCACCGGCCAAGGCTATCGTTGGTTCAAATTTTGTTATTTCTGGGCTCAAATCTCTGAATTCAAAATCTTTGATATAAGGTAAATTGGCTACTATCATATCTACCGGGTGAGGCAATGGCGCAAGCAAATTCCCTTGCAAAAGTTCCACCTGGCTGTTAACTACGTGACGCTGGCAATTCATCCCGGCTACCTGTAGAGCTGAAGTTGAAATATCCGTGGCATAAATTTTAGCTTGGGGTAATGCTAAGGCAAGGCTGATAGCAATAGCTCCGCAGCCTGTGCCGATGTCGGCTATGGTAATTTGCTTTCCCGGCCGGGAAATGTGATGGGCAAGTTCCACAGCTTTTTCCACGAGAAGTTCTGTTTCTGGCCTGGGGAGAAAGGTATGATAATCAACATAGAAGTCAATTCCGTAAAATTCGCAGTGCTCTAGAATATAAGCAGTAGGCTCGTGGTCAAGGCGACGCTGGACAAGACGCCGTAGATGCCTTGCTTCTGCTGAAGTTAAGACCTTCTCTGGT
Organism: uncultured Dehalococcoidales bacterium; assembly: GCA_964474965.1. Taxonomy (GTDB): domain Bacteria; phylum Chloroflexota; class Dehalococcoidia; order GIF9; family AB-539-J10; genus RBG-13-51-36. Next base: position 5,743 of record CAYYUO010000032.1, read on the forward strand.
TCTGTGTAAAGCTGTGTTTTAGACATTCCCAAGACATGGCCTAGCAATAATTCAGCCTCAACAGAGGCATCAGCAATTCCTGCCCTGAGTAATATTTGGGTAGCTGATTGTAAAGCTTCACTTAGAATCATGTAAGAGCTGCTTCCAGTTGTTCAACCTGCTCTTTGCTGGACAGGGCTTCAATGATTTCGTCCAGTTCTCCATCTAAAATCTGTTGAAGGTTGTGAAAACTGGAGCCGATTCGGTGGTCGGTGACCCGGTTCTGGGGGAAATTGTAGGTGCGAATCTTTTCCGCTCGTTGGCCGCTGCCTACTTGCATCCGCCGCTCTTTATCCATGCTTTCAGATTGTTTCCGTTGTTCCAGGTCAAGCAGCCTGGCCCGAAGCACCGCCATGGCCTTCATCCTGTTTCTTACTTGAGACCTTTCATCCTGGCAGGAGGCCATTACGCCTGTAGGCAAGTGCGTGATGCGAACTGCTGTAGTCACTTTATTTACATTTTGTCCTCCGGCCCCCCGGCTATGGAAAAACTCCATTTTTAAGTCATCAGGATTGATGTTGATCTCAATCTCTTCCGCCTCGGGGAGGACCGCTACCGTAGCCGTCGAGGTATGAATTCGTCCTGAGGCCTCGGTGATCGGTACCCTTTGCACCCGATGAACACCTCGCTCATGCTTAAGGCGGCTGAAAGCACCTTTGCCCTTGATTTCAAAAATTAGCTCCTTGAAACCTCCACGTTCACTTTGATTGCTGTCGATGATCCCCACGTGCCAGCCCTTGGCCTGGGCATATCGACTGTACATACGGAATAAGTCTGCGGCAAAGATGCTTGCCTCCTCACCACCAGCCCCAGCTCTTATCTCAATAATGACATCTCTATCACTGGCTGGATCTTTGGGAATCAGAGAGAGCTTGAGTCGGCGAAGAAGATCACTTCGCTGCTGTTTGAGTTTGCCTACTTCTTCCTTGATTAAAGCTGTCATTTCCGCTTCTGCATGGGAACCAATCAGAGCTTCCAGTTCCGCCAGTTCCTTATCCTTGTTTTTATATTGTTGATATATGCCAACAATATCTTCAAGGTCAGCCTTCTCCTTGCTTAGCTCTTGAAGCCGCCTGGGATCAGTGGCTACATCTGCTCGAGCTAAGAGTTGGCTCACCTCGTCATAGCGCTTTTGTATTAATTCCAGCTTCTCAAACATACTCGATACTATTATAATACAGCGATACAAGCCGCTCAAATTTGAGTCAAGGGAGCTAAAATGAAACTGGCGCCAGGTTGCTATGAATGCTTACGCGGATTAATCTACCAAGCTGCAGAGCTAGCCACGGATGACGCTGCACTGAAGCGGAGGGCAACGGAAAAAGCTATGAAGATATTGGATAATGAGTTTTCCTATAGCCAATTATCAATTGCGATTGCCACCAAGATTCACAAGGTGGTAAGAGAAGTGACCCACAATCCTGACCCTTATAGGGCAATGAAAGAAAGGGAGATGACGCTCGGCAGGGAATTATACCCTGAGTTGTCATTGCGAGCACAACGAAGCAACCTCTACAAGAATGACCTTCGGGGTTGTCTAAAGCTGGCCGCGGCAGCGAACGTCATTGATTTCTTCAGAGAGCCTGGTTCTATTAAGGAAGATATCAGGGGACCTGTGAGCTTTGCTATAGATGACTCGGAGCAATTGGAAGCAAAGCTGAAAGATGCCGGCAAAGTTTTATATCTGGCAGATAATGCCGGGGAGCTCTACTTCGACTTACCTCTAGTCAAGTGGATGAAGCAATTTGCCCATGTTATCTATGTTGTTAAACCATCGCCCGTCCAAGACGATTTGACCTTGGAGGATGTGAGGAGGTCTGGCTTAGAAGATGAATTTGGGGAAGTTATAAGCACAGGCATAGCTTCACCAGGAATAGCTTTTTCTTTAGCTTCAGCCCAGTTCAAACGAAAATTTGAGTCAGCAGACCTTATATTCACCAAAGGAATGGGACACTATGAGTCTTTGTCCGAACTCCCCCCGGAAGGAAGGTTTTTCTACTGCCTTATGGCGAAGTGCAAACCTGTAGCAGATTCGCTGGGTGTGTCTATAAGCAGATATGTGGCCATGCTACAATGATTTAAGTCTGTCCCCAGCCATGGAAAATCGCCTCAGAGGGCACTAAGAGACTCTAGAAAGGGCATGAAATCAGAAATAAGGAGAGAGAGAGGGGGGGGATATCCACTTAGAACAGCAGAGGTATGATTTTTTTGATATCGCCCGAGACTCTCACCGACCAAGGTCGACAGTTACAAAGCCTCTAGGTCGTTGGCTTTGCGCTCAGCCTTGGTTATGTTTTCTTTGTTGAAATAGCGATAATCCCGGCACAGCGAACAAACCAAACTCAAAAAGTTTGGCTTTACTTGTATACTTTTACTGTATAATAGGCAAAATCGATGAGGAAACCGACCAAGCGTGAAGCCATAATAGGTGGCATATCTCTAGCAGTTACCATAGCTTTATCTCTTTTTATCCTTCAGCATAGAAGCTACATCGAAGAGATAGCAGGGTGGGGCTATTTTGGTTGCTTTTTCATCAACGTTCTCACTAACGGGACCTTCATTTTGCCCGGCTTCGGCATTGTTATTACATTCACACTGGGTGGAGTATTAAATCCTGCCATAGTTGGCGCCGTAGCTGGAATTGGTGAAGCTATAGGTGCTACTGGTGCTTATTTCACTGGATACGCTGGCAGGGGATTATTCCGAGATAGTAACAACAGCCTTTACCTTCGCTTCAGCAATATTATTGCCCGCCACGGTTCTAAAGCCATTTTCTTCGTGTCAGCTGTATTGAGTCCTTTTTTTTACCCCTTCGCCGTATTTCTGGGCATGGCTCGCTTTGGTTGGGCAAGATTTTTCCTCGCTACTTGGGCAGGGAGGACAGTCAAAAGCATGGTACTAGCTTACCTGGGATACTTCGGTTTGCGCTCCATACTACAATGGCTGGGCTTGGGCTCTTAACCCAACCCAAGCAAATTCTACGATTTTCTTGAGACCCAGTTAGTGTTTAAAACAAATTTTGGGTTGTTTTAACTTGAGTTTCCCAAGCTGTTTTGTTATATTCTTGAACCAAGCGGGGCTGTAGCTCAATCGGGAGAGCGTCTGACTGGCAGTCAGAAGGTAGTGGGTTCGAATCCCATCAGCTCCACCAAGTCTATAGCTAAAAAGTTCACAAGCAAAGGGGGTATACCCCAGGGACATTGGTGCTACCTACGGCTAGCCACGAAGATATTGGCTCGTAGAAAAATCTAGTCAGGTTATAAGTTCTGTGTTGCCCAGAATCATTACTAGCATCACTAGGGCAATTAAGAGGGTCCGTCTCTTCCTTCATACCGCATGGCCAAAACACCACAGATTGCCGTTAAGATAATTAGTAGGATGATTCCGAAATTGGTGGGACCCAGCGGAGTGTTTACAACTATCGCTGCGATAGCCAGAAGTGTAACCGCCACCCACCCAATTTCTTCAGTAGCCTGCATCTATACTCCCTACGCTAGCTATACCCATACCATAGTAATCGATTTAACGTGAACTGTCAATAAACCTCTTCACTTCAAACCCCTCTTGATTGAATTATACCACCAGCCAACCTTAAATAGAACACTCTGCGGAGCAAGTACGTCGGTCAGTGAAGTTTAAGGACACTTTGAAGTATTACCGAATAGTAAAATAGTTGGGGTTAAGATAAATATTTACTTAATAGATAAAAACTGTTATACAGAACATTTTCAATATCATTAACCTTATTCTGGCAAAAGTTAAATATCTCTCGGTCTCTTCTGGTCTTTGCACTAATAGCAATATCCGGTGGTATAACAAATAATTCATCTATCCAATTTGGGATAAGGCTTGGACTTGCATGGTCCAGAAATTCTCTTGATTTATGATGGTACATCTCAATTCGGAATCTATGTAATTCCTTGTACCAATCTTTGTGTAATTCATTTCCTAGGAACGAAGATAACTTAGATAGATACGGGTCTTTTTTTAACTTTGGACTACTATTGATGGCATCAACTACATTCTGGGGACTTACAATGCCCTTGCCATAGCCCACTGGCTTCAGCCCCAACTTCACTACAGAATTAATTAGCTGTGCAAGATGTTCTATAGAGCTCCGTAGGCTTGCTATACAATGGTCTAAGTCCATCTCAATAGGTGATGTATCGGGAAACATTATCAAGCTCCCGCCATACCTGACTTCCACTCTTTTTTTATAACTGGTAATCTTCCTTTTAAGACTGATTAGCCTTTTCTCCGCATACATGTACTTTAAATCGGCACTAGTTAAGTAGTCATAATCATCAGAGCGAGGAGTAAGTTGGGACAAAAGGTCATATTCAGCGTCGTCTAATCTCTTACTCATTGTGGCTACAGTATATCAAATGTATGGCTCTTGTACTTGACAATACTGCATTGCATGAGACTGGAAGATGAGCCAACAGAGCAAAGGATAGCACTGCACTACGATTGACACTCACTACTACTGGAGCTAGAATCTCGCCACAGAGTAAAGAAGGGGGTGCGATATGGAAGACCAAGAGAGAGAATTAACAAAGCATCTTGAAGACAAGGAATATATAAGACAATTTTTGGACGACCATAAGAGGAAGGAACAACGCTGGCGAAGCATTCGAAATTGGCTTATACTTGTTTGTCTAGTCCTAGCTATCGTTTGCGGTATCGTGTTCAATGAATGGCTAAAAGAAAAAGAGCTCAGATACTATTATCAGATAGAGAAGCGCAACTACTCCAATCAAGCCAGCCATTATAAGATGCTATATTATGATTGCCTGAACCAAGAAGAATAGTAATTATCTTCGTTAATCACCTTGGGGGGGAAGGACATAAGGAAGGGGGGCGTTAGCCCCCCGCCTTAGTTAGTAACCTTTGTTCTAATTCCATTTCCATCACCTTTGCTCTGGCTCGATAAGGCCGTAGTTGCCATTCTCGCGGCGGTATAGTAGATTGAGC
>CAYYUO010000033.1:0-10700 GCA_964474965.1 uncultured Dehalococcoidales bacterium
AAGCTGTCAGCTGTCAGCCGACGGCTATCAGCTAATTTGGCATAGCAGGTGCTCAATATGCCTCTGGTCATTGGCACTAGGTGAGGCACGAAGGTTATCGATGGAGAAAATGGCGGATTAAGGATTCTCAATTCCTGTTCTATTTCGGGCAAATGGCGATGTCCTTCAAGGGAGTAGGCAAGGACATTCTCGTCGGCCTCGGAATAATGGGTAGTCAGGCTCAGGGTTCTGCCGGCGCCAGAGACGCCTGATTTGCTATCCACCACTATATCGGGATGGATAAGCCCTTCTTTGACTATGGGTGCCATGGCCAAGATAGCGCTGGTGCTGTAGCAGCCAGGGTTTGCTACCAAGGAGGCTGAGGCAATTTCTCCCCGATGCAGCTCGGGTAAGCCGAAAACCGCCTCTGTCAATAGCTCGGGCGATGGGTGAGTAAATCCATACCATTTAGGATATTCGCCAGTGTTCTTTAGCCTGAAGTCAGCACTGACATCGACCACCTTAATGCCTTGTTTTAGCAAAGATGGTACTATGTCTACACTGCTTTTATGGGGCATTGCTGAGAAGGCGATGTCGATTTCGCTGTCAAGCTCGGCTTTTATTATGTAGTCGGTTCCCGCGAAGTTGGGGAAAACATCGCCTAATTTTTGCCCGGCTGCGCTTCTCCCGGTGACAGTGACGAGCTCTACTTTGGGATGTTGGCAAAGTAGGCGAGCCAGTTCAGCACCAACATACCCGGTGACATTTATTATACCTGCTTTTATTTGTGGCATAGTATGTTCCACGCATTATACTACATAATGGGCGATGTCAGGGAAACAATAAACAATCTCTCTCTCCATCTCCGTTCCTTTCTTTTCCTGCCTGAAGTTATATCGCTTTTCCAAGCAAATCGATATGGGGATACACTTACCGGGCTAGTCCATTAGATTGCATAATAATATATAATATATTGTGTGATACTACATAAAGGAGGAGCTTGACAGGCATGAGGTTTGAGAGCAGCATCGACATTAATGCCCCTGTCGAGAGAGTCTGGGCGCTGATAGACAAGCTTGAAGAATGGCATCAATGGATGCCGTCCATCAAGAAGATTGAGAGGATTTCTAAGGGGCCTTTGACAGCGGGCTCACAGCTTTCTGTCACAGCTAAGGTAAGCGGGCTTACGGTTACATTATTGATGACGATTACCGAGTTTGTCCCAGAGCGGAGTGTGGTCTTGGAGGGGAAAGCATTAGGCACTAAGTTGACACGCTTCTACACTCTGGAACCTGTAAATGGCAAGACGAAGGTTATCATTGGAGGCGACGTTGCAGGGGCTCTAGCCTGGCTGGCGCGCCGCGGTGGGCAAGAGGTCTCAGTCGAGATTGCCCAGGCAGTGAAAAAGAAGGTTGAAGGGTTGGAATAGCAAGCCGAAAACCTTTATGGGAGCGGGTATAAGCCCGATCGCTTTGAATACAGCTGTGATGGTGTTGATATAACCCTTCGGCTTTGCGACTCCCACTGCTCGGTCTAGCTTCAGATTACTATGCGAAGAAAAACAGAGAGTTCCGCTAGTTCAATCCCACTGAATTGTGTTGATAAATGCCTGCTGGCTCTTGATGGTGCAAACGAGCCTATGCTTATTCACGTGATTCTAAAATTGGAAGGAGGAATAGAGCACGTTAGATTGAATCAAGCGATTTTTTCGGCGCAGCAAGTTCATCCCGTAATGAGAACGATTCTACGCAGCAGAAATTTTAGGCTTTGCCGCCAGATACAAGAAGACTTTGGGAAGGGGGTTCTAATCGTCCCGGACCAGACTCAACTCCAGGTTATAAACCACGAGAGCTATCTTTCCTCCTGGATGAACCAGCCCTTCAATATTAAAAAGGAGTTCCCGGTGAGGGCCCTTCTATTAAGGAAAAATGAGCGGGAGTCCTTGCTGGTTTTCACCTTTCATCACTCGGCAGCAGACGGACTCCGCGCTCTTCTTTTCGTAAGGAAAGTCATTGAGAGTTATAACAACGAGCTTTCTGAGGATTCTAAATCGTCTGGGGATATCCGCATAAATCGTGAAGGAGACGAATTGCTGGAATTCGCCCACAGTCAGAGGTCAAGGGTAAAAAATTACTACAGAAAAATGATTTCCAGTCTTTTCCATCGCTTTGTTATAGCTGCCATCCCTCCCCCGACAAGGGTTTTTCATGACAAGTCGGGAAAGTCCAAAGAACTCGGTTTTTGTTTTAAAGTTATAGGTCCCAGGGAATTCAGAGAAATCCAGTCTAAGGCAATATCGGCGGGGGTTGAGCTAAATCATATTTTTCTGGCAGCTTGTTACCGGGCAGTGGAGAAGTGGAATAGCATGCATGGGAAAACCAGTAAAAAAATACGCATAATGGCTCCAGTAAACATAAGCCCAAAGGGTTTCCGTTATATTGTTTCTAATCAGGCGTCCTGGTTTTCCTTACCCACCACGCCCGAAGATAGGGCTGATCCCGCAAAGCTGCTGAGAAAAGTCAGAGCAGACACTATAGATGAGACGATGAACAGAATAGCCTTCTCTTTAGTTTATTTCTTCTATTTTTGCTCTCGCTTTCCTTTATTCGTTATGAGGGGGATGTGCCGGTTCTTGATAATTACCCGGACATATGTTGATACTATTCTCTTTACCAATGTAGGCTTCATCTGGCCGAAACTAGGCTCTGAGGAACCGGCAGTGCGTAAGATAGGCAATGCCAGGATACTCAATGTTACTGGCTCAGCCCCTGTGGTAACTCCCATGGGGCTAGGCATCGCTTCGGGTACCTATAATAAGAAGCTAAATTTCTCTCTCACTTACAGGCCTGCCCTGTTCTCCGAAGAGAAAGCTAAGATGTTCCTGGACTTGTATGTTGAAGAGATTAAACAGTATCAAGGTGTGCAGAATCCATGACAGTATCACTGGTAAAATTTGATGGTTCCTTGGATTCGCTTCGTAAGGCTATCGAGCTGTGTCAAGGATTCGAGAAACTCAATAGCCACGATAGAGTCCTGGTAAAACCCAATAATTGTTTCCGACACAAAATAATGCCTCCCTATGGGATGGTGACCACGTCGAAGATCATAGATGGAGTCGTACAACTATTACTCGAGTATGGCTGCAGAGATATTTCTATAGGCGAAGGAGCTATCATTGGCATATTCGATGAACTCGAGCCATATACGAAGCAGGGTTTTAAAGGTACGGGCATTGACAAGATAGCGAAAAAATATGGAATTAAACTGATTGATTTCAATGAAGGAGCTTTTCATGAGATAGATTTAGGAGGGGTAAGGGTCAAGGTCTCGAGAGCAGCCTTAGACACAGACTTTCTCATAAATGTCCCGGTGCTCAAGACTCATTTTCAAGCGAAGGTCTCTCTGGGTTTCAAGAATCTGAAGGGCTGTCTCAGCAAAGACTCAAAGAAAAGGTTTCATATTAGTAAGCGACTGGATACCCTAATTTGCCTTTTGAACGAAGCTATCAGGAGCGACCTGGTCATAATTGATGGTATATATATGCTGGAAAAGGGACCGGAAACTCTTGTGGGTGTAGCCCACCGCAAGGATTTGATTATAGCCAGCCCAGATGTATTCGAGTGTGATGTTGTCGGAGCCACAATCTTGGGAATTGATCCTGCACAAGTTGACTATCTGAAAGAATTTGCCCAGCGGCACAATCGCTCTTTTGATATCAGCACAATTCAAATTAAAGGAGAGGATATAGAATCTCTAAAGGAGCAACTCGAGTGGAGATTTGAACCAGACAAGGAATTGCTGACCCCGGCGAAAATAACAGGACTTTCCGCTCCCTATCCGGGGCAAACTCTTTGTTCCGCTTGCGGTGCCACGCTTGCCCTGGCGCTATCAATATTCGGCAAGGATAATCCTGGAATGGATTTTGGTGGTGCGGCGTTATATTACGGGCTGGGATTGGAGCCGGGAAGAGATACTCAAAAGGTCTTCCTTTACGGCGATTGTGCCATCAGAAGCAACAAGGGTTTACAGAATGTTATTAAAATAGAGGGATGCCCGCCTACACTAACTGAAACTCTCCTTGCCTTGATAAAAGCTCTTCTTAATAAACCCAGGATGTTCAGAATGCTGCTTCTACGAGCTGTAAAGTTAATTGGAATAAGGCTCGGGATCTACCAGGAGAATTTTCCCAGATGGGAACGATACCGGTCAAAAGAGTTTGACAAGACCCACTTTTGAAAAAACCCTAAGCACTAAACCTGCTTGCGCTAAAGCTTCAGCGAAGGCAAGTACGAAATGCTAAACAATATCAAAGCATCAACGTCTAAAATCTGAAAAAGAGTTTTGGTATTGAAATTTGGATTTGTTTAGAATTTCGTGCTTAGGATTTAGGATTTGTCGAGAATTACCCATTCGATTTGGTTACCGTCCTTGAGGACGGAAACAATGTGGTTCTTGTATCTTAATTGCTCTACCAGAAAAAATTGCCCCTTATAGTCCAGAGCAATATGATTTTCATCGGGGACTGAGATTATCCGACAGGTCTTTAACCCGCTTATACCAATTCCGATAACTTTCAGAGCAGCTTCCTTTGCCGTCCAATAACGGAAAAAGGTATCCCAGGACTTTTCCTTTAGCTCCCATTCCTCGTCACTCGCTATATGAGCAAAGAGCGATTCAGTCCGGGGCTTCATTTCTTCAATATCGATCCCGACCTTGTCTTTGCTGACCACTGCCGCCACGTACTTAGGTTTATGGGAGAGGGACCAATAATTGCCCAAAACTGGGCACGGGGCACCATTTTCGTCCTTGAGCAGTTCTCCGAGTCTCACTCCGCTTTTTACGGCACTCACTTTTAGCGCCTCTCGAGCAATTCGGCTTAGATGGTCTACCTTGTCTCGCCCTGAGGGTTTATGTCCGACTTCGATAACTGGCATGACTACAGGAAATAAAGTCATTGGCTTACTAAAACCTTGTCGCCTTCTTAATAATATCTTTGTCAAAGTAGTTGACCGACATGCCAGCGTCAACGACAATGCCCTGGGCATTAATGCCGCTAGACTGCTCGCTCAGGAGAAACGCTACGGTGTTGGCTACTTCCTTGGTGGTCAGGCCTTTTTTGCGCAAAGTTAATTGCTCAGAAAAGAGATAATAGTCCAAATATCCTGGTATCCCTGCGGATGCCGAGGTTTTTAACAGTCCAGCATTCACGGAATTAAACCGGATTTGGGAAAAAGAACTGAAGGATTTAGCTAAGAAGCACAGGGTTGAGTCCAAGGCAGCTTTTACCGGGGCCATGAAGCCATAGGGTTCGGCTGCTATTTTGGTGGTTGAGATGGATATGGTGACTACCGATGCTTTCTCATCCAACAGGTCTTTAAACGCATTAGCAATGGCGATTAAGGAATAACAGGAAATATCAACCGATTGCAAGAAGTCTTTCTTTTTTGTTTCGTGAAATGGCTTGAGTCCCTCTTCATAATTGGCAAAAGCTATGGAATGAACGATACCGTGAATTTTGGGATACTTTTTGGAAATGTCTTCAGCCAGTTTTTTGATTTCCTGCTCCCGTTCGACATCACACACGAAGATATCAGCACAGGGAAGGATTTTGGCAACACTCTCTTTTCTTTCTGCTGATTGAACACTGTAGATTACATGTGCTTTTGCCTCGGAAAGAACCTCTCCAACAGCGAAGGCGACGCTCTTTTTGTTAGCTACCCCAAAAACAAGGATAGTCTTACCCGCAATGTCTAAAAAATCCATATGTTACTCCTTATCTTTTCTGTTTCCTCCATCTGCCGAAGGAGATCCGGGAGAGAAAGGACCCCCATAGGTCTTCTGCGAAGAGTATCGACCGGATCGGGCGGAGCACTACATTGACCAAGGTTGCCTTTTCTCTGCCATAGGTCTCTTCCAGCCTGTGAACAGCTTCGGGGTCAGGGTGAGCATTGGACTCAGCCCAGTGCTGGGCATAAAGCACCGCGATGCTGTACTCTTCAGGGCAGCCTTCCATGACACCCCCGACGAGTCTTGCTAACTCTTCTTTGTCAACCCCGACTCTTAGTGCTTCTCTGGTATGAAGCCAGGAACAGAAGCGGCAACCGTATACTGCGGCAGCCGCAACCATCAACCTTTCCCTGAGGGCAGGTGGTAACGCTCCCCGATATACTCGTATGAGCTGTAAATTATTTCTTAGTATAAAGAACGAATCAGCGAAGAACTCCCTCCAGCTGCTGTATACTTTCCTCTTAGACCCCCTGTCCATTATCACCTTCTCTTTTCAGGATGCCTCTTTAGCCAAGGTGACAACGAATTCGACTGTGACCGAGGTCTTGCCGCCAACTGAGGCTTTGCCCTTCATATAATAGGCATTGCTGACTTTTTCCACCAGCTCTGCTTCAATATCCATGATGTTGCCGGGCTTGACGATGCTTTTGAACTTGGCGTTATTAATTCGGGTCAAAACAGGAACGCCTCCGCTGATGCCACCCGTCATTTTGGAGAGCAGGATTGCACCTGTTTGAAAAATGGATTCACAGATAAGCGCCCCGGGCATGATCGGGTGCCCTGGATAATGTCCTTCGAAGACTGGCTCATCGGGCCTTATCTCTTTTGTTGTTTTGATTTTGGTTCCGCTTAATTCTACAATCCTATCGACAAACAAAAACGGTGGACGGTGGGGTATGGCATTTAGAATCTCCTCCATCTCATAATCCTCCACTTACCTCAAGAGTAGAACCGGTAACATAGGACGCTTCTTTAGAAGCCAAGAAAAGAACGCAAGCGGCCACCTCTTCAGTGCTTCCGAATCTCTTTAGGGGAATCCTGGCCAGGTAAGTTTCACGCAATTTATCCGGAAGGTCTTCGATTAATTCAGTGGCAATAAATCCCGGAGAGACACAATTGACCGTAATACCTCGAGTGGCGACCTCCTTGGACAATGATTTAGTCAACGCAACCAGGCCTGCCTTTGAAGCCGCATAGTTCGCCTGGCCTTCAAAACCGTATCTTTCCATCACAGAGCTTATGTTGATAATCCGTCCATATCGTTTGCCCATGAGACTCATGACAGCAAATTTGCACATGTAAAAGATTCCAGCGAGATTGACATTCATCACGTCATGCCAGTCCGATTCTTTCATCATCGCCAGGACAGAGTCCTTTCGAATACCGGCGTTGTTCACCAGGACTTCAAAGCCCCCATATTTCGTGTCTATGTATTTGAAAAACCTTTCCACCTCTTCGTAATTGGTCACATCAAGCTTTTGGATATCAATGTTTTCGGCAAACTGGCTGTTGTCTTGTTTAAATTGTGCCGCCGCAGCTTCATTTGAGGTATAGGTGACGATAACTCTGGCACCTGCTTTCAGGAAACTCTCGGCAATGCCTTTGCCTATCCCTCTGGTGCCACCAGTGACGATAACAGTTTGTCCTTTGAAATCATACATTTCTTACCCCTGCTGAGAGAAATTTGTCTACATCATGGGCGACAATTACTCCGTAATTAGCTGCACCTAGCCAACCTGACATAATAATCCCCACGGAGCCAGTATGAAAAAGTCCTGGTATCTCTTTAGGAAGCCCCATACTGACCTTTAACCCTTCAAATTTGGTGCCAAAAGAGGCACCACTTAAGTGGAGCGTATACCTTTGAAATGTCTTGGGAGTGGCGGCTTCCAGGTGGTCTACCTTATCTTGAATTTTAGGAACATATTTCTCCAGAGCATCAAGCGTTCGTTGGATCAGGTCTTCCTTAGAAGCTTGGTATTCCCCTTCAGATAGGCTTGCCCAGTCGTCGTAATTGGCGTTGGAGGAGGCAACAATGGAGTACATATCAGAGCCTGGCCGGGTTTGCGGATAATAGATGGAAAAGGTCCGGCTGGTAGTATTTTTGCTGCAAAGTTCTTGAGGGTCGAATTTCATTGCCTCCGAGGTGAAAAGCAAATCCCCGATGTAGTCAATCTTATCACCTTTCTTGATGCCGATATAGACCTGGCAGCTACTGTTATTGAGGCGTACCTTTTTGGCCTCTGTAACAAAGCTTTTAGAAAAATTCTCGTCTCCGACCAGTTTGTGGATGGCTGATAACAAATTACCATTGGAGACAACAGCTTTACTTTTTATCCTCTTTCCATTCGCTATTACTCCGGCAACCCTTCTATCGTTAATAAGGATTTTTTCCACCAGGCACTTGGTCTGAATATCAACGCCGTTTTTTAGAAGCTCCTCTCGCATTTTTCCGATAAACTGGTCTGTTCCTCCTCGAACAGTATAAACACCTTTGTTCATAAAGTTAGAAAACACAATCCCATAAGTTATCGCAGGATCATCTAGAGTTGACCCGTTGGCGTAAGTGATTGACTCCATTAACATGCGGTGAACATCGTCACGGCCAGGGAAGAATTTTTCAAAAAATTCTCTCGTGGTCATGCCTTGGTCATCATAGAAATTCATGTTTCTCGCTGTATCGAAAAAGCCTTGAATATTCTCCCAGGGTATTTTGAATCGCTGCTCCAAGATGCGTGTAAAATCCTCCCGGTCATAGGTTGTGGAAAAGGAGAACTGGGGGTTGTCAAATCTAATCCCTTTGAGCTGAACAATCATGTCAGCAATTTCAGGAGTCCAGTATTTACGACAGGTTTTGATCATACCAACTGGAAATCCATGTAAGGCGATATCAAAGATATGTCCCCTTCTTTTAAACCAGGTAGCCAATCCGCCAAGGTTGTAGTGCTGCTCAAGAAGTAAAACTGAGTGTCCTCCTCTGGCTAGCATATTGGCACATGTCAATCCTCCCAGTCCACCTCCAATGACAATGACATCGTATTCTGACTTTATATCTTTTGACCAATCCTGGCTCATGAATTCCCCTTTGATTATGTCCCTTTCCTCAGGTCTTTTGCAAAACGTGAAGATTTGCCATAGAGATACCGCTAAGCATTGCTCCCACGATTCCCAGGAATCCCTGGTCCGTGCCGCAGATAAATAGATTGTCTAAATGAGTCCTCCCCGTTTTGGTTTTATCTGGTGTCCCGTAGACTGCGCCATTTATGCGGCCGGTGAATCTGTGGATTGTTTGCGGAGTGAAAATATCGGTAAAAACAATTGAATCGCGGAAATCAGGTATAAATTGTACCACCTCTTTGAGTGTGGTTTCCAGCCAGGCAGCTTTCCGAGCCTTGTACTCTTCATCACTCAATCTGTTCCAGAGGTCGAAGTTAGCCAGGTTAGTTATCCTGATCATGCCCTCTGGCAAAGGACTTTCGAATTGAAAGTTATTAGGGCAACAAATAACGCCACTGGAAACATCAACTAGTTCATCAGGTTTACGATAACCAAATCTATCTGAATTGTTGTAAAAGGTGATTGTCGTATTGTAGTCCATTCTGGTGGGTTCTTTATTTAAGACCAAAATGAACTCCACAAATGAAAGTTGACCCACATGAGTGCTGACTTTGGAGGAATCATAGTCGGTCAACAATTTCATCGTTTCAACATAACCAGCGGATGATAGTATCCTATCGGCTGTCAGGACTTCACCGTTTCCGAGCAGTATTGATTCAACCTTGCCATTAGCGCATTTAAGACTTGTTACCGAGCACCTCATCTTTAATTCACCGCCGCAGTCCTTGTATTTTTTCACCAGTACATCGAGGATTTGGCGTACCCCAGCTTGAGGCCGGGCAAAGCCTTCGCGGAAGATACTCTTGAACATGATAACGAACTGTCCGAACTCCATGTCATTCTCTTGAGCATTTCCGTAAAACATGAGCGGGCAAAAAATCATATCGCTGAGAAGAGGGTCGGAGATAATAGAACTTACAACTTCGCGAGCCGAAATCGGTTTGGCGTACAAATTCAGTTCATCATATTCGAAAATGGACTTAAGCAGTTTTTGGAAGTTGTCGGCTTGCCCGGGAAAATTATCGATGACCTCTTGGACGAAAAAGCTGAAGTCGTTATTAAACCTGAGGGTTTTATCGGGAAATTTAATTACCGACATCAGTTGGGGGCACAAGGCGAAGTCTTCCGCTTTTAGCTTAAGCTGTCGGAGCAGCTTTGGCAATGGGGCTAATCTAACACCTTTGGGAACATAATTGGTCATAGCGTGAAGGCCGACATCGAATTTACGTCTCCCAAGGTTGTAAAAGGAGTTCAGCCCTCCAACGCGATGATGTTTTTCGACGATGCAAACCCTTTTACCGTAGTAGGCTAATCTAATGCCGGCGGCAAGACCAGACATTCCCGCACCGATAATTAGAACATCGTAATCCATGGTCAGGCTCTTTTTAAAATCGAAGGCTAACCTAAACCTTAAATCCTCAGAGATAATGTGATAAAAACCTGCGTTCTTGGCTTGTTAACACTTAATAGCTTAGTTTCCCCAAAGCCTTAGTTAATAGAGTATAATATACAGGGTGAAGGGGTCAACTCTATTTTTCTTTGGGCGCTCTACCCGCCGGCATTGCTTGGGCTGACTTTCTTGATCTGGCAATGACGGGACACAGAGACATTCCAAGCTCTAGTTGTATTAAGCAATGGACTGCCAGCTCAGGAAAGGATAGGTCTGCTCGTGAACGATATTCCAAGTATAGGCGAAGTTGGTCGCGCCGGGAGCGACCGCGAATATGTCCCATGTCGCCCCTAAGAAGGTAGCAATGTCCTGCATTTCGGCGGTGGTCTTGCCTGTCCCGCCAGCCGAGGTAGTTTGTCCGCTGGTT
>CAYYUO010000034.1:0-10645 GCA_964474965.1 uncultured Dehalococcoidales bacterium
TGAAATATTGCGTGACTCCCCTTTTGCCGGACCTTATCAAACCCTAACGCCTGGAATCCCTTCACCACCTCTCTAGCTTTGAGAGGAGGCAGTTTCGTCATTCCCCTATTGCGACCCAGCTTGTGTCAATTTCGTCAGGGATCTCCTCACCACGCTCCTTGCGACATTCAAGGCAAAGGTCAAGCACCTCTTTAATGTTAGCCAGGCATTCCTCGTAAGTCTCACCCTGAGCGTGAGCTTCCGGAATTAACGGACAACTGGCAATATAGAACCCGTCAGGTGCTTTCCTAACAATAGCGGTATATTGCATTTTCTCCTTCTTCCACAATTATAGCACAATTACATTAGCTACTCTCCAGATTAGAGCAGCCTCTCGCTTGTCGGCGGCCCGGTCGGTTTCTCCCCGATATAGCACCGTGGATTGAGTTTCCCAGCCCCATATTGCTACACTATAATTCACCGTATAATCTCGGATATATAGAAATCCTCGCCCTCGACGGGAGATCCCTCTCCACTTGCTGGAGAGGGTTAGGGTGAGGCAAGGTGAGGGTGAAGTCCCCCTCCCTCTAACTCCCTCCCGCCGGGGGAGGGAGAACTATAAGGGGTTTTGCAATTGACCATAAATTGAGATGCCTGAACTGCCTGAGGTAGAGACGATTAAGAACGAGCTTGCGCCCTGGGTCGTGGGGCAAAGCTTCACTCAGGTTACCATCCTCGATACCGAGCTGGTGTGCGGTTGTTCTGCTGAAGAAGTCCGTCGCGGATTAATCGGGCAGAGGGTAGAAAGCCTAGGACGCCGGGGAAAGTATCTCATCTTTCACCTATCGAATGGCAGGTCACTGATTATACATCTCAGGATGACCGGCGTCTTGCTGTTAAATCCTAAAGGGGTTGACCGCTATGCCCGGGCGGTCTTTCACTTTTCCAACGGACACCGCTTCGTTTTCAGTGACCGGCGCCGGCTGGGATTGATTTGGCTGGTAGACGATGCCGATACTGTGGTCGGCAAGCTGGGTCCCGAGCCGCTGGATGAAAGCTTTACCCCGGGCATTCTGGGGCAAAGATTAAGCCGGCATCACATCCCCGTAAAAGCCGCGCTTCTCGACCAGTGTATCGTCGCTGGAATCGGTAACATGTATGCCGATGAAGCCCTCTTTGCCGCCCGGATTCACCCCCTGAGAAAAGCAGACTCCCTGTCGCCCGAAGAAGTGCAAACTCTATATCAGAGCATCCGCAGAGTTCTTGGAGCAGCCATCGGCAGCAAAGGCGCCAGCGTGGATACCTACGTCCGTCCCGAGGGCGAACTGGGCACAGCACATTTTGATTTCAAGGTTGCTCATAGAGGAGGCGAACCCTGCCCCATTTGCGGCAGCGCCATCGAGCGGGTCCTGGTGCAGAACCGTGGCACCTACTTCTGCCCTGGATGCCAACCTCTCCATTGCGGGCCTCTGATATAAAAACTGGCAGCGGCTGGATTTGAACCAGCGGCTAAGGGCTTCCTAATCCCTTTCCAGCAACACGTTACCATTCCTTAATTATCGAAACTGAGGGTCTTCCATCCTACCTCGAAGTCACTGCCAAAACTCCTGAAGGCATAACAATGGGGGTGAGACATCGAGATTTCGTTGTAGAGGGGGTTCAGTTTCACCCCGAATCCATCCTCACTGAAGTAGGACACGATATTTTGAACAACTTCCTTGGTTCTACTTTAGCCTTGTGATATTCAGACATAAGACTAACGTCTGCTTCTCACCTTCTCACTCGCGGCACGAACCAGATAATCAACAAGATGATTCCAATCACAAGTAAAATCCAGAGGAGCGGGCCTGCTATGAAGTGGAGAAGTAGACCCAGCAGCCACAAGACGAACAGGATAACACCAACGGTCAAAAGCAAACGGAACATGCTGACCTCCTTTTATTTATTCTGACCTTCCCCTCGTTCGTTAGTCTGTTCTTCTATAAGAAAACTATCCAGGCAATGCCACCAACGACCCTCACTGGGCCCAAAATCAGCAGCTACCAGTACCACCGCTTTATCTTCACTTCGGGTTGGAATATTGGGTCGCCTTGTCCTGCACACTCATTGGATGGCCTCTTCTATTCTAAATTTTAATTAGAGCCCAGGGACTCAAGTATCTAACAACCTAAACTGAAACTATAAGTCCATGGTACACCAGAGTCATCTTTACCTGAGGTACGCTATAATAGCCATTATGCCAATGATGATGAGATAAATACCAACCAGATAATTTAGTATCTTGGGGAAAATCATAACGATAACGCCGAAAATAAGGCTTACTATCCCCATCCATAGACTCAAAGCTGGAAACCCAATTGCTGGCATGAGAATTTCACCTCCTTTCTTTAGATTCACAAAACATTGTGAGGTATTTTATCCCCCTTAAAATCAGTATAATTAAAACAAGAGGCAAGAAAGCTGTCAAGCCAAGCAATCCGAGAAGCTGCCAAAAAGGCGTAGCTTTTAATCCATGATGAAGCCTCAAGTTATCCTCAAACTCTATATCAGAGCATCCGCAGAGTTCTCGGGGCAGCCATCGGCAGCAAAGGCGCCAGCGTGGACACCTACGTCCGCCCCGAGGGCGAGCTGGGCACAGCCCATTTCGATTTTAAGGTTGCTCATAAGGGAGGCGAACCCTGCCCCGTTTGCGGCAGCACCATCGAGCGGGTCCCGGTGCAGAACCGCGGCACCTGCTTCTGCCCCCGATGCCAACCTTTAGGCCGCGGGCCTCTGATATAACAATTGGCAGCGGCAGGATTTGCACCTCAGAATTGTGCTATAATACGAGGTAGGTGCTATATTACATACCCTTGTAGCTCAAGGGAGAGAGCATCCCTTTACCAAAGGGAAGGTTGTGGGTTCGAGTCCCATCAAGGAAGACTACCAGGGTGGTGAATCACCAGCCTGTTTTTTTTATTCCGCCATCTACAAAACTGGTTGCTAGTCCCTTCGGTCTAGTTAATTGGAATGGTATTTCCACAGACACTAATCACATGGCATACACTAATATTGTTCAAGATGAGTTTGACTTCAAGAAATAATCAACCTCAGGCAAGACAGCGTCCAATATTTCATAGAGCAACCCCATGTGCTTCACTATTGGTAGATTGTCGGTATAATCTTGGCAGCCAATTTTACCTCCAGGATATCGAGTGGAGGCTTCATGTGTATAAGTTAAGGCTGCCAGCAAAAACAAGGAAAAGAGCAGCCTATCTTTTGAAAACTGGCTCTCTAAACTGGCTTTAATCTTTCTCTTTCCTGAAACACTACGCGCAACCAAGGCTTTCATACCAGAGTCTAAGGAAAACTGGATTGTTAAATCAATTAGACTTTCGATTCCTGACCTTTCTAATGGTGTTCCCAGGAGGATGAAAGAAGGTGGGGACTCATTGTATTCGTATAAATAATTAAACTCTTTCCCATTAATTCGAAGTGAGAGCTCCAATGTTTCGTTCTGTTCAAATTTAATAGGGGATGGGAATAATGATAAACGCTTGAGTTCTATTGTATACTGTAATGCTTCAACTAGGTCTGCTTCAGGTACATTTGCTAAATCACATTCACATATTGAGGAAAGTGTTGAACTGCTTTCACTGGCTGCCAGCTTTTGCCAGAGTTCTATGAGCAATTCCTTGCTGTTGTGTCTGAATTTCCTCTTAAAACCACTGGAGTTGAATTTGCCTGAGGCAACTGCTAATGCTTTTACACTTTTCTCAATACATTGCTGAAGTAGATATATGGTCAGAGCTGGGTCTTTAGTCTTCAACAGTTTTGCTGCTTCGTAATCCTTGCGAGACCTTTCTATCCAAATCGCGACATCTTCGTTATAGTGCTTAATTTTAGTATTCATGTCTTTCAAATACCCAGTCTATTTTAATCCAATATTATCAATAGGGCTATATCTCTTATGTGACTCTCTATCGCATCAGGGCATCCCACAGCCTGATAATATCGGTTGGTCGTCATCAACGTTGACAGAAAGCCTTCTCAAATTATTATCTTCTGTTTCTAATAGCATCAATTACTGAAAGAAGAACTCCGACACCTATGAAAGGGTAGCCTATCAGACGATTATCACCGAAAATAATCCCCAGAACCACTAAGGACATACCAAGTATAGCGAGGTTTGAGGGTTGTTGATATTGCCTTCCCCTGGCTATAAGCAAGAGCACCACAATAACAACCAGGGCAACGATTGAAATGGCTATCCACACTGGTTCCATAAATACCTCCTTTTAGAAGTACTGGCTACTTTCAAGAATTATAGCACTGAGGGCAAAGAGAAGATAGATTATTACCAGGGAAAAACATGGGGATGTCTGTCTAGCGACGCGTATAAATACTTGATACCGTTTTCAGTGTCTACCTCAAGAGATAAATAGGCGGAAGCCAGAAAGCGACCTGCTACCAGGTATACATCATATATGGAGTACTAAGACCACGAAATAGCCTTCACGGAGTGCTGGCTACAAACTTCTTTTTATCCTTTTTACAGATAATTTGTATCGTATGCCGACCCGACATAACCGCCGTAGGCATTCCGCCGCCCGGATTGACCCACTGCCCGGCCATGTAGAAATTGTCAAGTCCCGGCAGGGTCTTGCTCATCTGCATCATGAGAGTCTTGGTGGTAATCATCCATCCTTCATAGCTGCCCTTCCAGTTACCGGTATAACGTACCCATGTCATCGGAGTAGCTACGTCACGCATCTCTACCTGGGCTGCCAGTCCCGGAAAGCGCTTATCGAGAAGGGCAACCACCGTATCTGCTATCTGCTCTTTCTCCGCTTTATATCGTTCGGGCTCTTTGTATAACCTCTCCCAGTAATCGTAATCCGTATTGAACTGGACCTTGACCACAGTCTTGCCCTCCGGCGCCAGGGTGGGATCGAAATTGTAAATGAGTACGCCGAGTGTTTTCTGTGCTTTGCCGGCAATAGTTACGGGTTTCTCCAGAGGGAAAGTAAGACCGCCTACCGAGGGCGGCACATCATCGAATTTACGAGCCACTCCCAGGCCGATATATATCAGCGGTGGAAACAATTGGAGATTGTCATAATAGCCGCGTATCTTGTCATCGATGCACTTACCATCCAGCATATCGAATATGGTGGTATGACCGTCGGCGGCAGAGATAACGATGTCGCCCCGGTGTTCCGTACCATCCGCCAGCCTTATGCCTACAGCTTTATCGTTTTCTACCAGTACTTTTTCTACCCCTGCCTTGAGATGTAGTTCGCCGCCAAGGTCAAGGTAGCGCCGCTGAATATAGCTGACAAGGGCCAGGGCGCCGCCGATGACATAGCCGGCTGCCTGCTGGTGTTGCCAGGCAAGCATCATCGGCATGGTTATCGCGGGCATGTCGGCGAAGCCATCCTCGGGAGCTACGTTGACAACTTTACGAAGTAAGGGGTTTTTAAAGCGCTGAGCGAAATCGGCCGTGCGGATTTCAGCCCACTTTCGTATGAACCTTAAATAAGGCAGCATTTTGACCGCCTTGATGCCATCAATTAGACTATAAAGCTCCTGGGGCTTATCTACAGGCATGTCGAATCGAGCGAGATAGCGTATTGCTTTGGTGAACTCGCGGATGACCGCTTCATCCTCGGGGGCAAATTCCATCATCTGCTGTTCGAGGCGGTTGACATCGGAATACATAGTAAAGACCTTACCGCTTTCATCTTCAATGAGACTATACTGGTCAAGATTGATAACTTTCCACTGCTGCGCCGCCCCAAGCTCTTCCCAGAACTTGTGAAAACTGGTTCCCGGTTTGGTACCCACCAGCCAGTTCATTGCGCCATCAATGGTGTAGCCCTTGCGTTGCCAGCCGGTACATACCCCGCCGGCCTTATCATGCATCTCAAAGACAGAAGTACGGTAACCGTTCATCCGACCGTAGCACCCCGCCGCCAGACCGGTGAGTCCACCCCCGATAATGATTATTGACTTTTCCACATTTCTTCCTTTTCGGCTTATATTATTAACAGGATAGTGCATGCTATATTGATGTCTGCTAATTGTCAAGCATTATGGAAAGCATATATGTAGCAGAACGTATGATTACTGAGAAAACGAAAGGGCAACTTCTGCCTCTCAGAGCGTGTTTATTATAAAAAAGTTGGGGGTCTCGGCTCGACCAACCTAGACCCCCCACGGGAAAGGAGTTAGAAGAGTGAATACAATAGCTAAGGAAACCTTGCTATCGTTCCGACTTCTGTCGGTGACTATATAATACCATTACCATCATGAACCCACCATGAACTCTCTATGAATTATCCCTGAATTTTCTCCTAGAGTTGCTGCATTCTGGGTTGGTCGGATGTATAATTCAATTAACCAAATTGGAAGTTGCATGAAACCGTTAGTAGTTTATTATTCCCTGACAGGTAAAACGAAGCTGGTAGCTCAAGCAATCGCCGAAGCCCTGAATGCAACACTACTGGAGATTACGGAGACAAAGCCCAGAAAACCAGGGCCGTCCATCTACGCGATTGGAGGCCTCGAAGCTAAAATGAACAAGGGAAGTAAGATAAATCCCATAGATGTCGACTTAAAGCAATATGAAACGATATTTATCGGTTCTCCAATATGGGGTTCAAGACCGGCACCGGCTATTAACTCATTTATATACAAGACAAATTTCGAGGGCCGGAGTATTATTCCATTCTTTACCATGGCTGGCGACAATTCAGCGAAAGCTCTGGCGAACATAACGGCTAAAATAGAGAAAAACCAGGGCAAGGTCGCAGGCTCTTTCGCCATAACATCGTACGAGGTGTCCGACGAGGAAACCATAGCCAGGGCTAAGGAGGCTATTAAAAATTACTAAGGAGTCGCATCATCTATGCTGGCTAAACTGACATTTCTGGGTGCAGCGAGGAATGTTACAGGTTCCTGCTACCTTTTAGAGAGGCAGAATACCCGTGTGCTTATAGATTGCGGGATGTACCAGGAGCGGGAGCACCAGGGGAGAAACTGGCAGCCATTTCCGTTCGACCCTCAGTCGCTCGATGCCGTTTTTTTGACCCATGCCCATCTCGACCATTGCGGACTTTTACCCAAACTGGTACGGGAAGGTTACAAGGGCAAGATATATTGCACCCAGGCGACGGCTGAGATAGCCCAGATTATCCTTCTCGATTCCGCAAAGCTGCAAGAAGAAGACGCTGCATATAAGGCAAAACGCCATAGAAGGGAAGGGCGCCGTGGTCCTTATCCTGAAATACCCCTTTATACCGTAGAAGATGCCGAAGCGGTCGAGCCGCATTTTTCCGCCGTAGAATACCTGAGCTGTGTCAGAACTAATAGCAATCTCGAAGGCTGTTATTATGAAGCGGGGCATGTACTCGGGGCTGCAACCATAAGTGTAAATATCCAGCAGGATGGCAAAAACCACAGGGTAATTTTTTCCGGTGATATCGGCGAGCCCGACCGCCCGATAATAAAAGACCCGGCTGTTTTCGACGAGGCCGAATATATAGTTATAGAGTCAACTTACGGCGACCGTACTCACGAAGAACATGAGAACCTCGATATTCAAAAACAATTGCGCGATTGTATCAACAGGACGGTAAGCGCCGGAGGCAACATCATTATTCCCAGTTTCGCACTGGAGCGGTCCCAGGAACTACTGTATCACCTGAACGAATTGTTTCTACGTAAGGAAATTCCACCTCTAATCGTCTTTCTGGACAGCCCTATGGCAATACGGATTACAGAAGTATTTAAACGTCACGCCGAACTCTTCGACAAAGAGATGATGCAACGTCTGCGGCAGGGTAATTCCTGCTTTAGCTTTGAAAACCTCAAAATAGTACAGAGTGTGGAAGAGTCCAAGGCCATTAACAACATAAAGGGAAGCAGTATCATCATAGCCGGCAGCGGTATGGTAACCGGCGGCCGTGTGAAGCACCACATTGTCAATAACATCAGGAGGCCAGAAAGCACAATATTATTCGTCGGCTATCAAGCGGAGGGAACGCCGGGCAGGATATTGCTGGATGGCGCTAAGAAAGTCCGTCTCCTGGGGCAGATACATCCGGTGAAGGCACACATCGAACAAATCGAAGGGTTCTCGGCCCACGCCGACCGGGATGGACTACTGGAGTGGTTAGATGACATTCGTGTCCCGCCGCGATGCGTATTCGTCACCCACGGGGAAGAAAAGGCAGCCAACAGCTTTGCGAAGCTCCTGAAAGAGAGGACCGGGTGGACCGTAAAAGTCCCCAAATACCAAGATACCGTGGAGCTAGCTTAAATCGAGAAAGAAGGTTCAACTGTGAAAAAAAGCATTTTGCGCTGGGAGTTAGGGGGAATCGTCTTCATAGTTGTTTTGGGGTCGTTGCTGCACTTTGCCTTCGAGTGGTCCGGGCGTGCGATTCCCATCGCCCCGATTGCCGCCGTGAATGAAAGTGTGTGGGAACATCTGAAGTTGGGGTTTTGGCCAGCATTGGTATATGCGGTTTTGGAATATAGCCGCTTTGGGAAGTCGACGAACAATTTTTTCTCTGCAAAGACTCTAGGAATTTATCTAATACCAATCACTATCGTGGTCCTTTACTATTCGTACACAGCTATTCTGGGGCATGGCCTCCTGATAGTTGACATTGCGATTTTCGTTGTAGCCGTCATAGTCGGGCAGTTGGTGAGCTATAAACTGCTAATTGCCGCTCCATTACCGGAAAGGCTTAACCGTTTCGCCCCGATTGCTTTAGCAGTCCTGGGCATTCTCTTCGTTCTATTCACTTTCTATCCACCGCAATTGCCGCTCTTCAGAGACTCCGTCACCGGTGCCTATGGCATTGCCGGATAGCACTGTGAAAAACAAAGGCGGTAGCGGCGGGACTTGAACCAGCGACCAAAGGCTTATCAGAACCGGCAACATGCCCTTGGGCGTTCCTGCCCAAGTGTATATTTTCTTTTACTTCTCATATATGTATAATATACGTGTGACGAGAAGCGTCGCAGGATACATGTATGATGAACTAGATAATAACCAGTTTAAAGCGTAGGAGATGTCTATGATAGATTACATGGTCAGAAGTTTCGTCTCTTTTTTTCAAAACCCCACCGCCTGGGGTATTGGCCTGGCTATAGGCTTCGGTGTGGTCTGGTTAGCCTGTTACCGGCCGCCGCTCTTTAAGAAACCCTGGCTCTGGGCGGTCCTCGTAAGCAGCCCATTCCTAACCCTGGCTGCTGTTTGCTTTATTCTAATTCCCCTCCAACAGGCAATGGATCATTTCTTGAGCCAGCAGGTATCGGGGCACTGGGTTTTTCTGGCGGTGATACCACTAGCACTCCTCGGCGGACTGGTGTATGAAGGGGCAAAAATGGTACCGGTGGTCGTTTACTGGCGGCGCAGCGGCAAGAATATCGACCCCAAGCTGGGACTCGCCATCGGCGCTGTGGCCGGAGCCGGATTTGCAATCTTCGCAGCTCAACACCAACTCAATTTCATCTTTACCTGGTGGCCAGTGCATACTGGCGGCTTTTGGGCACTGGCTGGATTTTGGGAGAGTTTCTTTACCGTAGCCGCTCAAATCGCTTTTTCCGCCCTGGCGGGATATGGCCTGGCCAGGGGCCGGGGATGGCAGTTCTACCTCATAGCCTCCGGTCTGCACGCCTTACTGAACTATGGCAGATTTTTGCTGATAGGGCTCCTTCCCGACCTTCACGAGGAAATCTATATTGCCGCGGTAGCCGTGGCGGTAACGGCCTGGGCTCTGTGGCTCCGCTGGAGAAAAAGGGCAGCTACGGCTGAGCCTGAAACATCATCCCCGTGAAGTTATGGCCGTGAAAAACAAGAGTGGCAGCGGCGGGACTTGAACCAGCGACCAAAGGCTTATCAGAACCGGCAACATGCCCTTGGGCGTTCCTGCTCAGGGGTATATTCTTTTATTTCGCATGCAGGTATAATGTGTGAATGCTAAGAGCGTCGAAGAGTACATGTACAATGAATTGGACAAGAGCTAATTTAAAGCATAGGAGGAGTCCATGTCTTTGATAGATTATATGGTCACCTTTTTCAAATCGTTCTTTCAGAACCCCAGCGCCAGTGGTACTTACCTGGCCATAGCCATCGGTCTGGCTATAGCCTTCGGTGCGGTCTGGCTGGCCGGTTACCGGCCGCCGCTCTTTAAGAAACCCTGGCTCTGGGCGGTCCTCGTAAGCAGTGCCTTTCTAACCCTGGCTGCTGCTAGCTTTATTCAAATTCCTCTCCAGGCTTGGGCTGGACAAGCGCTGAGCCATTTCTGGAGCCAGGAGGTCCTCATGCGCTGGATTCTTCTGGCGGCGATCCCGCAAATACTACTCAGCGGACTGGTGCAGGAAGGAGCAAAGCTGGTGCCGGTGGTCGTCTACTGGAGGCGTAGCGACAGGAATATCGACCCCAAGCTGGGACTCATTATCGGCGCTGTGGCCGGAGCCGGATTTGCCATTTTCGAAGCACAGTGGGCACACAATCTCATCTTCGCCTCAGGGTGGACCTGGGCAGCAGTGCAAACCGGCGGCTTCATGGCGCTACTTGGATTTTGGGAAAGGTTCTTCGTCGTAGCCGCTCATATCGCTTTTTCCGCCCTGGCCGGGTATGGTCTGGCCACGGGCCGGGGATGGCAGTTCTACC
>CAYYUO010000035.1:0-10028 GCA_964474965.1 uncultured Dehalococcoidales bacterium
TTTCGTCTTCAACGATTAATACTGGTTTCATTTCTTTCACCTCCTTCACCCTTTGGTATCGCAATTTTCTTGCCAAAATAAAAAGCTACCCGAATTTTCGGGTAGCTTTTTTACCAATGCTGAAAATTTATTGCCTTTTAACTATGTAAAAAAACGAGTCACGCGACGTCTATTTTTTTACATCAAAACCATACTCCTTTGCCTTGTTGTAGAGTGTCATTCTACTGATCCCCAAAATTCTAGCTGCCTCACTGTAGTTCTCGCCGGTTTCACGGAGGATATTCAAGATGTGGCCTTTCTCCACTTCTTTAAGGTTTTTCCTTGGCGTAGTTGAGTAAGCCAGCGACAGATTTTCCTTAGGCAGGTCGGCAATAGTGATAATGCTATCCTTAGCCAGGATGACTGCCCTTTCAATGGCATTTTCCAGCTCACGGACATTGCCCGGCCAATCATAATCAAGCACAAGCTCCATTGCCTCGGGAGAGAACCCGGTGATCTCTTTCTGATTCTCCATTGCAAACTTGTTCAAGAAATGTTCAGCTAATAGAGGGACGTCCTCCCTTCTTTCCCTCAAGGGAGGCAATTCGATGTTAACTACATTAAGCCGGTAATAAAGGTCCTCCCGGAATTCCTGCTTTTCTATGGCCTTTCTTAAGTCCTTATTAGTCGCTGAAAGAACTCTTACATCAACCCTGATTGGTTCATTGCCACCGACGCGAGCAAACTCTTTTTCTTCTAGGACCCTTAACAGGTGAACCTGGATATTGGCACTCATCTCGCCAACTTCGTCCAAAAAAAGTGTTCCCCCATTGGCGAACTCGAATTTACCTTTCTTTTGAGCATAAGCTCCCGTGAAGGAACCCTTCTCATGACCAAATAGCTCACTTTCCAAGAGGCTTTCAGGTAAAGCGGCACAACTAACAGCGACGAAAGGCTTGTTCCGGCGATGGCTCTGGGAGTGAATGGCACGTGCCACCAACTCCTTCCCTGTGCCACTCTCGCCTGTGATCGATACGGTAGCGTTGCTCTTAGCTACTACTTTTATTACCTCGATTACCCGCTGCATCTTAGAGCTTTTCGCTATGATATTCTCAAAGCGGTAACGGTCTTCCAATTTCTGACGCAGGGAGAGGTTTTCCTCAACTAGTTCCTGATGTTCAGCTAATTTTTCGACCAGGAATTCGGCTCTCTCGGGACAAAATGGCTTTTCAATGTAATCGTATGCCCCTTCTTTCATAGCAGTGATGGCGGTGGGAATGCTGGCATAGGCTGTGATGATAATAACCTCAATCTTAGGCTGCTGTGCTTTAGCTCTTTTCATCAACTCAATACCATCCATACCTGGCATCACCAGATCGGCAATCATGATGCCTGGCTTTTCCTTCTCAATCACCTCTAATGCCTTGTGACCATTTTCAGCGGTAAGAACCTGATAGCCAACATCCTTGAGCCAGTCGCCTAACGACTCGCGGACAATAGCCTCATCATCCACCACTAGTATTTTAACCTTTTTCATCGTTGTAGCCTCCCAGGTAGATGCTGAAAGTGGTTCCCTTCCCCTCCTCACTTTGTACTTTGATTCTTCCCTTGTGCCTCTCAATAATCCCATGAGCTACAGCTAATCCTAACCCTACACCCTTGCCTTTTGCCTTGGTGGTGAAGAAAGGGGTGAAGAGCTTGCCCATGTTCTCTTTTGAGATACCACAGCCTGTATCCTGGACATCGATCCTGACCTCACCATCCACCGCCGAGCTGCGAATGGTCAGCCTGCCCCCATCAGGCATTGCATGGATAGCATTAAGAGTGAGATTGGTAAATATCTGCTGAAGCTGGTCGAAATCAGCCATGACCTTAGGCAAGGATGGGCTAAACTCTTTCACAACCTCAACGTTTTGGAGTTGAGCTTGATGGCCTACCATGGCCAGGACCTGTTCTATAACCTGGTTAATGTCCACGAGCCTCAACATCGGCTCAGTTTGTCGAGCAAAATCCAAGAGATTTCGGATTATCCTGGAACAGCGACCCACCTCAGTTTCCATCTTGGAAAGGTAACCCAGCGCCTCTTCTTTATTAAAAGCATCACCAGTCACCTTTTTCGATAGCAACTGAGTGTAGACCAGGACTCCGGCCAGGGGATTATTAATTTCGTGAGCGATGGAGGCAGCCATCTGACCCAGAGAGGTCAGTTTTTCAGCCTGGATGAGTTGCTCCTGGCTTTCCTTTAGCTGCTGAACATAGGTATTAAGCTCTTGGTGGGCTATATTTAGCTCGGCGTGAGCCTTTACTTCTTCCTCAACTCCATCTATCAGCAGCGCAGTTAATACCCCGAGTAAAACAGTAAACAGGACAAAGAGAAGTGGCCTGACTAGCGGGTCAGCGTATGGTGAGTAAAAGGTGCGTGGCAACACAACACACAAAAAAACAAACGAAGCACCAAGGGCCCCCCGCACTCTGAAGGTTAGAGCAGTGTAGATTATGGGAATTAAGAACAGAGTCCGATGCAAATCATGAGGAAAAGCATCGGTGAAGAAGCTTCCGAGATTGGCTAAGGGAGTGTATCCCGCATAGTAAACGAGCGTAAGAACTGTCATTAGAGCAGCGATTATCCAGAAGTGGGGGCTTCGCACACCCCTAGACACTTGGTTCTCCGGTAACCATTTAATGGTTTTCACTGCAATGCTGTCCCTCCAGCGCTGCCATTTACTCTTTGGAGTGGGATGGTCAATCATAGTTTCCTCTCTTGAAGCAAATCTTGTTTTCTCTTCCAAGCTGGGGGAAATTTCAATTCCTTCCTTAAATCTGATATTGAGCGACGGGAAATAGAAACGCCAAATGTTTGTTCAAGTTTAGCTTTAATTGCTTCATCAGAGGGGAATTCCTCTCCTGTTTCAAGGAGCTGCCTGACCAGTTCCTTCCTAAACTTTCTTGGTCGAGGGAAGAAATCCTTAAGAGATTTCTCTTCACCCCAGGGCGCCTCAAGGCTTTTGCAGCTAATAGCGCGGCTAATTGAGCTTGGAACAAGCCCAATCTTTTCAGCTAGCTCCTTTTGGCTAAATGGCAAGACAGCCTTGTCGTTACCGGATTCGAAATAGGGTGCTTGCCTTTCCACAATTCCTTGCAATATCCGGGTCACCGTGTCCTTACGGCTATTGATTAGCTCTAGCTTCTTAAATAGCTGTCTGATTTCCTTTACCTCAGCCTTGGTGATAGCTCCACTCTGCCTCAATTCCTCAAATCTTTCATAGTCAATCGAATATTTTCCCCGTGCATAAGAAGGTGAGAGATAGCCGATAATAAAACCCTCAGCCTCCCTTTCTATCGAAGCGACCTTGGAGTAGTAAATTCCATGTTCTGAACTAAGAGCAGAAGGGTTGTAAAACTCGCTCATAATGGAGAATTCGTTAATGAGGCTATTTATCCTTTCAACCTCTGCAAGCTCCAAATTGCACTCTCGAGCAACCTCCTCTGCACTTACCTCCGGTTCAGGATATAGGAAATATCGCTCAAAATTCTCCCTCCCTCTTTTCTTTATCAGACGAATTACATCCTCTTTGTTAGATAAAAGGGATTCGATATCAATAGTGCCTGTCCCGGCGGCAATTTCTTCATTAAGCTGGTAAAAGCGAGGAGAAAGATCCGTCTTAGGATATCTCTGATAGTGAATTATTCTCTCCTTCCGATATAAGTCTTTGAACAAGGGGCTGCTTTCCACCTCAGCGATAAGCCTGTTGAACTCCTCTTCGGGCATTTCCAGCAAACCAGCCTGTTCCAGTCGCATAATCAATTTGAACTCTTGACGTGCTTGCAAGGATTGTGTTTGCTGAATCTCAAGGTTACTCATTGTATAATACTTTTACACTACAATGGGCTATATTGTCAAGAAAATTTACCTTTTATGGTACATCAGCTCGGTGAAGAGGTCACCGGAGAGCAGACAAGGCGCTCACGTCTCTCAGGGAGGCTTTATCGTTCTACGCCACGTTCAGTTGTTACTGAGCCCAATACTCCGTTGATTAATCGGGGGGAAGAATCGCTTCCGAATTCCTTGGCTAACTCTATAGCCTCATTTATAGCTACCTTGATGGGAGTTTTATCGCTAAATGAAATTTCGAAAATAGCCAGGCGTAAAATATTCCTATCAATGACCGACATTTGCTCCGGGGGAAAAGCTGGAGCAAACTTCTTAATGAGAGCATCAAGCTTAGATTTGTTTTGGAGCACTCCTTTCACGAGCTCCTCGCTGAAGCTAAATGCTTCTTGGGGCATTGTTTCCTCTGCTCTCAAATGAGCCAAAGCTTCCTCCGCCTTATGCTTTGTGCAATCAAGTTCGTAGAGCGTTTGGAGGGCAGCAATTCTTGCCTGTCGTCTGATGCCAGCCATTAGTTAGTTGGTTCCTCTTTAGATGCTAGCTGCGCTATATCCTCAGTTCCCGATATATTGAAAGTTTGGAGTTCGGAATTTATTCGCCTGAGTAAACCGCTGAGCACTCTCCCTGGACCTATTTCATAAAAGGTGGTGACCCCACTGTGCATCATATATTCCACCGACCTTTGCCATTGGATGCAATTACGAAGCTGCTTCACCAGCTCTTCTTTTATCGAATCAACATCGGGTAACGGCCGAGCGGTCACATTAGATATTACAGGAATAACTGGAGGTTGAAACCTAACGTTCGAGACAATTTTACTGAACTCAGCTAGGACTGGCTCCATTAAGGCGGAATGAAAAGCCCCGCTAACCTTTAAAGGAATAACAGCACGAGCACCTTTTGTCTTGGCTAATTTATCAGCTTCAGCCAGAGCTTGAGCGGTACCACTGACTACAATCTGTCCTGGACAGTTTATATTGGAAATTTCGGCCCCACTATGAGAGCTTATATCTCTAACTGTTTCTTCGTCAAGTCCTATTACAGCCAGCATGCTCCCGGGATTTTTTAGCCCAGCTTCATACATTAATCTTCCTCTTTCCCTGACAAGCAAAACAGCATCAGTCAAGCCCAGCACACCAGTAGCAACTAGAGCAGTATATTCGCCCAAGCTATGCCCAGCAACAAAAGTGAGAGAGGGGAAATTAGTTATAGCTGCCTCTTCAAGCGCTTTAAGGCAGGCGATGCTGACAACCAGTATCGCTGGCTGGACGTTATGCGTCTTCTTCAGTTCCTCCTCTGGACCTTCAAAGCATAAACGGGAGAGGGAAAAGCCTAAAGAAGCATCAGCTCTATCAAAGACTTCTTTAGCTGAAGGATAGCTGTTGTACAGGTCCAGTCCCATGCCAGTGCTTTGGGAGCCCTGCCCTGGGAAAACATAAGCTACCTTGGGTAACTCAGCCATGCGAACTATTTCTTGTTCTTGGCGGGTTTGATCTCGATTACTTCTCTATCATTGTACCAGCCACAGTTAGGGCAAACGTGGTGAGGTAACTTAGGACTGTGGCAATGTGGGCACACATCCGTGGCAGGCAGAGTCAGTTTAAGGTGGCTGCGCCTTTTCCCCTGGCGCGCTTTAGCAGTTTTTTTCTTAGGTAACGCCATATTAATTCGCCTCCTTTATTCCTGGGCAGTTGGGTCGACATAGTGGTTTCATGGGCAAGTTTAACAAGATATATTGCCGTATTAGCTCGCTCAGGTCAAGTATGTTTTTATTATTAATGGTGAACCCTTCTGATTGTTCCGGCGGAGAGCGTGCTAAATCACCAGGCACATCGGATATCGGAAGAAATTCTTCCTCTGCGGTGAAACTTATTGGGTATAAGAATGCGTTGAGGCAGCGGCTACATATGAGTTCTACCTCAGCAGTTAATTTACACTGGACTAAAACTCCCCGGTTGGTACGAATCACCTTTGCCTTTCCTTCAACAAAACCTCTAACTTCCTCACTGATCGTCCCACTTATATCATGGCTCTGGCTAGAGCCCACAGGCTCTTTCCGCAACTGAGCTATATTTATCAAAACTCTCAGAGGTTCTCTTTCCATCTGCCATAGCCTAGAAATTTAGATCAATCACAAAGTATAATAACTATTCATAAGAGGTTCAAGTTTAGAAATAGGGAACGATTATTTTGTCACCTGAGCGGAAGACCCAGATTGACAGGAGGAATTGATAAACCACCTTGGAGATAGGAAAACTGAAGCCAAAGGTAAAGGATAGCGTCGAATTACAAAGGCAGCAACTTATCCAGTTGAGCCTAAATATCCATGATAACCCTGAGTTGGGCTTCGAAGAGGAAAAGGCGGCAACCTGGCTTACTGGCTATCTTGAAGAGAATGGATTTAATGTAGAACGAGGCATTGCCGGATTGGCTACAGCCTTTCGAGCGACGTATGGCCAGGGGAGCCCGAGAATTGCCTTGCTCGCTGAATATGATGCTTTACCCAAAATGGGACATGGCTGCGGGCATAATATAATAGCTACTTCGGCAGTCGGGGCTGCTGTGGCCAGTAAGTCTATCATTGACCGGTTAGGAGGCAGCATTGTCGTTCTGGGCACTCCTGGAGAGGAAGTCTTCGGTGGCAAGATAGACATGGTGAAAGCGGGAGCCTTCGAGGAAATAGACGCGGCTATGATAGTACATCCCGATGTGCGCAACATGGTAACCATACAGGCACTTTCCTGTAGCTCCCTGGAGGTGGAATTTTTTGGTCGGCCAGCTCACGCCGCTGCCCAACCCTACAAGGGTATAAACGCCCTTGACGCTATGATTTTAGCTTTCACTTCTATAAATTCATTGCGTCAACACATAATGAGTGAAGCGCGCATTCATGGCATAATCACTGATGGAGGCGAAGCTCCTAACGTAGTGCCCGCCCATAGCGCTGCCGTGTTTTTGGTACGTGCTCCAGATAATGAATATCTTGCTGAGCTGAAGGATAAGGTTTTAAACTGTTTTACAGGGGCATCTGTAGCTAGCGGGGCAAGATTAGAATACAAGTGGAGGGAGAGGTCTTATGCTCCGATGAAAAACAATGCGACTTTAGCTCGGCTATTTGGTCAAAATCTAGAATCGCTGGGGCGACATGTCGAAGCCTTCGACCCTCGCTTTGGCTTTGGTAGCACAGATATGGGAAACGTGAGTCAAGTGGTACCAAGCATACATCCTACGATAGCCATAGCTTCGCCTGAGGTGTTCATACATACACCAGAGTTTGCCTCCGCCGCCGCCTCTGAAACTGGGCATGAAGGCTTGATGGATGCAGCCAAGGCAATGGCTATGACTGTGGCTGATATCCTTCAGCCAGGAATGCTTGATAAGATTAAGCAGGAATTCTAAAGTGGTTAGGGTAGGTATTCCCAGAGCCTTATCTTATTATCAATATTACCCTGGGTGGAAAGCATTTTTTGAAGCCCTGGGTGCAGAAACGGTGGTATCACCACCAACTGACAAAGCTATCTTTACCGCAGGAAATCCACGGGCGGTTGCTGAGACTTGTTTGCCGGTGAAGCTCTTCTTCGGACATGTTATTTCCCTGGCAGATAAATGTGACTATATGTTTATTCCAGCAATGCGCAGCCTGGGGAAGAAAGCTTACTACTGCTCCAAATTCATCGGCTTGCCGGATATGACCAGGGCCTTAGTGCCAGAGTGTCCCCCGATTCTCGATCCTGAGATAGATTTAAATAAAGGCCGCCGCAGCTTACGTCATGCCATATATAACCTGGGACGTCATTTTAGCTCCGACAGAAGCAAGATTAAAGAGGCTGTCGAGCAAGCAGAGAAAGCCCATTTAGCATACCGAAAAGAGATGTCCGATATAGGAATCACACCCATTCAAGCTCTGGATAAGATGCACCGAGATGAGGACAAATCACATTTGGAGCCCGATATATCACCTGGTTTGTCTATTGCCGTTATCGGGCATGCATATGTTATCTATGACGATTATATCAACCATCGACTCATTTCCCGACTGCAGGCGATGGGAGTCAAGGTATTTACTCCGGAGATGGCAGAGCAGGAATCACTCGATATCGCTATGATAAGATTGGGAGGTGCCCCGCACTGGTCTTTCGAAGCCGATATAATTGGTGCCGGTGAACACTATCTAGAGGCAAAAGTTGATGGTATAATTAGTGTGGCTGTTTTTGGTTGTGGCCCCGACTCCATGATGGTGGACATGGTGCGGCATCGAGCAAGCGAGTTCAGAACCCCTTTTTTACACCTCAGTTTGGATGAACATACAAGTGAGGGGGGATTGCTCACTCGGTTGGAGGCTTTTCTTGATATGGTCAAAAGGAGGAAGAAGGTATGCGCATAGGGATACCCCAGTGCGGACATGCCTACATCATTGCCGAGGCGCTGGTTCAAAAACTGGGCAATGGAGAGAGTGAGCTAATAATCCCACCTCCAACCAGTCATCGAACCTTAGACCTTGGGGTCAAATATTCGCCGGTGGAAGCTTGTTTGCCTTTCAAGCTTACCTTGGGCAACTTAATTGAGG
The DNA here is from genome assembly GCA_964474965.1 of uncultured Dehalococcoidales bacterium. Lineage (GTDB taxonomy): Bacteria > Chloroflexota > Dehalococcoidia > GIF9 > AB-539-J10 > RBG-13-51-36. Next base: position 8,436 of record CAYYUO010000035.1, read on the forward strand.
CCTGCGAATTGGGAGCCGATACTCTGATTCATGCCAGAGGCACTGGTGTGTGCCGATTGGGCTACTATGTTAAGGAACAAGAACAAATCATACGTGACTTAGGCTATAACGCTCGCTTCCTCACCCTCGACGTATCTCAGCATAGATTTAGTAGCATCATGCGTCTTATAAAGGAACTGACTAACAATGCCCCCTGGCCCAAAATTATTTCAGCTCTGCGCTTTGCCCTGGGAAAATTATTTGCTTTAGACGGGATAGAGAAGGTGGTTCATAAGGTGCGGGCGGTGGAACTTGAGAGGGGAACGGCTAACCAAATTTATCGAGAAGCTGTTAAGGCTATCGGCGAGGCGAGGACTGTCGGGGAGGTTAAGAACGCCGCTAAGGAATATGTCAGGAAGCTGGACCGGGTGCCCAAAGACCCGACCGCTGACCCGGTTAAAGTGAGCATCGTTGGTGAAGTTTTCGTTGTTCTCGACCCATTCGCCAACATGGATATAGAAATGGAATTGGGCAAATTAGGAGTGGAAGTAGAGCGCACTATGAGCCTTTCACGCTGGGTCAAATATAGGCTGTTTCTCAACTATCTAGGCGTCGATGAGTGGAAAGAGGTTCACGAGGCAGCTATGCCCTATCTTAAGCGTAATGTTGGTGGCGATGGCTGGGAATCAGTGGGTGAGAAGGTGGTTTATGGCCGTGAGGGATATGATGGCGTGGTCCACCTAGCACCCTTCACGTGCATGCCTGAGATAGTGGCTCAGAATATTATGCCATCGACTAAGGAGGATATCCCTGTGCTTACTGTCCTTTACGATGAGCAAATGGCCAGGCCGGGGATGATAACCAGGCTTGAGGCTTTCGTCGATTTGCTGAAGTTTAGAAGGAAACGAAGGAGAAAGTGAAAACCTATCTTGGTGCTGATGTTGGCTCGGTTACTACCAAACTGGCTCTGCTTGATGAGCGGGACCAGCTTATAGCCTCTACTTACTTACGAACTCAAGGCAAACCGATAAATATTATTCAGAAGGGCCTGGAGGACATAAAAAAGCAAATGCCGCCTCAGGCTGAAATTTGTGGGGTAGCTACTACAGGAAGTGCTCGTTATCTTGCTGGAGTCGTCCTGGGTGCCGATTTAATAAAAAATGAAATTACCAGCCATGCTGTTGCTGCTATGTATCACGTACCCGAAGTACAAACTATTGTTGAAATTGGGGGACAGGATAGCAAAATTATCTTAATTCGCGATGGTGTGGTTATTGATTTTGGTATGAACACAGTGTGTGCTGCTGGTACCGGCAGTTTTCTTGAGCACCAAGCCTCCAGGTTAAACATAGAAATCGAAGAATTCGGGGGACGAGCTTTAAAAAGCAAGGCTCCGGTACGCATTGCCGGGCGGTGTACCGTTTTTGCTGAATCGGACATGATTCATAAGCAGCAAATAGGGCATAAAACCGAAGACATCGTTTATGGCTTATGTCAAGCTTTAGTACGAAACTACCTTAATAACGTGGCTTTAGGCAAGGAAATCTTACCTCCCGTAGTATTCCAGGGCGGCGTTGCCTTCAATCAAGGAATAATTAAGGCGCTCGAAGAAGC
>CAYYUO010000036.1:0-9850 GCA_964474965.1 uncultured Dehalococcoidales bacterium
TGACTGAGGGTTAGCTGAGAGTTACTGAGGGTTAGCTGAGAGTTACTGAGGGTTAACTTCAAGTAGTTGAGGGTTAGCTTGGAGTAGCTGAGGGCTAGCTTGGAGTTAAAGAATTTTCCCTAAGGCTTCATTCCAGAGTAATAGCCACCCCTCTTCCTTTGCCCTAGCTATCCTTAGAATTTTTCACCTCCAAAGTTTGTAGTTGACTGACTTATCAGGCTCTGCCCAATAAATTGACTAACTACATTTTCAAACACCTTCCTGGTTTTTTGATTTAATCCCTTATGATTTATTGTATGGTGTAGTCCCTCATCCGTCAATCGCCCATTAGTAAGGTAAAGCAGTACCATTAACCCCCCTTCAGCATGAAATCCTAATATCTCAAGTACTAAACCCCTTCGACTTCGCTCAGGACAGGCCTAAACAAATTCTAAATTTCAAATTCAAAACTGTTCGGGATAAGGCAGAGATGAACTCTGCCGCTACATTGCGTCAGAAGACCGTAGTGCGGGGACTCGTCTCCGCTCAGAGCGAGGCAGTTGCCATCGCCAGTGCTCCCTTTTGTCATTGCGAGCGAAGCGTGGCAATCCCATGCCCTTCCACGAGATTGTTTCAGCTAACTTCGTCAGCCGCGCAATGACAAGATGGAGATGTCAGTCTGGGAAAAACCGTAAGGGAGGGGCTTGTCTCCTCCCAATCTCTTTCACCCTCAGGTGTACTCTGGACCTCTGCTTCGCCGCCTCGCTGCCCAGAGAGCCAGTGCCACGGAAACCAGCACCGGCAAGCCTGCTATGGCCATCTTCTCGGCCGGAGTGGTGTTGACAACCACGGTGCTCATGGTCACAGCGGGCAATAGCCCAGCCCTCACTATTGGCTTCAGGCCGGGATGCTCAGTTATGAACTCGGCTATTGGTGGGCTGACCCTGTAATAGAGGTCTACTAGAGCTTGTCCCAGCGGATTGGCCAGCAGGTACTCATCTCTGAACTCACGGAGATTTTGTATTTCCTCGGCCATGCGCGTGCCGTAGGCTGCGGTGGCGATGAAGCACCCAGATGCTGGTTCGTCAAAGACGGTACCGCCTGCGGCGACCACGGTGTCGTCGGACTTAAGCCCAACTGTATGTTCGGAGCCTGCGGTGACCTGGATGATGTCCGTCCAGCCGCCGATATCGCACTGCCCGTCGTCGTTCAATCCCACGGCGACCACGGTGCCGTCGGACCTAAGCCCAACTGTATGTTCGAAACCTGCGGCGACCTGAGTGATGCCCGTCCAGCCGCCGACATCGCACTGCCCGTCGTCGTTCAATCCCACGGCGACCACGGTGCCGTCGGACTTAAGACCCACCATGTGCCAGCCGCCTGCCGCGACCTGGACGATGTCCGTCCAGTTACCAACCTCGCACTGCCTGAAGCTGCTGCTTCCCACGGCGACAACGATGCCGTCGGACTTAAGACCTACCGTATCAAAGCTGCCTGCGGCGACCTGGACGATGTCTGTCCAGTTACCAACCTCGCACTGCCCGAAGCTGCTGCTTCCCACGGCGACAACCGTGCCGTCGAACTTAAGCCCCACCGTGTGATACCAGCCTGCGGCAACCTGGGTGATGTTCGTCCAGCCGCCGACATCGCACTGCCCGTCCCGGTTGCGTCCCACGGCGACCACTGTGCCGTCGCCCTTAAGCCCCACCGTGTGCACGATGCCTGCAGCGACCTGGGTGATGTCTGTCCAGTTGCCGACCTCGCACTGCCCATAATCGTCGCGTCCCACGGCGACAACGGTGCCGTCAGACTTAAGACCCACGGTGTGGCTGGAGCCTGCGGTGACCTGCTTGATGTCCGTCCAGTTGCCGACGTCGCATTCCCCGTGGCCCCTGTCAGCAGCCCCCCTTATGAATACGAGCAGCCCTTCGCTGGAGGACAGTGTCAATTTACCATTGGTGATCTCGTAAGTCAGCTCAGGGACAAAAAAGGTACGAAAATAGCGGTCTTCCTGTTCCATCAGGTGTTCGGGGCCAGCCGCTTCTGTACTATAACCCTCTATAATCAATAATTTGTCCCCAACCACTTTCCACTTCCCATAATACGAATTTATGCCGGCATGACCACTAAAGTCAGAGTCACTGATTGTGAGTGTAATATCTTTGTCCGGGTAAGGTGCTATGAGATTCCCTGGTTCTCCGTAATATTCCAGCACCCACGTCCCCTGTAGTGCAGTTGCTGAAGCTTCAGCAACCACCGCAGGAAGAATAAGGCTGAAAACGAGAGCGATAGAGAGCAGAACTGGTAAGAACATTCCCCTATTTTTCATTGCCGCCTCTCATTATCCTTCAAGGCTGTTTAATTTCGGGCAATTACATTTTTTAAACAGCCAATATTCAATTTCATCCTCAGGTACAATGTGGACCTCTGCCTCGCCGCCTTGTTGCCCATACCGCCAGCGCGACTGAAACCAGCGCCAGCAAGCCTATTATAGCCGCCTTCTCGGCTGGAGTAGTGTCGACGACTACGGTGCTCATAGCCACAGCGGGCAATAGCCCAGCCCTCACTACTGGCTTCAGGCCGGGATGCTCAGTTATGAACTTGGCTATTGGCGGGCTGACCCTGTAATAGAGTCCTACCAGGGCTTGTCCTACCGGGTTGGTCAGCAGGTATTCATCTCTGAACTCACGCAGGATTTCTATTTCCCCTGCCATTGGGGTACCGTAGGCGGCGGCGGCGATGAAGCACCATGCTACATCACGATAATCAACAATTACCCCTCTTGCCTCGAGCTGAGGAATATAAGTATTCAGGGAGGCATCGCTCAATGGATTGAACCGTAAAACAACCCAGTCTCCATCTCCCAGCCCGGGATTATCAACAAGCACTTTTATATGGCTTATATTGTTCGACCCAAGGTCCAGCTCTGTCAGGCTGGTGAGGCTGGCAAGCGCGGAGATATCGCTTATCTGGTTGCTCCAAAGATTTAGCGATGTCAGGCTGGTGAGGTTGGCAAGCGGGGATATATCGCTTATCTGGTTAGCCCCAAGGTCCAGCTCTGTCAGGCTGGTGAGGTTAGCAAGCGGGGATATATCGCTTATCTGGTTATCAAAAAGGTCCAGCTCTGTCAGGCTGGCGAGGCCGGCAAGCGGGGATATATCTCTTATGAGGATAGCCCAAAGATGCAGCACTGTCAGATTGGTGAGGTTGGCGAGCGGGGATATATCGCTTATCTGGTTAGCCCCAAGGTCCAGCTCTATAAGGCTGGTGAGGTTGGCAAGCGGGGAGATATCGCTTATCTGGTTATCAAAAAGGCTCAGCGATGTCAAGCTAGTCAGATTGGCAAGTGGCGAGATATCGCCTATCTGGTTGTACCCAAGATCCAGCAATGTCAGGTTGGTGAGGCTGGCAAGCGGGGAGATATCGCTTATCTGGTTCGACCCAAGGTTCAGCTCTATAAGGCTGGTGAGGCTGGCGAGCGGGGATATGTCGCTGATCTGGTTATGCCAAAGATTTAGCTCTATAAGGCTGGTGAGGCCAGCAAGCGGGGATATATCGCTTATTATATGGTTCAAACTAAGATCCAGCGATCTCAGGTTGGTGCAGTGCTCCAGCCCGGTGATGTTGACAATGCCTCCTTGTTCAGCCGAAAATTCTGTAAGATCTTCAAGTTCAGATTGGTAGATATCACCAATCGGTTTATCTATTGCCTCGCGAATAGCAGTTTCAAGATTTGGATCGGGGAAGATGACTACCGGGTTGCCATCTGCCTGAACAGGGCCTGGGGTTCCCGCCACTGCAAGCAGTCCTATGGTCAACATCAACGCCATCACCACCAACAAGCATATCCATACCCTTAACTTACTCATCTCTGTCTTCCTTCAACAAAAATTAGAGGCTGTCAAATTTTTCCTAACGTTGGGTGTCAGCTTCGACCTCCATATTCAGAAACGTCCTTCCAAGTCTTGTCGCAACAGTTTAGTTTTCCCAAAACCTCTGGCTTACAATCATAATAAGCTATATTTGTTAAAATCCTGTTAATTGAGTATACGTTACAATTTTTTGAATGATTATATCCCGTATTACTATACCCCCCCCCGCACTGGCAATCATTCTCAAAAATCTGGAGTTTGTATTATGAGTTAACCTGGGCTAAAATATAAGGCCATGTGTTTAGCAGTGCCGGTAAAGATTGTCTCCATAGAGGGGGATGAGGCGGAAACAGAAATCGCCGGGGTGAGGCGTCGAGTTAGCATTGCCCTTACTCCGGAGGCCAAGCTGGGGGATTATGTATTGCTTCATACGGGATATGCCATAGGCGTTATAGATGAGGCTGAAGCCGAGGAGACCCTGAAGCTCCTGGAAGAGATAGCAAGTCTAAGTGAAGTTCATTGACGAGTATCAGGACAACAAGCTAGCCAGGGGGCTAGCATACAAAATTGCTCAGCGCTCCACCAAAACGATAAGACTAATGGAATTTTGCGGTGGGCACACGCATGCCATATTGCGATATGGAATTCGCCAACTAGTTCCCAAAACGGTGCAAATGAGGTCGGGGCCAGGCTGCCCCGTCTGTGTTACCGCCACCGCTGACCTGGACAAAGCCATCGCCCTGGCCCACCTGCCCGATGTCATCATCACTACTTTTGGGGACATGATAAGAGTCCCCGGCAGCTATTCGAGCCTGCAACGGGCGAAAGCTGAGGGAGCAGATGTGCGAATAGTATATTCCACCATAGACGCTGTAGAGATAGCAAAAGCCAATCCCGGGAAATCAGTCATTTTCATCGGCATCGGCTTTGAGACCACGGCGCCCACCATAGCGGCTTCTATACTTAAGGCCCAGCAGGAGAAAATAAAAAACTTTTATGTTTTGTCCCTCAATAAGCTGACCCCGCCGGTGATGAAAGCGCTGCTCGACTCAGGCGAGGTGAAGCTGGACGGCATCATCGGCCCCGGACATGTTAGTGTTATAATTGGCTCTCATCCCTATGAATTTATCCCCCGGGATTATGGAGTGGCCTGCGTCATCTCGGGATTCGAACCACTGGATATCCTGCTATGCATAGATAAGCTGGTAGAACAAATTGAAAAGGGCGAGCCCAAAGTAGAGATAGCTTACCCCCGGGGAGTAAAGCCAGAGGGAAATAGAAAGGCCTGGCAACTTATGGAGAAGGTTTTTGAGATTGGCGAAGCTAACTGGCGGGGGATTGGAATTGTCCCTCAAAGTGGCTTGAAGGTGAGAGGAAAATACGAGCGATTTGACGCCGACAAGGCTTTTTCAGTGAACCTGAAACCACCGAGGGCGCCTAAAGGATGCCGATGCGGGGATGTAATCCGTGGCGCAGCTATGCCACTTGAGTGCAAACTCTTTAGAAAGGTCTGCACCCCGGAAAGCCCTGTCGGTCCCTGCATGGTCTCCAGTGAAGGCGCCTGCGCCGCCTATTATCAATACGGGACTCCTTGAAAATTTGTAGGGTTTCTAGGGTAGATATGGAGCAGGCTTATGGATGATAGCATTCTCCTAGCCCACGGCAGTGGCGGCAAATTGAGCCACGAACTGGTGGAGAAAAAATTCCTTCCCTTCCTGGCTAATCCAGCATTGAATAAATTAGATGACTCAGCCATTTTCGAAGCCAGTGGGCGCCTGGCTTTCACCACCGATAGCTATGTGGTAAATCCCATCTTTTTCCCGGGCGGCGATATCGGCAAGCTAGCCGTTTGCGGCACAGTGAACGACTTAGCTATGAATGGAGCCAGGCCCCTATATTTGAGTCTTTCGGCAATCATAGAAGAAGGCTTTCTCTTAAGTGAGCTTGAGCAGATAGTGCAATCAATAAAGAAAGCTGCTGAAGAAGCCGAGGTAAGTATAATCGCCGGGGATACCAAGGTAGTAAATCGAGGACAAGCTGACAAGTTGTTTATCACCACCTCGGGAGTAGGGATAATTTCCCCCGGAGTTGATATCTCAGGAGCTAACGCCAGAGTTGGGGATAAGGTCCTGCTGAGTGGCACAATTGGCGACCACGGTATAGCTGTAATGAGTCAGCGTGAAGGATTAAGGTTCGCCATGACTTTGAAAAGCGACTGTGCTCCACTGAATAAATTAGTAGCTCAGATGCTGGGGGTCTCGTCCAGGATTCATTGTATGCGTGACCCTACCAGAGGTGGACTAGCGACCACGCTCAACGAATTGGCCCGGCAATCGAAGGCGGGCATCGTGGTAGAAGAGGCTAAGATACCGGTGAAGGAAGAGGTTAAAGCTGCCTGCGAGCTCCTGGGACTGGACCCCATCTATGTGGCCAATGAAGGCAAGCTGGTAGCTATAGTTGACCCCGCCAATGCCGATAAGATTCTTGCCCAAATGCGGCAAAATAGCTATGGTAGAGATGCCGCCATCATCGGAGAGGTAACCAATGAGCACCCGGGCAAGGTGGTAATGAAAACAAAGCTCGGCCCCTCCCGAATCGTTGATATGCTCTCCGGGGAATTATTGCCCCGGATATGTTAGATGGTTTGACAGTCAGAATTCGCCAGTGCTACACTTCGCTCACCTGTGAAGCGTATTGGTATTCTGTATCACCCTCTACGTGAGAAAGCCCGAGACTTAGCTGAGAAACTGGAAGAGTTGCTATCCTCTCGGGGAGTCTCTTCGTGGCGATGCTCGGCCTGGGACGAGGATAAAGCTAAACCCCAGGTGGCTGGCACGGAGTTAATTCTCAGTATCGGCGGAGATGGCACTATCCTCCATGCTGCTCGAATCATAACTCCCCTGTCAGTGCCTATTTTAGGTATAAACCTGGGCAGGCTGGGATTTATCACGGAGATAGATGGCAACGAGGTTATGTCTAGTTTGCCCGATTTGCTCGAGGGGAAAGGCTGGATCGAGGAAAGGGCCATGATCGAGGCTCAGGTTGAAGATAAAAGTTTTCATGCTTTAAACGATGTCGTGCTACGAAGTGTTGCGGTCCGCCTGGTTAACATAGAAGCAAAAATTGATGGCACGGCGCTAACCACTTACCGGGCCGATGGCGTAATTGTGGCCACCGCTACCGGGAGCACCAGCTATTCCCTGGCATCCGGCGGACCAATTCTTCATCCTCAATCCAGGGAAATTGTCCTCCAGCCGATATCCTGCCACCTGGGATTGAGTCATGCCCTGGTACTGCCTCCGCAGAGCATAGTTGATTTGAAGGTTGCCCACAGAGAAAAGGTCATACTCAGCATTGACGGACAAGTTGAATTGCCATTATCAGACGGGCAAAATATCAGAGTGAAGCTCAGCCTCCACATAGCGCGCTTCTTAAGAATTCATGAGCCAACCTATTTTTATAGTTCGCTGTGGCAAAAACTGGGAGGAGGAAGAAATGAAAACTGATATAAAGGTTGATAGGGCAAGGGTGAGCGATGCTACCTCCATGCACCGGATGATCAGTCATTTCGCTGATAAGGGGGAGATGTTGCCTCGCGCCTTATCTGAGATATATGATGGCATTAGAGATTACTTCGTGGTCAGGAAAGGAAGTCAGGTTATCGGTTGTGTGGCATTGCATGTTACCTGGGTTGATTTGGCGGAAATCAGGTCTCTGGCTGTCGATGAACAGGAACAGAACCAAAGTATCGGCTCTTTGCTTGTCCAGGCCTGTCTTGAAGAGGCTAAGGAATTGGGCATACCCAGGGTTTTTTGTCTCGTCCGCAAGCCGGCTTTTTTTGAAAGACATGGCTTCCAGCTAATCGACAAAACGGAGCTGCCCCAGAAGGTATGGGCGGAATGCTATCGCTGTCCCAAGTTTCCCAACTGCGATGAGGTAGCTCTTATCCACCACCTTTGAAGCTGTCATCCGCAAGCAAAGCGATGCAGTTTTAGCTAAGTAGCAAGAGTATGTTGAAGCCGGGAAAAAAGCTAGCCAGCCAGCAGATTTACCAGGGACACGCGGTAAACATACGTGTGGACACCGTGGAGAAAGCTAGCGGCAAAAAGACCACCAGAGACGTGGTGGAGCACAGCGACTGTGTAGCTGTAGTGGCCCTTGATGAACAAGATAATGTCCTTCTGGTCCGCCAATTTCGCCACGCCGTGGACAGGTTTCTTCTGGAGATACCTGCTGGTGGCATTGACCCCGGTGAAGAGCCCATTGACTCTGTGCGCCGCGAATTACAGGAGGAAATTGGCTACTTCCCCCGGAAAATAGACAAATTGGGGGGCTTTTATTCCATCCCGGGCTATGGCACGGAGTACCTGCATTGTTTTTTGGCCGCCGACCTTGTGCCCAGTCGTCTCATGGCTGAGGATACTGACGACATTGAGTTGGTTAGCATTTCCCTGGATGAAATCCCCCGACTTATCGCCTCGGGCGAAATCTGCGATGGCAAAACCATCGCTGCCCTGCTTATGTTCCTCTTTATGCGGCCAGAGAAGTAGGCTCGTCTGTGAGGTGATATCCCAATTGTCGCACACGCTAAATCGACCTCCTGACAGCGTGGCGAATGTGATATAGCAAAATATGTGATATAATGGTTCAGAAAATTGTAATATATACTTAATTAACAGGATCTTAACAAAAGTAGCTTATTATACTGTAAGCCAGAGATTTTAGAAAAACTAAACTGTTACAGCTTTCTTGTTTCCTAGCTATGATGGTATAATCTCCTTTTACTTAATTCTTCGCTCAGGGGTTATTACCATAGACTATTGACAATATCTCAGATAATAGTATAATGGCCTGTATCAGAATAGACTCTATAAGTAATACTGCTTTAAGATCAACATAAGGTTGGTGGTGAGGTGTGCGTATCAGAGATTTGCGGTAGTTACCACAATGCTCAGCGGAGCACATGCAGACATGTGAACTCGGCTCTTTTTTCCTGCCACAGTAAAACCAACACCTCCTTTCTAGACCCAGGGCTATTCAAAAAAGTAGTTTTGCTATTTAAGCATTTGGATTTCATTTGTAATTTGGATTTTGAGATTTGGAATTTGTTGGGACCTGCCCTGAGTTTGTCGAAGGGCGACTACAAAAAGCTGGAGGTGCAAGATGAAGACAATACTTAGTTCGAAGAGAGACCCTTACTTGGCAAAATTTATTATCTTTTTGATTACTGTGGCGGTAATTGCAGGGATGGTGGGCTGTGTTGATCATCCTTTTGGCGAAGACCTGGAAATAGAGACTTGGTATGATTTGGATGCCGTCAGAAACAACCTGGACAATCATCACACTCTGGTGAACGACCTTGATTCCACCACTGACGGTTATGAGGAGCTGGCGAGTGCGGCAGCCCATGGGAGAAAGGGCTGGGAGCCGATTGGAACTTGGAGTGCCCGATTTACCGGCAGTTTCGACGGTCGAGGCCACAAGATAATGGACCTGTTTATCGACCGCCCTAGCGAAGAAAACGTGGGGCTTTTCAGTTTTGTTGCTGAGGGAGGGGTCATCAAGAACGTCCGAGTGGTGGATGTTGCCGTGACTGGCCGTGATAGTGTTGGCGGTCTAGTGGGAGAGAATAGTGGAACTGTGAGCAACTCCTATTCCAGTGGCAGCGTGACTGGCGATGATGGTGTTGGCTGTCTGGTGGGATGGAATAAGGGCAACGTGAGCGATGACTCCCATTCCACCAGCAACGTGACTGGCGATGATGGTGTTGGCTGTCTGGTGGGAAAGAATACCGGAACTGTGAGCAACTCCTATTCCACCGGCAGCGTGACCGGCGATGAGGATGTTGGCGGTCTGGTGGGATGGAATACCGGAACTGTGAGCAACAACTCCTATTCTAGTGGCAGCGTGACTGGCGATGAGGATGTTGGCGGTCTGGTGGGATGGAATGAAAAAGGCACTGTGAGCAACTCCCATTCCACCGGCAGCGTGACTGGCGA
>CAYYUO010000037.1:0-9687 GCA_964474965.1 uncultured Dehalococcoidales bacterium
TTAAAATGAGGGTTGTCAGCTATGGCACGGCGCACCATCTCTACCCTGTGGGCTGCCGGAGTAATGTTACGGTCCAGCTTAAGCCAGGGCTGCCCGGCGGGCACAAAAAGAACCTCGTTAAATCCTAACCTTATTCTTGCTTCCTCAGCGACAACCAGGTGACCCATATGGATAGGGTCGAATGTACCACCAAGAATGCCTATATTCACTTCTTTATTTTCTCGGTTTGGGACGGAATACCTTCATTTGCGCCTGCGAAATTATTTCCTCATCCTGGCTTGCCCGGTCCACCATTTCCATGGCTTTCCTCACCAATTCTAACACAGCTTGACCGCTAACTGCAGAGATGTAAAAGACAGGAACCCCAAGCTTGACAAAGCGCTGCTTCACTTCGGGCAAACGAGCTTGGACATCAGGCAGATCTATTTTATTTACTGCCACGATTCCTGGCTTGTGTGCTAAGCCCTTGTATAAGGCTATCTCTTTCTCCAATGTGCTGAGGTCATCGAGAACAGTCGGCGAACTGCCATCCACTAAGTAAAGCAACAGCTTGGTTCTTTCCGCATGGCGCAAAAACTCGTTACCCAATCCCTTGCCCAGGTGAGCACCTTCAACAAGGCCGGGAATCTCGGCAACGATAAAGTCTCTCCTATCGTCCGGCAGAACTCCTAAAATCGGCTGGCGAGTGGTAAAGGGATAATCGGCAATTTCGGGTTTGGCTCTGGATATCGCAGATAATAAAGTGGATTTCCCCGAGTTTGGATGACCAACAATACAGATATCGGTAATGAGTTTTACCTCGAGAACAACATCCCGCTCTTCTCCTGATGCACCCTTGCTAGCTATCTCAGGAGCTTGATTCACCGCTGTAGCGAAACGAGCATTACCCAGCCCTCCCCGGCCCCCTTTAGCCACCAAAACCTTTTGTTCAGGGGCACTCAAGTCCGCCAAAAGTATCTCCTCCCCAGAATCAGCTTTAGTGAAAACCATTGTGCCCACGGGCACTGAAATAGCTAAATCCTCCCCCCTTTTGCCACGCTTCCGCCAACCGCTTCCTCGACAGCCGTTTCCAGCCACAAATTCCTTCTTCCGCCTCATCAATCCCAAATCAACTATGTTTTGACTAGCCACAACAAACACACGCCCACCATCTCCGCCATCCCCTCCATCCGGACCACCAAAAGGAATATACTTCTCCCTCCGAAAGCTGACGCAGCCATTCCCACCACATCCACCCTCAACCATAATTTCTCTCTTATATATCATAAGTCAATAACCTAACATAAGCTTAATTATATTATATTAATATATAATACTAATTATTATAAGTAATATTGTTGTGGAGTGATTGAATAGTGGGGATGATCAGAGCCCAGAAGACAGTGTGAGTGGGATAAGCAACAATTTATCCACAAATTATTTAATAATTCTACACAGTCTGGTATGCCGCTTTCTAACCTTTCTGGGAATTAATTTTCTCTTTGATTTCCGCAATTTGGTTAGCAAGGTTAGGATTAATGCTCAATTCGCTAGCTATTTTTTCGTAGCCATGAAGAATTGTGGCATGGTTTCTGCCACCTAATTCTTTGCCGATTTCGGTTAGAGAACGGTTGTATCCTTCGCGCATAAGATAGATGGCTACGTGTCGTGCCAGAGTGGTTTTTCTGTCTCTCCTTCTGGATATTAGCTCTTCTGTTGAAAGGTTGAAATTGTCCGCTACTGCCCGTAAGAGCAACTTTATGTCTTGTTTATGGGTTGTGCTTGTTAATAACTTGTGGATTGCTTCGGGAGTGAGCTTGGTCCCACTTAATTTAGCCTGGGCAGTGAGATATACCAGAGCACCTTCAAGCTGGCGGACATTTTCGCGCACTTTCTCCGCTATAATGTGCAGCACCCCTTCCAGGTCTGAGGCCGTCGTTGTGTCTGCTTTAGCCCGTAAGATATTCAGGCGTGTTTCAAAGTCGGGTGGTTGTATGTCAACGACAAGACCCCCTTCGAGGCGTGATTTTAGCTTGCTGCTAAAGGGATGCATGTCTTGGGGAGCACAGTCCGCGGTGATGACAATTTGACGGTTATTGCTGTACAACTCGTTGAAGGTATGGAAGAAACATTGTAAGGTTTGTTTCTTGTCGATCAGGAAATGCACATCATCGAATAGAAAGATATGGATACCTCTAAATTTGCTGCGGAACTTGTCAACTTGTTTTTCTCTCACAGCCAATACAAATTCATTGGCGAATTGTTCCGCGGTAATATAAGCAGCTTGCAGCCCATTGCTTGTCGTTAACTGCCCGATAGCGTGTAGTAAATGAGTCTTACCTTGCCCGGTGCTGCTGTGAATGAAAAGGGGGTTATAGCTACTTCCTGGATTTTCGGCTACTTCTACAGCGGCAGCATAAGGTAAGCGGTTAGAATCGCTGACAACGAAGTTATCGAAGGTATACCTTGGATTGAATCTGTACTGTTTAGCTTTGCTGCTTGTCCCGCCGTCGGTTTGCCTGGCTAAAGGACTGGCTGCTAATTGTTCACGATTGTGGACCTCAAATTGGACGTCGACATCCTTACCCATAATATCAACCAAGGTCTTCCTTACCAGAGGATAAAGGCGTTTGGATAGCCATTCAGCGACAAAAACGTTAGGGACACTGACGACAAAGGTATTATCTTGGCAGCTTAGACCCTGGCTATTGCTAAGCCAGGTAGTATAATTTGCCTTGCTGACCTGAATTTGAAGCTTGCCTAGGGCTTTTTCCCAAATTTCTTTCGCTGGTTCCAATCTATCCCCAATCCCAGCAACGCTCAGCCACGAAGATAGCTGAAAAGAGTAGTAAGGTGCGGTTAAGAGTTTAAGAACTTACTAGTTATAGAATATCAAATTTTCTCAAACCTTCGCTAGGCAATGTTTGACATAATTAAAAAATTAATAAAAAATAGTTTAGCTATGAAAGCGCGCACCGTTTTTATGGGCACTCCGCAATTTGCTGTGACCATATTGGAATCTTTGCTCCAGGGTTCCTGCCAGGTGCTTGCTGTGTATACTCAGCCCGATAAGCCGGCTGGCAGGGGGCGCCCGGTTGTTTTTCCTCCGGTGAAAAAGCTGGCTCTGGAGCGACAAATACCAGTTATTCAACCCGAGACTTTTAAATCAAGCGAGGTGGTGGAGAAGCTGACCAGCTTTCAGCCCGAGCTAATCATTGTGGCAGCCTTCGGTGCTATTCTTCCCCCAGAAGTGCTTTCCTTGCCCAAATTTGCCTGTCTTAACGTTCATCCTTCATTATTGCCACGGCACCGAGGTCCGTCTCCGGTCGCTAATACCATTCTCTGCGGGGATGAACTTGCTGGTGTTACCATAATGCTAATGGAAGCTGGTTTGGATAGCGGGCCGATTTTAGCCCAGGAGAAAGTGGGCATTTCCTTTATGAATACCACGGACTCGCTTAGCTCCAAGCTGGCTGACGTAGGAGCCAGGCTTTTGCTGGAGACCTTGCCCAAATGGCTCGGGGGCGAAATCAAACCGCAGGCTCAAGATAAGTCTCAGGCTACTTATAGTAAGTTGATAACTAGTAAAGATGCCGAGATTGATTGGCACCTTTCAGCGGTTGAGCTCTGGCGGAGGGTAAGGGCGTACAATCCCTGGCCAAGCTGCTATACCTGGTATCAGGGGAAACGGCTAAAAATCCATAAAGCTATTCCTTTCGGCGATGTAGCAGGGGGGGAGATGGGGAAAGTAGTCACCTTGGTAGAGCCACCTGGGGTTGGGGTGGTAACAAAGCAAGGTATTTTAGGGCTTTGCCAGGTTCAGTTAGAAGGAAAGCGCGAAATGTCGGTAGATGATTTTATCCGTGGGAAAAGAGATTTTATTGGTTGCGTTTTAGGGCGGAGGAGTATTGAAACTGCATAAATCAATAATTAGTCCAAATAAAGAGGTTATTGTATGGATGCTATACCTAGAGAAGTAGCGCTGCAACTGTGTGCTGAAATCTGCGAAGAGAATCATGGTAAGTGGTATAGATTTGCTCACCTGCAATGCTGGGGTTGCATGACATTTGCTAAAGGGAACCTTGACAAGATGTGTTCAAGTAGCCAGAAAGGTTATAGTGGCTGCAATCTAATCAACAAACGCTATGCCCAGCGGTCGAAAGTTAAATTGGGGCAAGCGAATTAAGGGAGGTGAATTGTGTCGCTTATACCAGCTTTTGAAATAGGTTTGTGGAATGCCTGGATTTTCATGCTTCTTGACGTATTAACTTTTCCCTTGTTTTTTCGTGTCGCCACAGGACGGGCTCCAGATGTCGAAGGTAAAAGCCAGGTTGCTGCCCTGTCCAGGACTGAAAGGATAACCCTTTATTCTTCCAAGGCAATATATATTCCGGCCTTCATATACTCTATATTCCTGCCCCTAAAACTGGGGACGGTGTGGTTTTATGTAGGTCTTCCTATCACTTTAATAGGCTTTATTGCCGGCGTTATAGTCATATTAAACTGGGCGGCCAGCCCGCTCGGTGAGCCCGTAACCAACGGGCTTTACCGTTATTCAAGGCACCCCATGTACGTAACCGCTTTTATATTTTTCCTCGGGGTGAGCATAGCCACGGCTTCCTGGGTTTTCTTGTTGTTCACCATTTTGCTGATAGCCGCTTCGTTTTATTTTGTTCCCCTTGAAGAACAGAGTTGCCTTGAGAAGTATGGCGACGCCTACCGTGAATATATGAATAGGACGCCAAGATGGCTCGGAATACCCAAATCAGTGGCAAAGTAAAAGAGCAATACACCTCCTGGGCAGCCACTTATGATAAGGAAAAAGTGGCTATCTTTGCCCGGGCAGGATATAGCTACGAGGAGTTTATGGACCGCTTTATAAAATGCTGCGGATTAAAAGATGGCATGAATATATTGGACGTCGGCAGTGGGACAGGGCTCACCGCCATTGCTCTGGCAAAAGCACTTTCTGGAAACTGCAAGATAGTGGGAATCGAGCCGATAGAGGCAATGGTAACCAGTGCCAAGGCCAACATCAAAAAGGAACAGCTTGAGGATGTCATAATGATTGAGAAAGCTCCAGCCGAAAGCATCCCAGGTGGAGACTCCGCTTATGATTTAGTAACCTGCACCTTTGCCATTCGTCACATGAATATAAATAAGGCTTTAAGTGAATTTATCAGGGTTTTGAAGCCGAAAGGCAAGATTGTCATTGTCGACATATATGCGCCTGAAAAATGGAGAAGCGCATTGGGGAAGGTCATGACCCCTTTTCTCCGGTTCGCATTCAGGTTCAGTAAATACAAAGCGGAAACGAAATCCAGAGTGCTTACTATTAACGAGTGGAGAACCTTGCTTGAAGGCTTGGGATTAACCATAATAGAGATTGTGCAGTTTCCAGGGAAGAAGGAACCTGACTGGGAGTTAGGCAGAGCTATAATGGCCATGGGGAAGTGAGGAAGGGAAGGTATCAATCTTAGGAGGCAAAATCATGTCGCTTATACCCGCCTTTGAAATAGGCGTCTGGAACGCCTGGATTTTTATGATTTGGCCGTGGATAGATACGCTCGCAGTAAGGCTTATTGGGTTAGATGTATACCGGAGAGCGTCAGGGCAACCTGAAATGAAAGCCAGCCATCAATATAGGTTGGTCAGCTCTGTATCTATGGTAATAGATACTATGGCTGTCGCGTATTCTATTTTTTTACCACTCAAATTAGGCACGATATGGTTCTACGCCGGTCTTGCCATTTTCTTAACAGGCCTGGTGGTGCTTACGACTGCTACAGTTAATTTTGCTACGACACCGATGGATGTACCGATTACCAGAGGGATATACCATTATTCGAGACACCCATTGTATTTAGCATCATTGTTGATATATTTTAGCGTTGGTATAGCTTCAGCCTCATGGGTTTTCCTGTTGGTTTTCGTTGTGCAGTCAGTCTCGATAAGAATTTCGGCAGTCGAAGAGGAACGCTTCTGCCTTGAGAAGTACGGCGGTGCCTATAGTGAGTATATTGATAAGACGCCAAGGTGGTTGGGATTGCCGAAATCGAGGGCAAAGTGATCAGCAGGCAATGTAGAGCGGAGCCATAGTATAATAAGGCTGTGGCAAAGGGAGAGAAACCACTTTTACTGCTTTTTGACGGCAATGCCCTGGTGCACCGCGCCTTTCACGCCCTGCCCCCGCTAACCCAACCCAAAACCGGGGAGCTGGTAAATGCCGTCTATGGCTTTGCCAGTACCTTGCTCAAAGTATTTGCTGATTTTAAGCCCACTCATTGGGCTGTCGCCTTTGACCGTCCTGCCCCGACCTTCAGGCATGAAATGTTTGAGGCATACAAAGCGCAGCGCCCGGCCACGCCAGAGGAGTTGAAAAGCCAGATAAAAAAGGTTCACCAGTTAGTGGAAGCTTTCCATATTCCCGTTTTTGAAATCGATGGCTTCGAGGCCGACGATGTCCTGGGCACCTTAAGCAAGCAGGCTGATGAGCAGGGCGTTGAAACTATCATTGTTACCGGGGACAATGACATGCTGCAAGCTGTTTTGCCTCAAGTGAAAGCCCTTGCTCCCAGGCGAACTTTCACAGATACCATCCTTTACGATGAAGAGGCAGTAGAGCAAAAATATGGCATCAAACCAGAACAACTCGCTGACCTTAAAGCACTGGCTGGCGATGTCTCGGACAATATACCCGGCCTGCCCGGTGTTGGTGAGAAAACGGCCGCTAAATTACTTCAGCAGTATGGCAGCCTCCAGGGAATCTACGACCATATTGAAGATATAACGCCGAGCAAGTTGCAGAACACGCTACGCGAATATCGCACTCAGGCCTTCCGTAATAAAGAATTGTCCACCATAGTCAAAGATGTTCCTATCAAGCTGGACTTGAAAACCTGCCAGGTAAGCCACTATGACCGGAACGAGGTAGCAAGGCTTTTCCAGGAACTTGAGTTCATCAAGTTGCTTCCCAGGCTGCCCCAAATGAAGGCCGAGAGCTATCAACCCTCGGCAGTCAAGTGCCACATGGTGAACACTGAGACAGCTTTGGAACAGCTTATAGGCGAACTGGAAGCGGCACAAGGCCTGGCCATCGAGATTGAAACTACGGACGAAAAGGCTATGATGGCCGATTTGGTAGGCATAGCCATATCGCCAGCCCGGGGGAAGGCGTTTTATATACCTTTGGGGCATCTTGGTCTAAACCAGCCGCAGCAATTGCCGCTAACTCAAGTCACAGCCAGGCTCAAACCAATTTTGGAAAATGTCAGCATAGACAAGATTGCCTATAACGGCAAACATGTTATAGCGGTGTTGGCTGGTTGTGGGGTGGAAGTCAGGAATCTGAATTTCGACCCCATGCTCGCTGCTTATCTCCTTGGTGAAAAAAGCCTGGGGCTTAAAGCGCTGGCCTTTAATAAACTGGGCGTCGAGATAGCGACCCCCGCTGGATTAAGTGGCGCAGGAAAGAAACAAAGCTCCCTATCCCTGCTAGAGGTAAACCAAATTGCCGACTATTTCTGCGCCAACGTGGACGTCGTTTGGAGTTTAAAGGAGAGCTTGGAAACTGAGCTACGAAAGCAGGGACTGTGGCAGCTCTTCACCGAAGTGGAAATGGCTTTGATTCCAGTTTTGGTAGCTATGGAGAGAGATGGCATTCTTTTGGATACCGACCTGCTCCGTGAGATGTCTCTGGAACTAGGTCAGCAACTGCTGAAACTGGAGAAGGAAATCTACAGCAGTGTCGGGCATCAATTTAATATCAACTCGCCCCAGCAATTAGGCAAGGTGATTTTTGGGGAGCTCAAGCTACCTCAATCTCGCAGAACGAAGAGCGGCTATTCCACGGAAGCCTCGGTCATGGAAGCATTAAGAGGCACTCATCCTGTAATCGAACTCATATTGAAATATCGTCAGCTTAGCAAGCTCAAGTCAACCTATGTTGATGCCCTGCCCGCGCTTATTAACCATAAGACAGGGAGAGTGCATACCAGTTTCAACCAGACGGGCACAGCTACCGGCCGACTTTCTTCCAGCGACCCCAACCTCCAGAATATACCTATAAGGAGTGAGATGGGGAATAAGATAAGGAAAGCTATTATAGCTCCGCCCGGGACATATCTTTTGAGCGCCGACTATTCCCAGATTGACTTGAGAGCCCTGGCTCACCTCTCTCAAGACCCCGGTCTCATTGCCGCCTTTGCCCACGACGAGGATATCCATGCCCTGACCGCCTCTAAAATCTTTGGTATCCCTGCGAGTGAGGTGACACCCGAAATGCGCCGAAATGCCAAAACGGTCAATTTCGGGGTTGTTTATGGCATGAGCGATTATGGATTGGAACAAGCCACTAACCTCAGCCGGGCGGAGGCCTCTCAGTTTATTGCCCTGTATTTTGAGAGATATCCCAGGGTGAAGAAATATCTTGAGGCAACCAAGGAGCAAGCTCGGAAGCTGGGCTATGTCCAAACAGTGATGGGGAGGCGGCGGTTCCTACCCGAAATTAATTCTTTCAACCGAATGGTCAGGGAGGCTGCGGAGCGCATGGCTATAAATGCCCCGGTGCAGGGCAGCTCTGCCGATATCATTAAAATTGCCATGATAAATCTACATCGGGAAATGGAGAGGCGGAATCTTAAGAGCAAGATGCTGTTACAGATACACGACGAATTGCTCTTCGAGGTGCCCGAGGAAGAAGTGGAGGAAATGAAATCCCTGGTTACTGAGATTATGCCCAGTGCTGTCGAGCTTTGTGTCCCTGTGAAGATAGATATCAAGCTGGGTAGAAACTGGGGCGAGATGGCATAGTTTAATAAGTATAGAGAACCTTACATAACCTCACGAAATACTAGGGCGCCAACAGGGCAGACGGCAACACACTCGCTACAATCCTGGCAACTGGACCTACCCATGGGCTCATCCCCGAAAGTGGTGACCATCCTCCGGAAGCCACGGTAAGCAAAACCGATGGCTCCTTTGCCCATTTTTTCCTGGCATACCCAAACGCATCTGCCGCAGAGCACACACTTATTAGGGTCATAAATGAACAGGGGACTGCTAGAATCTATGGGTAGCTCAGGCAGGATTTTCCTGAACCTTTTTGTTTTGAGCTTCACGCCGAGATGCTTGGCTATTTTCTGAAGTTC
Source organism: uncultured Dehalococcoidales bacterium (assembly GCA_964474965.1). Lineage (GTDB taxonomy): Bacteria > Chloroflexota > Dehalococcoidia > GIF9 > AB-539-J10 > RBG-13-51-36. The sequence goes on from CAYYUO010000037.1 coordinate 9,129, forward strand.
ACAAGAACCACTTTTGGGACAATTGGCGCAATCTACAGGGAGACTGGCTAGAAGCAATTCCAAAGCAGTGCGGGCTAGCCTCACTGCCTTTGTCCCTTTGGTATTAACCACCATTCCTTCTGCCACAGGTGTAGTACAGGCTGTAACTGGTATATCTTTACCTTCTATCTCCACAAAGCAGAGGCGGCAAGAAGCAAAAGGCGCGCTCCTTTCCCGAATGGCGCAAAGGTTGGGAATGTAGATGTCATTATCCAGAGCTGCCCACAGGATCTTTTCACCCGGGGCAGCTTTTACTGTCTTGCCATCAATCGTCAAAGAAACGTTTTTAACTTTAACCAGTACCCTTCCCCTTATTCTCTTCCCCAGGGAAGAGAATATTGTAAAGCAGAAGTTATCTTCCCAGACCGGGCCATCATCCTTTAAAAGAGCCCTTGTACCTTGCCTGTCTTCGTATCAACATCTACCCTTCTTAAGGCCGGATTGGAGCTGGTCCCTGGCATCAGACTGATTGTCCCGGCGCAGGGGCAGAGGAATTTCGCCCCGGAATAAATCAACACGT
>CAYYUO010000038.1:0-9436 GCA_964474965.1 uncultured Dehalococcoidales bacterium
TAGCCGCGGCATTGTTAACCAATACATCAATCTGTCCATATTCATCGATAGTTTGAGCTACCATCCGCTTTACCTGCTCGTGGTCGGAAATATCGGTTTGTATCGCCTTGGCTTTACCACCCTTAGTTTTGATTTCTTTGGCCACCTCTTCCAATCTCGAAAGATTGCGGGCGGCTACTACCACTGTAGCTCCTTCATTGACGAAAGCCAGGCTAATAGCTTTCCCTATACCTCGGCCACCACCAGTAATAATAGCTACTTTATCTTTTAGTTTCATGGTTTCCATTTTCTTCAGTTTATTCGTACCTGCCCCCAGGTCCGGTGGTAAAGTGGACTATAGGTCTATCTACCCTCCTGATAATCAATGGGCAGGGCCTCATCCCCTTTGGGACAAAGACTAGACAGCTTTTGTTGAGTATATGCTTTTCTTCCTCCAACCATAATTCGACTTCTCCACACAAGTCTTGGGGGTCTTCCCAATTAGTTCCAATGCTATGACTTCGTCAAAGGGGTGTGTATGAGCTCCAACTATGGACTGTTCAGACCCATTCCAGTACCAGACACATTCTGCATAGAAGGCCCCTTTTAGGACTTCATCATCCAAATATAGCAAACGTGTGTGATCACCAGCGGCCATTTCTGCAACGTCGCGCCTGTACGAAGGGAGATGCAAGTCAGTTTTTGCTCCGGTTATAATGTATTTCCCGTATTTCATTTCCGCCATTTTCTGTAATTCCCCCTTTCCAGCTTTTGCCATAAATTGAAGATGTTATAACCTGGATTCTTAACCCAGCATTTACCTCCTCAATTGATGACACCAGTCACCAATTTTCCCAAAATAAAGAGCACCCGGCGGTTCTCTTATTTCCCGCTGTATCCTCCGGGTGCTGACTCTGCCAAAGTCCCCGCGCCCAGCATTATTGACATCTGTATATGTGGTCTGTCAACCCTCTTCCAGGTTAACGGACCATGTTTTACTCCCTTGGGCACAAAGACAGCTGAGGTTTTATCAATTATGAGCGGTTCACCTCCAAACACATACTCTATTTTGGCACCAAGGTCTTCGGGGTTGTTGGGGTCAGAGCCGATATGCAAGACAACCTCATCGTAATCGTGATAATGTTCAGGGATGTGGGGATTTGGATCAGGTATGTCCCATATCCAGCCAAGTTCGATATAAACGTTGCATCCAGGCACAAGGTCATTACTCATATAGGTCATCGTGGGGTACTCGCGACCTTTGACCTTGGATATTCCCGGCACCATCACCTCGCGAGCGGGCTTCTCTACCAAGTACTTCCCATATTTTTTGTCAGCCATTTTTCACTCCTCTCCTTTCTAAACTTTTATGACAACTCAGCGCATATCTAGCCAATGATTATACCATCCAAGGGGCGCTTTGGCACATGGTGCACACCCTCGCTATCACGCCAGTACTTAATGTCTCCGCTGTCCCCGACTTTCTCTATCACTACTGTTTCCTTAGGTTTGCCCAGAGCCAGGACAAGCAATATCTCATATCGTGGCGGTATCTCTAAAGATTTACGAAGTCCTTCCTTCTCTATTGAAGTAATGATACAGCCACCCAACCCTTGCTCAGTCGCCCCCAGCATGATGCTCTGGGCGGCTATTCCATGGTCGCAGTCAAAAGACCGGCTTATCTCTGTGTCCCCGAGAATAATAATGTATGCTGATGGCCTTTCCCTTTCACAGGGACCGGGCCAACCCCTGATATACCTGGCCCAGGCCAGATGTGGGAATATCAGTGAGTTTCTCCGAGGCTCACAAGAAAGGATATATTTAAACGGTTGCGCATTTCGTGCTGATGCTGAGAGTCTGGCAAGGTCAACAAGTTCCTTCAGGGTTTCAAGTTTTATGTCAACTTCTTGATAAAACCGCCGGTAGCTTCTATTCTTCAATACTAGATCTCGCATCATCTTAAGCCCTCCCCTTCCTGTCATTGTCAAGCCCGACCTATTGGGGTGCGGCAATCTCATGCCCATTACGAAATTGCTTCGGCACTATCGTGCCCCGCAATAACAGGTGGAATCTCATTGCAGAGCCCAATGATAGCATTCCCAGATTTGGTTGACTAATTCTCTATCACTGAATTTATGTAATTTTTACTGGACGCGGATGAGATTCTGGAAGAACCTGGGAAAACCTCTTGAGTGTGAAGGCTACTCTTTGATATTATAGAGCCAAGTTGTTGGAGGCCATAGGTAGTCATTCAGTTTCTTTTAGCACCAAAGGTTATCCAACTTAATCCAATGCGGGGTTGATAGCGTGATGCGAAGAATTACTTTCGTGGTTATTGGCTGCCTTTTGCTCATAGGGTTCACTCTACCTGGCTGTGTTACTGAGGGTGACCAGATGGTCACCCTCACCATCTCCAGCACGATTGGAGGGTCGGTAACCACACCCGGTGAGGGGACTTTTCCCTACGATGCCGGCACGGTAGTCGACCTAGTGGCAGAAGCTGAGACAGGTTACCAGTTTGTCAACTGGAGCGATAATGTGGGCACCATCGCCGATGTCAACGCTGCTTCTACCACCATAATTATGAACGACGACTACTCCATAGGGGCTGATTTTGCGGCGATTCCGCCCGTCCGGTACAACCTGACCATCTCCAGCACAGGTGGTGGCTCGGTCACCATACCTGGCGAGGCGATGTTCACCTATGACGAAGGAACGCTGGTCGACCTGGTGGCAGAAGCCAAGGCGGGCTACGAGTTCGTCAACTGGACCGGCGATGTGGGCACCATCATCAGTATCAACACCTCCATAACCACCATCACTATGCATAGCAGCTATTCAATCACTGCGAACTTTGTCAGAAAACCTACCCCAATGGTCACCGGAGGCGGTCATCATACGGTGGGGCTTAAGTCCGACGGCACCGTGGTTGCCGTGGGATATGACGCCCACGGGCAGTGCAACGTCGGCGGCTGGATGGACATCATCCAGATCGACGGAGGCTACGAGCACACGGTGGGGCTTAAGTCTGACGGCACCGTTGTTGCCGTGGGAGACAACGCCTACGGGCAGTGCAATGTGGGTAATTGGACGGACATCATCCAGGTCGCTGCGGGCAGACAGCATACGGTGGGGCTTAAGTCCGACTGCACCGTAGTCACCGTGGGAGACAACGCCTATGGGCAGTGCAATGTGGGCGGCTGGACGGACATCATCCAGGTCGCCGCGGGTGCCAACTCATGGCACACGGTGGGGCTTAAGTCCGACGGCACCGTAGTCGCGGTGGGAGGAAACTGGGATGGGGAATGCGATGTCGGAGGTTGGACGGACATCATCCAGGTCGCTGCGGGTGGTCATCACACGGTGGGGCTTAAGTCCGACGGCACTGTGGTCGCCTTGGGACGGAACAACTATGGAGAGTGCAATGTCGGTAGCTGGACCGACATCGTCCAAGTCGCCGGAGGCTGCCAGCTCACGATAGCGCTTAAGTCCGACTGCACCGTCGTCGCCGCGGGATGGAACGAGTACGGTCAGCGCACTGTTGGCGGCTGGACGGGTATCATCCAGGTCGCTGCCGGCATGATACACACGATGGGGCTTAAGTCCGACGGCACCGTCGTCACCGCGGGATGGAACGGCTCTGGGCGGCGCAATGTCGGCGACTGGATGCTGACTTGAACCTGCCCCCTGTACCTTCGCCCGTAGGAGCGAAGATACGTGTGTTTCATCAGGCTCACAGTAGCTTTCGTGTCACGATTTCTGAAAATCACTGGCATTCAAGTTGTTTTTTTCAATCGGTCATTCTGAGGACTCCTGCCCCACGCATTTTCCCTTCCTTGAGCAGAATTAAGGCTTCGTTTGCCTCTTCCAATTTAAATTCCTGGGTTTCAGGAACAATGGGAATTTCGGCAGCCAAGGGAAGAAATTCTTGAGCATCCCTTCTGGTTACATTAGCCACACTTTTCACTTCCTTCTCATACCAGAGGTGCTCGGTGTAGTCTAATTCCGGAATAGGGGTCGTCTTGCGAATGGCATTCACGACTACCCTTCCCCCTTTCTGTAAATTCCTTAAAGCTTCACGCACCGGCTCTCCCACAGGAGTGAAATCAATAGCACAGTTAAGCTTTTCCGGGGGAGTATCGCCCGTGGCCCCAATCCAGTCCGCTCCCAATTTTCTGGCTAAATCCTGGTGCTCTTTCTGGTGGGGTCGGGTAAAGACGAAAACCTTGCCGTCGGGGTATTTATATTTGGCAACCTGAATAATGATATGGGCAGAGGCTCCAAAACCATAGAGCCCAAGTATCCCTCCATCTTCCATCCCTGAGAGTCTTAAGGCTCGATAGCCAACCACCCCGGCACATAAAAGTGGAGCGGCTTTCACATCGGTAAACTTTTCCGGAATGGGATAGGCAAAGTCCTCGGATACTGCAGTATATTGGGCATAGCCTCCATTGGTATCCTTCCCCGTCCATTTTGCCGTGTCACAGAGATTTTCCTCGCCTTTAAGGCAAAATGAACAATGACCGCAAGCCCAATTAATCCAGGCAATTCCCACTCTGTCGCCTTTTTTGAATTTGCATGCCCCCAGCCCAAGGCCCTCCACCCTACCAACAATTTCATGACCTAAAATCATGGGAAAGCTTGAGGGAGAAGCCCGGCCTTCAATTTCGTCAAGTTCGGTATGACAGACTCCACAGGCAGAGACCCTGACCAGAATTTGGCCTCGCCCAGGAGCAGGTTCGGGTAAATCCACCAGCTTCAGAGGTTTCTCTTCGACTGAGGAGACCTTATTAAGCACCATCGCTTTCATTTCTCCACCTTCCTTCTGCATGATAAGTCCTTCTGTTCATAACTCCCCTTCCCCCTCTTAAGATTAAGAGGGGCAACTTAGAAAACTTTCCTATCAACCTTTAAGAACAGGAATTCTCGCTCGCAACACCCCTATTAGCATAAGGATTCTCGCATTTGATATCCCCCTTAAGATAAGGGGGGGATAAAGGGGGTTATGAATGTTCCTCAGCATTTTTTAAACAACTTCATACCACGAAGATGCTCTCATAAAGATTTTCCGAAATTTCAGCGAAGTTATCTCTATAAAGCTTCATCGTTTCGGGGAGATAGTCCAGTATGTCCTGTGCCGTTATCCCGTCCTCACCTTTATCTACGGCAGCAACATCGCCGGAAAATCCGTGGATAAACACACCCATCCTTACTGCTTCTTCGATTGGTAATCCCAGACCATGCATGGCAGCAATGGTTCCTGTCAAAACATCGCCGCTCCCAGCCGTAGACATGCCCGAGTTGCCGCTTACGCTGATGAAAACAGTTCCGTCGGGATAGCCTATGAAGGAATGGGCTCCCTTTAGGATAATTATGGCATTGAGTTCCCTCACCGTCTGTTGCAAAACATCTATCTTGTTTTTATTTATCTCGCCTATCCCCATCTTAGTAATTCGGGACATCTCGCCCAAGTGGGGCGTAAGTATCGTCGGAGCTTTCCTCTGTTTTATCTTTCCTAAGTCTTCAGCAATGGCGGTAATTCCATCGCCATCTATAATCAAAGGCTTGTCGATTTTGGGAGTCAACTCCCGCACCAGTTCTTGTGTCTCTTTGGCTAAAGAAAGGCCGGGCCCTAGGACCACCATATCCACCGTTTGGGCAAATTCTAAGAGCTCATCCTTGTTCTCCAGTGCTATGCTTCCTGAAGGCGTCTCTTTTTGCGGAACGAAGACGATTTCGCTTCCCTTGCTGGCTATGAATGGCGAAATGGATTTGGGTGTTGCCAGGCAGGAAAGCCCTCCTCCGGCTTTGAGAAAAGATAGGGCGGAGAAGTATGGTGCACCGAGATAACTTGGGGAGCCGGCAATAAACAGAGCCTTCCCATAGCTGCCCTTGTGGGTATCTCTTGGTCTTTCCGGAAGCTCTATGGGATTATTGAATGCTACATTTATGGAATCGGAATCATATAGTGCAGGTGGGAAAGATATGTGTGAAACATACAACTTTCCGCAGTGCTCATACCCCGGCAAAAGCATGTTTCCAAGCTTGGGAAGACCAAATGTCACAGTATAATCCGCCTCTACTGCCTCACCCATCACCTCCCCTGTGTCGCCATTTATGCCTGATGGAATGTCAACGCTGAATACTGTCATTTGGCTCTCATTTATCAATTGAATCACATCCTTGTATATCCCGCTGACCTTTCGGACAAGGCCTGTGCCGAATATGGCATCCACGATGGCATCGGAATCGAGAAGCTCAGCTATTACGGAGTCGATTGAGCCAACCTTGGAGATTTCTATTGGCATTCTGGATACAATTTCAAAGTTCCTTCTTGCCGCCCCTTTAAATTTGGCTTCATCGTCTAGAAGAAAGACCCTTGCCTCACCACCATTAGAGTAAATCTTCCTGGCCACAACCAGCCCGTCTCCACCATTGTTACCACCGCCACAAAAGACAACGAATTTGTTGTTCTTTATTCCGAATTCCTGCAGCATCACGAAGTACACTGCCTGCCCGGCGTTCTCCATCAAAAGGTCTTGCGAGATGCCGAATTCATCCGTGGCACGCCTGTCCAGGTCTTTCATTTCATCCACTTTAGCTACTTTCATTTTCACCCCCTTGCTTTCTGGGGACACCATACTTATCTATTTATTTTATAGCCTTCTTTTCTGAAAAATACTTGCTGTCTTTGGTTTTCCATCTGTGTTATATGATGAGTGTATCCCGCGGCTATTATTCGTACGAGTCTTGCCATAAACAGATAATACGGTTTTTATAACCCAGGGTCAAGGAACAGGAATGGTGTCCCCAGAATTTAGGTTTGTTACATATGAGGGCACTGCAGCCCCCGAGTGGATTATCGGCTCAAGACACTCGACACAGCAAGTAGAGATGTAATATCCAGCTTAAATCCCGGTCCCATGCTGGTAGACAGGAATGCGCTTCTGATATATTGACCTTTAGCCCCACTGGGCTTTGCTTTGAGAATAGCTTCGACCGCCGCTGCCAGGTTCTCCAAGAGCTTGTCTTTATCAAAACTGATTTTGCCAATGGGCAAATGGATAATAGCTGTTCTATCCAAACGAAATTCAGACCTACCTTTACGAGCTTCATTCACAACTCGAGCTAGATCCTGAGGCGGTACTACGGTGCCAGACTTGGGATTGGGCATCAGACCTCGCCGCCCTAAAATACGACCGAGCTTGGCGACTTTGGGCATCATATCAGGGGTGGCAATAGATACATCAAACTCAAGCCAGCCACCTTCGATTTGTTTAATAAGCTCGTCTGCTCCAGCATAGTCAGCACCTGCTTCCTCCGCCGACTTTACCCCTTCACCTTGAGTAAAGACGAGCACTCGTGTCTTCTTCCCCAGTCCATTAGGCAGTAGAATTACACCACGCACTTGTTGGTCAGCACTGCGGGGATCGACTCCCATCTTCAAATGGAGCTCAACGGTCTCATCAAATTTGGCGTAGGAAGCCTTCTTAGCTAACTCGATTGCTTCTTCGGGGGAATAGGTCTTCGATTTATCTATCAGTTTACTAGCTTCCTGGTATTTCTTACCATGTTTTGCCACTTACTTATACCTTCAAAATCCTACGAACTTTTAAGAACCTGAATTTATTCTACCTCGACTCCCATGCTCCGAGCCGTGCCGGCAACAATTTTTACTGCCTTATCAATATCAGTCGTATTGAGGTCTTTCATTTTATTTCGCGCGATCTCATAAACTGTATCCTTACTTATCTTGCCTATTTTCTCGCTTATGGGATTACCGCTACCCTTTTCCACTCCTAAAGCGCGCCGTAATAGATCAGAAACAGGTGGCATCTTGGTCACAAAGCTAAAGGAGCGATCCTCATATACAGTTATCTCAGCAGGAATGATGAAACCTTCTTGAGAAGCAGTTCGCTCATTATAGTCCTTACAAAAAGCCATGATATTAATACCATGCTGACCTAAAGCAGGCCCCACAGGTGGTGCCGGAGTAGCTTTACCCGCAGGTATCTGCAACTTAATGACCGCTTTAACCTTCTTTGCCATTACTGATTCTCTCTTTCATTGCGTTCTGGACTCCTACTCAGGGCAGGTCATATCCTTTCTACCCCTAAGAGGTCTAATTCCACGGGCGTTTCCCGGCCGAAGAGCGATAGTAAAACTATTGCCTTACCTTTGCTCAAGTTAACTTGCTCCACTTTGCCGATGAAGTCAATAAAAGGTCCACTCGTTACACGTACACTATCTCCTTCCTTGAAAGTCATCTTAACGTCGGTAGGAGCTTCGTCCATGCGTTGCAGGATGGCGTTTGCCTCTTGCGTAGGTAAAGGAACAGGTTTGGTACCAGCGCTCACGAAGCCAGCGACACCAGGAGTGTTGCGTACGATATCCCAGCTATGCTCGTCTAATTTCATATTTACCATGATATAGCCTGGGAAAGCCTTTTTACTTATCGTACGACGCTTTCCAGCTTTGATTTCAATCTCTTTTGCTGTAGGTATCACCACATCGAATATCTTGTCACCTACATCCATATATTTGATACGCTGTTCTAAATTCCTTCTGGCCTGCTCCTCGTGACCTGAAGAGACATATAACAAGTACCATTCTCCATCAATCATTGACTACTAACCCCCCAGAAGCAAAAATAGTTTTGTAAAGCCCAAATCTAAAGCACCTAAAATGCCTCCCACAATAGCACACACAATGAGAACTAAAATACTCAACCTTAAGGTTTCTTGTCTCGTTGGCCAGTGTGCTTTTCGCAGTTCAGCTACTACCTCGGGAAAGAAACTGAACCTCGATTTTTTAGCCGGAGCGGGCTTGGTACTCGCTTTTTTAACATAATTTGTCATAAGTTACTTTGTTTCTCGATGAGTAGTATAGCTACGACAGTGAGGACAATACTTTCTCAACTCCAGCCGTTGCGGATCATTCTTGTTGTTCTTCGTCGTAGTATATGTTCTCCGCTGACATTGACTGCAAGCCAGGTGGATAATTACGCGTAAATCGCCCTTCTTCTTAGCCACATCTATCTAAAAGTCTTTAAATTTTTAGTGCACCATGCTCATGCTATAACCTTGCTAATCACGCCAGCACCGACTGTCCTGCCACCCTCCCTGATAGCAAAGCGTAATCCCTGCTCCATAGCTACAGGGTAAATGGTCTTAATCTTCATGTGAGTCATGCTGTCACCGGGCATAGCCATCTCTACACCTTCAGGAAGACTTATTTCGCCCGTAACATCCAGAGTTCTGATATAAAACTGGGGCTTATAACCATTGAAGAAAGGTGTGTGCCTGCCGCCTTCCTCCTTGGTCAAAATATATACTTCAGCCTCAGCTTCGGTATGAGGCTTGACCGTGCCTGGCGCTGCTAGAACCTGACCCCGCTCTATTGCATCTCGGTCTACGCCTCGCACTAACACCCCGACAGCATCGCCGGGCTCTGCCTC
>CAYYUO010000039.1:0-8751 GCA_964474965.1 uncultured Dehalococcoidales bacterium
TTGGCATCAACGCACGTCATTTCTTTGCAGGATTATGGTCGGGTGCTTTCAAATAACTTCTATGCCCACTATAGCCTGAGTAGTATCTACTACCTGGTCAAGAGACTGAAATGCGGGCATCAACCACAACATACCCTTTCCCCTGCTCTTGAACTTTCACCGGATTGAGGTCCATCTCTGCTATCTGTGGTAAGTCCTCCACCATAGCAGACACTCTCAGCAGGAGGTCTTCAAGAGACTTAACGTCAGACGGCTTGGAGCCGCGCCAGCCAGCAAAGAGCTCGTGAGCCTTCACTGAGCGCACCATCTCCTGGACATCGATGTCAGTCAAGGGGTGAATACGGAATGTAACATCCTTGAGGAACTCGGCGTAAATGCCCCCCATACCGAACATGATCAGAGGACCGAAGGAAGGGTCCTGGGCTAGGCCAACGATTACCTCAATTCCCTCAGATATCACTGGTTGAATGGTGACACCCTGCATCTCATCGGCTCTTCCCAGACCCTCAAGGCTTTCTCTGATCTGGTTAAAGGCTTGTTTTACCTCACCTGCTGAGTGGCATGGGAGGACCACTCCTCCAACTTCAGTCTTGTGGATTATCTTGTCTGAAAGGAGCTTAACCGCAACCGGGAAGCCAATTTCTTCAGCCGCCCTGGCTGCGTCCTCCGCTGTCTTTACTGACTTTGACACCACGACCTTGATTCCATATGCGGTAAGCAGTTCGGAGATGGAGGAAGCTTCCAGCCAGAGAGGGCGGGTAGAGCTTTGCTCTAATGCTGATGCCACTACCGCACGGGCCTTTTCTTTATTGATCCCTGTCAGTTCGGGAACCACCCCCTTTGGTCTTTGTAGCCACCGACTGTACTCCCATGCCCCGGCGAGAGCAACCGCGGTATGCTCCGGGAAGGTGAAATTGGGTATGCATCCACCATCTTCTGAATTGTACTCAATACCAGCACCACGCGAACCCATAAATGAAGCTACTAATGTCTTGCCACGCCTGCGGAACTCCGGTGCCAGTTCCCTTATGGCATTGGCTACTTCCTCAGCCCGCACAAGTATCGGCGGGATAAAGATGACTATCACAATATCTATGCCGTCATCACGCAACAGAATTTCCAGCGACCGGCTGTACTCCTCGGCGGAAGCCTCAGCCGTCATATCAACGGGATTGGTAAGACTGGCCCGAGATGGGAGAAAGCTCTTTAGCTTTGAGATGCTCTCGTCTGAAAGAATGTGCAATTCCAGTCCTCTATCAACACAGGCATCGGCGGTCATAATGCCCGGGCCCCCTCCGTTGGTGAGAATAGCCACCTTTTTCCCCTGAGGAACGGGTTGGTGGTATAGCAGGTTAGCCACTTCAAAAAGCTCTTCCAGTGTATCCACCCGGACCATTCCGGTCTGGGCAAACAATGCTTCAGAAGCTACCTCACCGGTAGCCAGCGCCCCGGTATGTGAGGTAGCAGCCCGGAAGCCTGCCGAAGTACGCCCGCTTTTTACCACAATCACAGGCTTGGTGGGCGTGATGCTGCGGGCTATGCGGACAAACTTCTTGGGATTGCCGAAAGATTCCAGGTAAAGGAGGATGACTCTGGTAGACGGGTCCTTTTCCCAGTATTGGAGCAGATCGTTGCTGGAGACATCGGCCCTGTTTCCGATGCTGACAAATGTGGAAAGCCCGATGTTCAGGTTCTTGGCATACGCCAGGATACTCTGCCCAAGCGCACCACTCTGAGTACCCATGGCAATACCGCCGATGGGAGGGAAGGTGGGGGAGAAAGTAGCGTTCATATTGATTTCTGGGTCAGTGTTGACGATGCCCATGCAGTTGGGTCCCACTATGCGCATCCCATAGCGCCGAGCAATTTCAACTATCCCATCCTGCTTCTTCTTTCCCTCAGGGCTGCTCTCAGCAAAGCCCGCTGTTATTACAATTACGCCGCGCACCCCTTTTTGCCCGCACTCTTCCATCAAACGGGAGACCGTATCCGCCGGGGTGATAATAATGGCAAGATCCACCTCTCCCGGTATATCCAGAACAGACGGATACGTCTGCACTGCGGCGACTACCTTGGCGTTGGGATTCACCGGGTAGACGACTCCCGTAAACTCATTCTGCAATAAATTACGGAAAAGCCTGTTGCCGATAGTGAGATTTCTGCGTGAGGCTCCGATAACGGCTATGGAGCGGGGCTTTAACACAGTCTCGAGCGAGGCAACGTCAAAGTCTTTGCCTTGCTCTGAGGACATCCATTCCATATTAAATCCACCGTTGGTGGCGCTGCCAATGATTATATGTCAAAGCACTGGCTTGTGTCTAATGCGGGATTGGACCAGAGCTAGCCGTGGCTCTATTCCCGGTCTACATCTGCCTGAGTGTTATGTATGGCAAAATGAACAATCTGAGCTGTGCAAGACCTCCCGCTATTTGTTGATGGCTGCATAAGTCTATAATAAACTATGTTGTAACTGGCCGAGCAATGATGAATCCCTTTTTCTTTATCATTCTTTTCGCCCTGCTTATCGAGTATGCGATAGGAGTGGTTGCACATCTACTCAATCTCAAGTCCCTGAGATCGGAACCACCTCCCGCTCTTGAAGGGCTGTACAAACCAGAGGATTATCGTAAGTCGCAAGAATACGTTCGCACTAATACCCGCTTGGCTTTCGTAACCAGTACATTCAGCCTGGCCGTTCTACTTTCTTTCTGGTTTGCTGGCGGCTTCAACTATCTTGACCAGATAGTCAGGTCCTGGGGCTTCGTTCCCATCTTGAATGGATTGTTTTACATCGGCATTTTGCTGATAGGCTATAGCCTTCTTATGCTGCCTTTCAGTGTTTATCGCACCTTCGTAATTGAGGAAAGATTCGGTTTCAACAGGACTACCCCTCGCACTTTCTTGATAGACAAGGTCAAGGGCCTGGGCCTTACAGCGCTGATTGGGGCTCCCTTGCTAGCTGGTATTTTGGCCTTATTCGAATATGCGGGCCACCATGCCTGGCTGTACTGCTGGATTGCCTTCACTGGATTTTCCCTGATTTGGCAATATGTGGCGCCAACGTGGATTATGCCTCTCTTCAATAAGTTCACTCCGCTGGAACCAGGGGAGTTGAAAGAGGCTATTCTCAACTATGCCCGCTCGGTCGATTTCCCTATCAAAAACGTTTTCGTGATGGATGGCTCCAAGCGCTCCAGTAAATCAAATGCCTTTTTTACCGGATTTGGCCGTAACAAACGAATTGCCCTGTTTGATACCTTAATCAAAAGGCATACGGTGCCCGAACTAATAGCTGTGCTTGCCCACGAAATCGGTCATTACAAGAAGAAGCACATACTACAGGGTACAATAATCAATATTCTTCTCGCAGGAGTGCTCCTTTTTGTATTATCTATCTTCCTGGGCAGCCCGGGACTCTACGATGCATTCTATATGGAGCAACAATCCATTTACAGCGGGATTTTGTTCTTCGGCTTGCTCTACACCCCACTGGAAATGGTGCTTTCGGTCATAATGAATGCGCTATCGCGTAGGAACGAGTACGAAGCTGACCGCTTCGCAGCCGAGACTATCCAGCATCCACAGCATCTGATAGAGGCGTTGAAGAAACTCTATGCAGGTAATCTGTCAAACTTGACGCCCCATCCCTTTTATGTTTTTCTAAACTATTCTCATCCACCCCTGCTCCAGCGCATGCGTGCTATTCTGCGAGATGAGGCCTGACTTTACGGCCAAGAGGGCTATCCGTCACAGGCATATGGGCAACGATGTCCTGCGACGGCGTGCTACGCGCGTTGACAATTACGCGATGGACAGTTAGACTGAAGTCAGCGCATATTAAGTAACATTCGACGATATAGCTGAAGCATGAAAGGGAAGGAAACTGCAGGCGCTAGGTGAAAGGAAGCGGCAATGATAAAAGGTATTATAGGATACAAGGTGTTGCGTTATAAAGACGTAGAGCCCATATTGATGCAGCTCAGGTCGCATGCCATGCAATATCCAGGCTTCGTTAGCGCTGAGAATCTCGTCAGCGAGGAGGACCTCTCTGTCGTCGTAATGATAAGCACATGGGAAACGGTTGAAAACTGGAGGGCATGGGTGGAGTCAAGGGTAACGCAAGATTTGCTTCACCAAGCCAAAGCAGTTGTGATGCAAGCAGCCAGAATAACATCATACAGGACAATGCCCACAGTAGAGTGGCGCTAATAAGGCATCAGCTTTATCGATAACAGCTCCTTTCAATTTTCTGGTTATCCCGGGCATGCCTTTGATGTCGGCATAGGTTGCAAAGACACCCAGGTCAGATTGCGCATTAGGAAAAATTTTTTCACCCGGGCAGCAATTGCTTGTTTTAACCAGTAAGTCACAATCTAGCGAATTGTTAAATCCCCGGTATAGCTTCAAGCTATCCTCGAACTTCACCAAAACTGTTCTTATTGTTGCTCCGTTAGCTTCAGGCTATACCCGGAAAGTTGGCCTTTTGCCTTCCACATACTATGCAGATATAATGAACCCATGCTTTGCCCAAACGATCGGGCCGAAATGCGCCAGGTCAAAACAGTAGGGCATTACGGTGGGCCAATAATTGTTGACCAGTGTGAGAAGTGTGGAGGTATTTGGTTCGACGAGTCGGAGCTATTTCGGGCAAAACAAGGAGAGGCAGAGAAAATCGAGATACTGAATACCGAAATTCTACGGACTCCCTCCACAATTGAGAATTCCAACTTAATTTGCCCCAGAGACCAAACAGCAATGCACCACTTTACTGACAAGTATTTCCCTCAGGATATTGTCTTAGTGCGTTGCCCATCGTGTCATGGAATCTGGCTGAATAGAGGCATGTTCACGAAGTATCAGCAATTCCGCCAAGAATTAATGCGCCAGAAGAAGAAAAGTCCTCAAGATGAGGGGCTGAAAGAAAGCATTGCTACGTTGATAGAATCATACGAGAGCGGACGCTCAACTGAAACACTGAGAAGACTGGGAGACTTCTTGTCCACCCCCGTAAATTTCGGTCATACTTCCAATCTCGGTGATATAGCCGATGTCGGCGATATGGCCAACGTCGGTAGTATTGGCGGTGTTGCTCTTAATATCCTGGTAACAATTCTAAGGTTGTTCATATTCAGGTTCTAATACATCGAGTAGGAGCAGAAGCGAGAGTTCCTGCTAACGATGCTCGGAAATCCCAGCTTGCTGGAGCATGACCGTTTTACCGACCTGCTCTGGGCAGTTACCCACCTGGATGAAGAGCTTGAGACAAGACCATCGCTTATTGATCTTCCTGATAAGGACCTGGAGCACCTTGCTGGTGATATCCGAAGATTGTATGACAATCTGGCCAGCGAATGGTTAGACTACGTTCAGCACTTGAAATCGAATTATCCCTTCCTTTTCTCACTGGTCCTGAGAACGCATCCGTTCCAGGAACAGCAGTCCCCCATAATAACCTGATAGCATTCCAGGAACACCATCCTTCACCTTGTGAAGGATTAGGCTTACTACAAATCAGGTATTATGCCCCCAGAATACCCCCCAAGACGTAAAGCATCCCGCAGAGTAATAGGGTGCTCCCATTGCAGCAGTAACAACTTGACGGACTGTGACCCAGTCTTTAGTCAACGCCGCTTGCCTTTCCGAAGTCCTGATTACAGGTCGTATGCCCGAAAAGGCAACGATGTCCTACGACGGTGTGCTACGCACGTTGACAATTACACAAGGGACAATTAGACTGAAGTCAGCGCATATTAAGTAACATTCGACGGGATAGGCTGAAGCATAAAAGGGAAGGGAACTGCAGGCGAGAAGTGAAAGGAGGTGGCAATGATAAAGGGTATCATAGGATATAGGGTGTTGATTTATAAGGACCTAGAACCCATATTGAGACAGCTCAGGTCGCATGCTATGCAATGTACGGGCTTCGTTAGCGCTGAGAATCTCGTCAGTGAGGAAGATTTCTCTGTCGTCATAATGTTAAGCACATGGGAGACGGTTGAAAACTGGAGGGCATGGGTGGAGTCAAAGAGAACGCAAGACTTGCTTCAAGAAGCCAAAGCAATGGTGCTGGAAGCGGCCAGAGTAACAACATACAGGACAATGCCCACAGCAGAGTGGCGCTAATAAGACGTCAGTCTTTGTCGATAACGGCTCCTTTCAATTTTCTGGTTATCCCAGGCATGCCTTCGGGGGTGGCATAGGTTGTAAAGATACCCACGGAATTCCAAGACCACCATCCTTCACCTTGTGAAGGATTAGGCCTACTACAAATCAGGTATTATGTCCCCGAATACTAACAACCTTGAGTTTAAACTGCGTATTGAGATAATTCATATGTTATAATGCGCTGCAAACGGGAGCCGGCTCTGCAAGGCTGGTTTTGCATATCAACCTTGCTGCGGCGGATTCTGGATATCCAAGTATGAATTAGGTTATAGAAGAGAGGTGAAGACATGACAACCACTAAATCTACTATCGACATTATCAACAAGAACTACCAGGAGATTCGAAAACAAAATACTGGGGCTGAATTCATAAAGGTAGACCTGCATGTGCATACCCCGGCATCAGGAGATGCTCAATGGAAGAACAAGTACAATTTTAAGTTTGATATAGCGGATATTCCCAAGAGCTTGAAATCTGCGGAGCAATTGGCAGGAAAGATTGTAGACGGAATAATACAAAAGGGAATCAAATTGATTGCGGTCACCGACCACAATACGCCGAGCAATACCCATCCTGAGGATCTAACAAATACCTGGTATCAATTGTTAAAAGACAAGGCTAAGGGTAAGGAGCTGACCGTTCTCCCCGGTGTCGAGATAAGCACTGACGACCTTCACATACTGGTAATCCTCGACCCCAGAGAAAATGAGCCGGCAGCCTACACAACACACAGAATCAACTTCCTGCTGAAAGACTGTAAATTCTCTCTCGAGGAATATGGGGATTACCGAAAGACCGGCATGTCGAGCCTTTTTGATGTGCTTCACTACCTAGAAGACCTCGGCACCAGCTGCATTGCCATACCTGCGCATATAGACGGAGGTAAGAAAGCGATGCTCGCAGTTTACAAAGGGCCTTCCAATGTTTTCAACAAGCTACTGAATCATCCCAACTTGAATGCTGTTGAAGTCGTGAAAGACACCACTCCCGACTGGAAAAAGATGGGGAAGAGGTCGGTAAGGGAATATTTCCAAGACCTGAGGGATGACCACAGGTCCCCGATTGCATTCATCCAGGACTCCGACGGCCATTCGATTGCCGAGATTGGGAAACGTTTCACGTATATCAGAATGGGTAAACCCGATTTCTGGTCTCTCAGGAATGCCCTGGAAAACCCTGAAACAAGGATACGTATCCAGAGGGACTACAAGCCTGATAAGGACAAAACGAGAATCCTCGGCATTGCCTTCAGCACCGGGGGAAAATGGAGCTACATTGCCTTCAATTCGAACCTGAATTGCATAATCGGCAAGAGGCGCACCAACAAATCGACCATCATAGACCTAATCCTTTATGGCCTGGATAGATTCGAGGATGAGAACAAAGCCGACGAAAAGTCATTAATTGAAAGGAAATATTCCGTAAATGTCTTCCTTGCCAAAGACCCGGATGTAATCTGTTATAGCCGTGACAATAAGGGCAATCCCCCCGGTATCTTCAAGTATAGAGACGGCTCATTTACACCTGTCGAGGCCGAACCAGACCTGGAATTGCCTCGGAAATACAATCATGAAGTCATAGAAGAGCGCTTCGCCAAAAGCACTGATCTGATGGACTTCCTGGACAGGCGTGTCTTTGCCAACGAGAAGTTGAAGTCATATATGGATGAACGCAATAAATATTTGGATGAAGTGAAAAGCGCCAATTTTGAAAACTGCGCATCAGATATGAAGCGACTGATCAAAGCCTGCGAACAGTTGTTTAATGAGAGGAAAAAGCAAATAGAGCCCGCGCTCGAAAAGTACGTTGATAAACATGGGAAAAAGCAGTTCAAGGTGAAGGTAACAAAGGGGAAATGGATGGGTAAAAGAAAACAGAATTTCTTCGACAAAGCAACCCTATCGGTATTGGTAGAATCCCAATACAAACCCTTTGATGAACTCAGCACCGGTGAAAAGAATGCCGCCATGATGATTCTACTTATGAATCAAGGAGCGTTCGGCCCACTAATCATTGACGAGCCTGAACAATACCTGGATGTCAGTTCAATAACTGGAATGTTAATCCCGAGAATGCGCAAACTCAAAACCCAGCAGCAGATAATCTGTGTTACCAGGAATGAGCACTTTCTTATTTCCGGAGATGCCGAACAGGTGATTGCTACACAGTTAGAAGAGCAGCTTGAGGTTATCACCGGTGACATAAATAACAATAAGATTCAGGAGTATATTCTGGAGATATTTGAAGGTGATCGGTTCACGCTATTGGGAAAAATCAGGAAGCTTGGTCGGATTCTGGAGTATAGTTAACGCCTTCTCTAACTGTACATTTGTGTAATGAATTCCAGGGACACCATCCTTCACCTTGTGAAGGATTAGACCTGCTACAAATCAGGTATTATGTCCCAGAATACCCAAAGTCAGGAATGTGCAATGGCGATTCGGTGCATCACGCAAACCGACGAAAAATCTCGGAAAACAATCTTGACAGTATGGGGGGGTGATATAATATAAACTAAGACTCAGGAAAACCTAAACTGTTACCAGTTAATTGCGTTGGGAGGTGAGTTAAATATGGCGAATCGTT
>CAYYUO010000040.1:0-8578 GCA_964474965.1 uncultured Dehalococcoidales bacterium
AATCTTGGAGATTAAAGTTATAGTTGGAGACATAGCTCAAATCGAAGCTGATGCCGTTGTGGTAAATCTTTTTGAAGGTATGGAACAACCGGGCGGCGCTACTGCTGCTGTGGATAAAGCTTTGGACGGAACGATTAGTTCTCTCCTCAGTCGAGGTGAGATCAAGGGCAAGTTTGGAGAAGTTAGCATTGTCCATACTTTTGGGAAACCCCGACAAGTCGGGGCAGGGATAGCAGCTATTGCTGGGTTGGGCAAGCGCCAGGATTTCAATGTGGATAAAATTCGCGGGGTAGCCGGAGAATTTTGTCGGGCACTGCGTAAATTGAATTGTCACAGGATAGCTACAATACTTCACGGTGCTGGCATAGGTGGTATTGAGCCTGAAGCTTCAACTGAAGCAATAGTTGAGGGCGCTCTTCTCGGGCTTTATAGCTTCACCAAATATAAGAAGCCTGAATATGAGGATATCGAAGAAATGCTGATAGTGGTAAGAGAAAAGGAAAAGGTCCCAATCCTAGAGTCGGTTATTGGCAAGGGAAAGCTGGTAGCTGAAGCCACCAATTTGGCTCGGGATATGGTTAATGAACCAGCTAACTACATGACACCCAGCCAGATGGCTGAAGCAGCTAAAAAGATAGCTAGCAAATATAATCTAGAGTTCAAAGTCTTCGACCAGGAGGATATGGAGGCGATGGGCATGGGAGCACTCCTGGGGGTGGCGAAAGGAAGCAACCAGCCCCCCAGGCTAATAACTCTCAGCTATAAAGGAGATGAACATTCTAAAAAAGCCATTGGCTTTCTGGGCAAGGGCATAACTTTCGATTCTGGGGGAATCTCCATTAAGCCCTCGGAAGGCATGGGTGAGATGAAGGATGACATGGCCGGCGCTGCCGCAGTTATGACTGCACTTGGGGCTATTGCTCAGTTGAAACCGAAGGTTAATGTCACTGCTATTATTCCGGCTACCGAGAATTTACCCAGCGGCAGCGCCCTGAAACCAGGGGATGTATTGAAGGCGATGAATGGCAAGACCATAGAAGTAATAAGCACCGATGCCGAGGGAAGACTTATCCTGGCTGATTCCCTGAGTTATGCTCGGAAGCTTGGTTTATCTCCCTTGATAGATTTGGCTACCTTGACCGGAGCCTGCCGTGTTGCTTTAGGCACCCTCTATAGCGGTCTCTTTGGCAATGACCAAGACTTGGTAGATAAAGCCCTCAGAGCTGCAGAAAGAACCGGGGAGAGAATGTGGCAAATGCCCATGCCTGAGGAATATAAGGAGCAAAACAAAAGCGAAATTGCCAATGTTAAGAATACCGGCAACAGGTATGGCGGAGCCATCACCGCTGCCCTCTTCCTGGCTGAATTTGTTGATGATACCCCCTGGGTTCATATCGATATAGCCGGCACTGCTTTATCGAGCAAGGAGAGTGGCTACACAGTAAAAGGGGCTACCGGAGTCGGGGTCAGAACATTAGTCGAATTAGCTTTGAGCGAGGCGAAGGGTCGGGAGGCTATATGAAGATAAAGTGGCTAGGGCATTCATGCTTTTTAATTACTTCTAAGGATGGAACGAGAGTAATTACTGATCCTTATGCTGTAGGCGGAGGTATTAATTATTCTCCCATCAAGGAAACTGCCGATATTGTTGTGGTGAGCCACGGACATGATGACCATAGTAATGTTTCGGCAGTGCGAGGGACACTAGAGGTAGTTGCAGGTAACGGCACAAAAAAAACCGCCCAAGGTATTCAGTTTAGGGGCATTGCCAGTTACCATGACGCCTCTCAGGGCACACAAAGAGGACCCAACACCATCTTCTGTTTCACCATAGATAATATAAAGCTTTGTCACCTGGGTGATTTAGGACATGTGCTTAGTCCAGGGCAGGTCAATGAAATTGGTGCCGTAGATATACTGTTTATTCCTGTGGGTGGCTTCTATACCATTGATGCATCTATAGCTAGCCAGGTATGCGACCAATTAAAGCCCAAAGTAGTTATTCCCATGCATTTTAAGACGCCCAGGTGTACCTATCCCATGGCCGGTGTCGAGGATTTCCTTAAGGGCAAGCAAAATGTGAGAAGGGTAGGGGATAGTGAGGTGGAATTCGAGCGAGAAAGGCTTCCGGCTGCTACCGAAATCGTGCTCCTGCAACCGGCTTTGTAGCTATTGAAATTTG
The DNA here is from genome assembly GCA_964474965.1 of uncultured Dehalococcoidales bacterium. Classification (GTDB taxonomy): domain Bacteria; phylum Chloroflexota; class Dehalococcoidia; order GIF9; family AB-539-J10; genus RBG-13-51-36. The sequence goes on from CAYYUO010000040.1 coordinate 2,183, forward strand.
ACCGCTGATACGAAGTCAATGATTGTTAAAGATTCTGATTTTGTGTTTACTCCCCCCCCACAGCTTTCCTGGGCAAGACGAGTTTTGATCAAACCTTGTGCCGGTTATCCATTACCGTACCCTGTCACTACAAGTCCCAAACTACTGAATACTATTATTAAAGGTATCAGGAAAGTAAGTAATGCCGATATCCTCATTGCCGACGGGACTTCTAGTGGTGAATCAATTTACCCAATATACCAAGCTTTAGGATATAACTTTCATAACGTTCTCATGCTCGATATCAGGGATTCCATTTTTATAGAGGTGCAGAATCCTTTATCTCAATTCTATGCTGTGGAGAGTTTCTGGGTGCCTAACGTGGTGTTGCGCAGCGATTTCTTAATCAGTGTTACCCCCTTCAAGGTTTGTGGTAGCTCTGGGCACTTCAGTGTAGCAAACCTTTTGAGTCTGCTGCCGGTGAGCAAGTATCAAAAGGACAAATCGGGTGGTTGGGGAACTCTATATGAATTAGGCATCGAAAAAGTCCTTGCTGACCTCTACTTCACCCTGCCTTTCGATTTGGGCATTATTGAAGCCCATCAAAAGTTCTTCTACACTGATGACCCCACGAAAGGGAAGGTGGAGGATTACAGGAAAATCCTGGTCGGCGAACCTCATGAAATTGATATTGAGGCTTCTCGGATAGCTGGAGTTGACTGCGAGCACTCAAAACTGATTAGTGAAGGCAGGGTGCAACTTGAGGACTAAGAAATTCAAAAACAAAATAAAGTGCAAAAATTAAGAAGTTTTGCATTTTGGGTTGCCATTTTGCTTTTTAAGCTTCGACTTTTAATTTTCTGCTAATATCTTAAACTAAAATCATCAAACCGCCCTGAATAGTCTGCCCACTTTACTTCTACCCTCTCAACCCGAGCTCCTGGTGGACCCACTTTAAGCTGCCCCAGTAGTTTATCCAACTGCCGCTTCTCTCCTTCAGCTTGAACTTCCACAGCATCGCCGCTGGCAAGGTTACGGACATAGCCTTTTAAACCCAGCTCCCTGGCTTCATTGCGGACGAAGTAGCGAAAGAAAACGCCTTGCACGCGACCATAAATGGTGGCGGAAAGATGTGCTACATCAGCCATTTTGTTGTTCTGAGTTATCCTTGCCATTCTCAGCCCTTTTGTCACTCTGAGCGCATGCTAAGAATCTCTCTGGGATGGATATTATCCAGCCGACTTAGCCCCGCTTCATGGGCTAAAGATAATGCTTCACGGAATTCTGTGGATGATATTCGCCGCCCTAAATTTGGAATTTGAAAGGCTTTGTGGCAGGGACGGTATTGAGCCATGATATTGACATAGGTGTTGCGGGAAATTTCTTTGCCTAGAAAATTCACTATCTCTTTTGTCCCTGCTAACCCGTGAGGTAAAACCAAGTGGCGAACCAGGAGTCCTCGTTGAGCCATTTCCCCCTCGTTTATCTCCAGGTCACCTGTTTGCCGATGCATTTCCTTGATTGCTGCTTTATTCACCTCAGGATAGTTTTCAATGCCCGACAATTCTCTAGCAGTTTCCTCATCGTCATATTTCATGTCGGGCATATAAATATCGACAATGCCATCAAGTATCCTCAAAGTCTCCACCGAGTCATAGCCACCGCTGTTGTATACCAAGGGGAGATGCAAGCCTGACTCCACTGCCAGCTCCAGCGCTTCCAGAATTTGAGGGACTACGTGAGTTGGGGATACCAAGTTTATGTTGTGGCATCCTTTAACTTGAAGAGAGAGCATCATATCAGCCAACTCTTCTTTGCCCACTTTCTGGCCTTCACCCAGCTGGCTAATGGAATAATTCTGGCAGAACAGACATCTAAGGTTACAGTTAGTGAAAAATATAGTACCCGAACCATATCTGCCCACTAATGGGGCTTCCTCGCCGAAGTGAGGCCCATAGCTAGACACCATTGCTTCGCGCGGTGTGCGGCACTTGCCTACATCACCAGCCAGGCGATTCACGCCACAACTGCGGGGGCATACGGAACAACTTTCAAGCAAAGATAAAGCCGCATCTACCCGTTCCCTTAGAGTGCCACTACAGTAAAGCTCCAGGTAAGCTGCCAACTATCTATTCCTCGTATTCTTCAGCAGGCTTCCTCTTTTTCTTGATTACCTCTGTCTCCAACTGGGGTACGAATTCTGAAATTGGTTTGCTTTTCTGCGTCCCTTTCTTGGGTTTCTTTGACTCTCGCCGTCTATAATCTCGTCTACCCATGGCTACACCTCAGTTTTTCCCAAGCTGCTCTTGCTGCTTGGCTCTCAGCAGTTTTCTTACTCCTTCCTGTCCCTCTACCCAGCGCCTCCCCCTCCACCAGGATTTCGGCGGTAAATTGCTTACTGTGGTCAGGACCAGTAGCTTCCACCAAACGGTAAACTGGCGTTGGCTTCTTTTGTCCCTGAATGAGCTCTTGCACTAATGCCTTGTAGTTTGGGGTTGTCTTCCCTGCCTTTATTTCTTCCAATTCTGGCTTGAGCTGCCTGAGAATAAATCTCCTGGCTTTGGCTAGCCCCTGGTCTAAATATAAGGCACCGATTAGTGCTTCCATAGTGTTTGCTAAGTTGCTCGCCTTCGCCCTTCCTCCATTTGCTTCTTCACCTCGTCCCAACAAAAGCCAGTCACCAAGCTTGAGCGAGGAAGCTAGTTCAGCCAAAGTATCGCGGCAAACTAGAGAAGCACGAAGCTCAGTTAGCTCTCCCTCGGGTAGTTTGGGAAACTCTCTATACAGCTTTTCCGTTACAATGAAGTTAAGTATGGCATCACCAAGAAATTCTAGGCGCTCGTTGCTGGGCCGGGCAAAACCAGGATTTTCGTTAAGATAAGATAGATGCACAAAAGCCTGCTCCAGTAAAGATTCCTGTCGGAAAGATACTCCTAAGCTCTTCTGGCAATAACTCCAATCAATCATCTTCAGAATCAAGTATAGCAACAAAGCTTAGCTAGCTCAACTTGTTGTGCTGGCTGACCACATGCACAACACCTGGGAAAAACTTTGTAAGTTCCTTCACAGGCCAGCCTTTTACAAGCTAAGACTAAACCAAAATCAATTGGCTCAATAAAGCGTAATTTCAAGAAGCATGTACGAGAAATCTCTGCGTGGATCAGTTAGAAGATATTGTAAAGTTAGGCACTAATATTACTAATACAAATTGTGGTTAATTTCCCACCTGCGTCGTTTCTTCAATGTCCTGGCTATATGTTCATATCGGTCAGCCGACGCAGTACATCCAATGCCCAAGCAAACAAGCACTATTCCAAAAAATCCAAGCAGACTCGATGAGACAAAAAGAATACTACCGCCCATCATTCCCATCGTTACAAGAACTATCGCCGAAATAGTATACATATTTGCCCTATGTTTCGCTTCATCAACTTTCTCTGGGATTTGAAACTCTTCCCATCCTGTATCTTCCCCAACTAAACTTTCCCCACATTTAGGGCAAAACACTGCATCTTCATCTATTTTTTCCCCGCAGTATTGACAACATGGCATAGCCACACCTCTCAGTCTCTTTTTAGCAAATGTTACTATAAGATAAAGCTAACCAAAATTTACCATCTTGGGCTGGCGTGTGCGCCAGGAGATTGTTACAAATTTTTTAAAGCTCGCAGTAGTGTGTCAGTAGCAAGCTTTTCTAATAATACCTAGGCCTGCAGCCAGGGCATCATAATCCTGAGCTTCTTGCCCACGACCTCTATGGGATGCTCTGCCTCCATCCGCCTCATAGCATTAAAGCTGGGGCGGCCGGCCTGGTTTTCTGAAATCCACTCTGTAGCAAAGCTGCCATCCTGAATCTCGGCCAGAATTTGCCCCATTTCCTCCTTGACCAAATCATCAATTACTCGTGAACCTCGCGTATAATCTCCATACTCTGCTGTATCACTTACCGAATAGCGCATATAACTCAAACCACCTTGATAAATCAGGTCAACAATGAGCTTTAACTCGTGGCAAACCTCGAAATAGGCGATCTCTGGTTGATAGCCAGCCTCTACCAATGTTTCAAAGCCAGCCTTTATCAGGGAGGAGACCCCCCCACAAAGGACCGTTTGCTCTCCAAAGAGGTCGGTCTCAGTCTCTTCAGCAAAAGTCGTTTCCAGAACCCCGGCTCTAGCGCAACCAATACCTTTGGCATAGGCCAGAGCTGTGTCCTTTGCTTGCCCAGAGGCATCCTGGTGGATAGCCACCAAGGCCGGAGCTCCTGAACCTTCAGTATAAAGTCTTCTGAGCATATGTCCTGGACATTTAGGCGCTATCATGCCAACATCAACCTCAACTGGAGGCACGATTTGAGAAAAGTGGATACTAAAACCATGAGCAAACATAAGTGTCTTGCCCCGGGCCATCTCCTTCTCAATCGACTCCCGATAGATTCTGGGCTGCAAAGTATCCGGAGCTAGCATAACAATTATATCTGCCTTCCTGGCTACTTCAGCGGCAGTAGCTACTTCAAAATCAGCTTTCCTCGCCGCCTCCCAGACTTCAGTGCCTGGTAATTCAGCAACAATGACCTGGCAGCCGCTGTCCCTTAGATTCTGGGCATGGGCATGTCCTTGACTCCCAAAGCCAACAATGCCAATTGTCTTCCCTTTGAGCAAATCCAGGTTAGCATCCTTGTCGTAATAAATTTTAGCCATAATCCCTCCCTGTTAATCTTCAGTCGTCAGCTATCAACTATCGGCAGTTATTTAAGAACTGCTTCCGCGAGTTAAGGCTATCCTGCCAGTTCGTGAAACTTCCTTAACACCAAAATCACGAAGGAGGCCGAGCAGAGAATCCAGCTTATCTTCATCACCGGTCACCTCCACTGTCAGTGAACCTGGAGCAACATCAACTATGTTAGCCCGGAAAATATCAACGATTTGCATAATCTCGTTTCTTGTCGAGGCAGTAGCCTTCACTTTAATTAAGGCCAATTCTCTGGCTACCATGTCGCCTTCGGTTATATCAGAGACCTTAACCACGTTGATTAGCTTCTCCAGTTGCTTTCTCACTTGCTCTATCTGAGCAGAATCACCAACAGCAACAATAGTCATGCGAGATAAGCCGGGTTGTTCGCTGCCACCTACAGCAAGACTTTTAATATTAAAGGAGCGCCGTCGGAATAAACTGGCTATTCGATTAAGTACCCCTGGTTTATCTTCTACTAAAGCTACTAAGGTATGTTCTGCATTAGTCAATTTGTCCCCCAATAGATAAAATCCAAACTATAATCTCTAAATTCAAAAACCTCATCTTCTGGTCATTGGCATTTTATAATTGATTTTTAGAGTTTTCCTTCCAATACTTCCGGCTTTGATGGCTCGAAAAATCTGGCTAGGCTTTCCCCTGGTGGCACTATGGGATAGATGTTCTCCTCGGGCTCAATAAGAAAGTCGATGAGAAAAGCTCCAGGGTACTCCATAGCCTTCTGTATAGCCGGGATGACATCCTCCCTTCGTGTCACCCTAAGACCAGGGATGTCGTAAGCCTCAGCAATTTTGACAAAATCGGGATTCCAAAGTTTCGTGTCAACGTAGCGCCGTCCATAGAATAGCTCTTGCCACTGTCTTACCATGCCTAAATACCCATTGTTAATGATAGCTATCTTTACAGCAATATTTTCCTGTGTCAGAGTAGCTAATTCCTGGATAGTCATTTGAAAGCCGCCGTCGCCGGCAACACACCATACCACTTCATCGGGGCAACCGACTTTGACTCCCATGGCCGCGGGTAGTTCAAACCCCATGGGCCCCAAACCTCCTGCAGAAATAAGGCTGTTTGGCTTGGTATAAACAAAATATCGAGCCGCCCACATTTGATTCTGCCCCACCCCAGTAACCACCAAAGCATCACCCTGTGTGGCCTCGTAGATCTGCTGAACAATGTATTGAGGCAAGAGCTCATCGCTCTGCCTTATTTCCAGCGATGGATACCCATACCGCCACTGTTCTATTTGAGAAAGCCAAGCCACGTGCTCTTTTCTCTCAATTTGTTCATTCAGGGCTGTGAGCACGCTTTTTATATCACCGACTACTGGAACCTTGGTGGGGATATTTTTCCCAATCTCTGCAGGGTCGATATCGATGTGAATGACGCGGGCATGGGGAGCAAACTCCCTGGTATTTCCTGTAGCCCGGTCATCAAATCTCATGCCAACAGCGATGAGAAGGTCGGCATTTTGCACTGCCATATTGGCGCAAGGTGTTCCATGCATCCCCAGCATGCCAAGATCAAGTATATGGCTCCCAGGGAAAGAACCCAGGCCAAGGAGAGTGTGAGCTACTGGTACTTGTGCTTTCTCAGCAAATTCCTTAAACTCATCGTAGGCTTGGGAAATAATTATCCCCCTGCCAGCGATGATAACAGGCTGCTCAG
>CAYYUO010000041.1:0-8453 GCA_964474965.1 uncultured Dehalococcoidales bacterium
AACACCAGGAAGCCGCATGCCTTTTCGAGTGAACAAGGCTAGAGCATCTATTTCACTCTTGACGTCATTGACGTCTCGCATCTGAAGCTTTGAGCCATAGTACATACAGAAAGTGCAGGTATTGGTGGAGCACCCACTGGTTAGAGGGAGAAAATAGCTTTTCCATTCACTGGGAGGTCGGATAATATTAGGTCTAATGAAGCTCATGTGCCGATTGAATTCCACAGGATACCATATCGATTTTGGGGTACCATTTGAGACCTATTTTATCACTGATGCAACTTGGCCTCAAAAAAATACGGCGTGAACAAATCCACGCCGACACCTTTTCACTTCTTCCGCTTCCTAATCAGCTTCCATCCTTGAGAAGAAGTAAGAACCTAATGTTGCTAAAGCTAAACACAGCGCGATAAGAACCGTGAAATCGAGCCAGAGCGGAAAGGCGGAAATGCCGATAAGAGTGCCCCTCAACCCATCCACTCCATAGGTCAAAGGGTCAATGTACATTATGTATCTCAGCCAGGACGGCATAGACTGTATAGGGAACAGGGCACCTGAGAGGAGAAATATGGGGAATACTATCAAGTTCATTATAGCCATGAAGCCTTCCAGATTGCCTAGCTTGGTGGCAATAATCAAGCCAAATCCCGTGAATGTGGCGCAGGTAAGAATCATAACTAGTATGGCCAAAAGGAATCCCGGCACACTGGATAATTGGACTCCCATGGCTACGGCTATTCCCACTATAATGAGGGCTTGAATTATGGCTGTGGTCATGCCGCCGAGGCTCCTGCCCAAGATGACGGAAAAACGATTAACCGGAGCCACCAAGACCTCTTTTAGAAAGCCAAATTCCTTGTCCCAGATAACCGATGCCCCGGACATGGTACCAGCAAATAATAAGGTCATACCCACTATTCCAGGAGCGAGAAAGTCAAGGTAACCTGTGCCTTCCGGCACCGGTATTTGACTGGCGAAGCTCATAGGCAATCCCAGAAAAACAAGAAAAAAGATAGGCATCAATAGTGAACCAACTACCCTGGCCTTTACTCTCAAAAATCTTTTCATCTCCCGCAGCCACATGGTATAAATCGGCAGCGGGTCTATGAGTCGCCGGGCCCCAATTACTCGCATGCTATCGCTTACCTCCGCTCCTTCTCATCCATGCTTTCCATATCTCCAGCACACTTCCTTCCTCCTCCCTTATAGTCTTCCCGGTATAATGTAAAAAGGTATCCTCCAAACTCGGCTTATACAACTTGATGGATGATATAACAAGTCCGCGATTATCGGCAAAATCAATAAGCTCGGGTATTCTTTCCTCGCCGCCATCGATACTTAGCTCCAGTGAGCCATCACGTGCTTCAATCTTCTTTATCCAACTAAGCTGCTTTAGTGAATCAACCAGGCTGCCGCTGCTATCCTGAGCTATTTGCAGTGAAATCAAATTTAACCCCACCGCCAGCTTGAGTTTTTCCGGCGTATCCATGGCTACTATGCGGCCCTGGTCTATAATGGCCACCCGGTGACAGAGATAATCCGCCTCTTCCATATAGTGAGTAGTCAAAATTATGGTTATACCCTCTTTCTCATTTAGCAGCTTGATGTAATCCCAGAGATTTCTCCTTGCCTGGACATCCAGGCCCAAAGTCGGCTCGTCTAAAAACAAGACTTTAGGATGGTTCAGAAATCCTCGAGCAACCTCAAACCTGCGCTGGGTGCCGCCGGAGCATTCACTAATCCTCATGTTCTCCTTACCCATCAAATCCATCAGGTCTAGCACCTCTGCGACTCTCTCCTGCCTGGTTTTCCTATCCAAATGATACATTCGGGCATGAAAATCCAGGTTCTCCTTACCAGTTAAGAATGTGTCAATGGCTCGATCTTGAAACACAATCCCTATGCACTCTCTGACCTTATCTCTTTGCCGCACGATGTCATATCCGCAAACCTTAGCTGAGCCCGAAGTGGGGTTCAGTATGGTACAGAGCATCTTTACGGCTGTCGTCTTCCCGGCTCCATTAGGGCCGAGGAAGCCAAATATCTCCCCCTCCCCAACATTCAAAGTAATATGGTCTACGGCTACCAAGCCATCGAATTCCTTGGTCAGGTCTTCAATTTCTATTACGCTATTCATGTTCACCGTCTGGCAATTTCTTCCCGACATAGTCCAGAAAAACATCCTCCAGGCTTGGCTTGTGTTCGCCGATCGAGGCAATAACGAATCCGTGCTTCCGTGCCAACCTCACTACCTCGGGTATTTTCATCCCCTCATTTCCTACGGTTAACTCCAGTTGAGCATCATGCTGGTGAATCTTTTTGACCCAGCTCATCCCATCTAGCAAACCTGCAAATCCATTGGCCAACTCCCCCTGGGGAAACTTGATAGAAAGCACGCTGCTGCCCAACGAACTTTTTAATGCCTTGGGAGTATCCACCACCGCAATCTTTCCATGCTCTAAGATAGCTATCCTATTGCAGAGATAGTCCGCCTCTTCAACATAATGAGTGTTTAGCAGTATAGTGGTCCCTGATTCCTTGTTCAACCTCTTAGCATAATCCCATAATAGCCTTCTCGTTTGTACGTCCAAGCCTAAAGTTGGCTCATCTAAGAATAGGACTTTGGGAGCATTTAGCATTCCTCTAGCTATCTCCAGCCTGCGCTGCATGCCGCCGGAGTAGTATTTTACCAATATATTTTGTCTGTCTTTTAACCCTACCAGGTCCAGAGCTTGAGATACCCGCTCATTCCTCACTTTTTTGGGAAGGTGATACAATCTGGCATGGAAGTCCAGGTTTTCTCTCGCCGTTAGATTGATATCCAGGCTCAGATCCTCAAAGACTATGCCTATTGATTCCCTGACCCTGTCCCGCTCTCTGACTATATCATACCCGCATACAGTGGCCGTCCCCGAGCTGGGATTTAGCGCCGTAGCCAGCATCATGACGGTGCTGGTCTTGCCGGCTCCATTGGCCCCAAGAAAACCAAAAACCTCTCCCTCTTCGACTTCAAACGAGATATGGTCTACAGCAACAAGATGACCAAACATCTTGGTTAGATTGTCAGCTATTATTGTCTTCACTATCCGTGTCTATTTACCGCGAACAAGCTCTTGGCCGAGGCAAAATACATCCTCAAGGGCCTCAGGATGCTCCTCAATCTGGCCTTTTTTATCGATTCCCCTGACTAATAAATCGCCAGAATATTTAACGCCGATAGCATCAAAGAAATACTTCACCGTGAGCACTGCGCCATCAAAGAGCTTTTTGCCTTGAGTGGCGCCAACTGAAATGAACACCCCTCTGCGCACCCGCTTGTCCTCCTTGCCCATACCCAGCACATGTCTTCTTACCCAAAGCGCCTGACATCTGTCTATTATGGCCTTTGCCTGGCTGGTAATACCATAGAAGAACATCGGTGAAGCAAAAATGACATGGTCTGCTTCCAGAAGCTTTTTATAGAGCGATTGCATATCATCCTTAATGGCACAATCGCCATCTTTAAGACAGGCATATATTTCCAGGCATGGTGAGATTTTGAGTTTTGAGACCAGTACTTTTTCGACCTCGGCTCCTGCTTCCTTAGCGCCTTCCAGTGCCTTACCAAGAAGAATATCGGTATTGCTTTTTCTTCTGGGGCTGCCCATAATGCCTAATACTTTCATATCGCTCTCCTTCCCATAATTATAGCGCCCCGAATAGAATTGGCATAATCCCTCCGGGACTGAGACCCAGAAAAGAGCCCTGAATAGGAATCAAGTTCCATTCTTTATACACCATACCTGTCTCTAAGTATCTGCGAGAGCTCGGGCAAGAAGGCAAACGCTCTCTCAACAAGCCTTTCCTCAATACTTGAGACCTGGCATTCGCTTGCTGTCTTACCGTCTGCATTGACCTGGCCTAAATCGCTGAGGCAGCATCTGGCTGGAGCCACCAATGCCTGCTTTGCAATTTGGTTCAAGGACAAACCTGTATTTTCCGAAATTACCTCCCAATAGCTTGAGAGAGTCGCAGCCAGTGTTTCCGGTGTCTGCGCTGCCAGAGCTGTGGATTCAGTGGGGATAATGCCCCAGGAGATAACTCCGCCACTCTTGATAAATTCAGCCACGCTACCGGCATATTCCCTGGGCATAAACTCAATTTGATAGGCGTCGAAGGACAGAATTTCCACCCCCAACTCTAACAGATAGGGCAAATTCACCTCGGCACAGAGGTGCAGCCCCTTGGGGCCTTCCAAGCCTTCAACAAACTTATGATAATCTTCTCTAGCATGTTGCTCGTTGTACCCGGAAAAGCCGCTGAACACGTAGCCCAGCCCTGGTTCATCCACCCAGACAATGGCATTAGGATTCTTTTCCTTGAGTTCTTGATACTGGAGGTTGACTTTTCTCTGAATGAAATCGAACAAAATAGTCCTCGCCTCTTCGTTATAGATAATGGGCTTCAGATCCTCATCCAATACCTTCAAGCCAAAGCTCACCGGACCCGTGACTTGTCCCCTGATAGCTTTATAACCCTGGAGCTCCCTGGAGAGAAACTTGTGGAATACCCTGGAGTACTCGGCGGTGAGGGCAAAAGTTTCAGCGATATCCATCTTCACGAAATAATCATCGAGTTCTTGCTCAAATCGTGCAGTATTAAAGACCAGCCTCTCCTTGTCAAAGTCAATAGCTATGCCCGGGAAACTCTGCGATGCTTGCACATACATATCCTCATACAGGCTTACCTTGGGAAGCTGAGGCCAGAATGGGATATCCAGGCTCAAGGCAAGCTCCAGCGCCCGGTCAACATCCCTATGAGGCATTATCCCCATAGCGGTAGTGCTGCATCGTGCCTCAAATGCTATCATGAATTTCCAGTCTCTTCCCACAAATATCCCCAAATCATAGCACGAAGGCAGAAAAAATCGCAGTAAACCCGCTTCCAGCCGCGCTTGGCGGAACAAATGCGTGGGGTGATATACTATAAATCTAATAATTGTGAAACACAATTATTCTTCGACATGACCGGGAGCTTGTGTTGAAAAAGCGCTTTTTAGTTTCCTTAGCTTTGGGGGCCACGCTTAGCTTGCTCATCGTGTCTGGGTTGAGTTGTTTCAGTTGCGCCATTTATCGCGAGAACCCGACTACTGGTCACAGACTTCCGATGACAAGGTTTGAATTTGAGTCTTACGTCACACCTGATTGCCCATCGGTCGAGGAAGCTCTACAAGATATCCTGGGTAATCCCCCTTACGAACCTTCCCAAGTCGGCTTTGATGATATCCGAGACTGGGTCGCTAGTAATATAGATTATAAGCCTGATGAAGACCAATGGGGTGGGGATTACTGGCAAACCCCCGGAGAAACCCTGTACTACGGCACTGGGGATTGCGAAGACTTTGCTACCTTATTATGCTCCCTCCTTAGAGCCTATGGCATTGATGCGGAGCGGGTATATGTCGCCCTTGCTGCTGGTGGTGAGGAATATGGACATGCCTTCCTGATAGAGAATTGGTATCACGACGGGCAGTGGCGGAGGATAGAGTCCCAAGCGCCTGCCCGACTCCCTTCTTGGCAGCGCTGGTTCGGATCCTCCAAGGTACACCCTGATTCTAAACTAGAAGAATATGAAATTACACTGGCTTTTAACGATCTCTATCACTATTATGAATCTTTTCCATGGGAGGGATGAAGATTAAGCGAAGCGAGATAGCAAAATCTACTTTAACTACTTTCCTCAGCGGGGTTCACACCTGAACCTTTTCAGCTTCCCCCTCAATGTCATCAGGTTAACCACGTCTTCCTTGTTGTACTCCAGCAACAAATCCAGCGCCTTTCTGTCACGGTGAATCTGATATCTCCACCAGAGTATCACAGCCTCTGCTCCACCAATACCCCGCAGCCGTCGAGGAATACCTAATTGCCGCTCTACCGCCTTGAAGCCGCCATATAAATTGTTCCTCCAGCAATCATGCATCAGGTCATGGTGATGAAAATGCTCTCTCAGATTTACCCTCAGACGGAAATTGATAAAAGGAAGGTCAAAGCGGCTGCCGTTGTATGTATAGATTGTATCCACACAACGCAAGGTCCTGAGCAAGTTAGACTTGGTTGCATCACCCCCGACAAGTTGAACCAATCTATTCTCCATGCCATTGGCCAAACAGATGCCAATAACGGTTATTTCGTCATAAAACGAGCACAAACCTGTGGTCTCAATATCAAGATAAGCATCAACCGGTAGCTGCAACCTGCCGCCCTCCTTTCCGATATCCCCATTTCGGCATATGATAACATATGTTTGGGAAAGTGGCGCAGCTTTGTGTTCTTAATACTCACTACATAGTATAATTTCGACTTGGGAGGAAGGAAGTATTCAGGGAAACAATTATCAAAGGAGCGAATATGAGAGAGTGCAACGTGGAGCAAAACAAAGAAAAATGTAACTGTACCTATGAACCATGCAGTAGGAAAGGCATTTGCTGCGAATGCATAAGATACCATTGGCGGTTAGGTGAGCTGCCGGCCTGCTTTTTCCCCGACGATGTGGAAAAGACCTATGACCGCTCTATCGAAAAATTTATCGAGACCTATCAGAAAAGAGGGCGGTGGTGAATAATAGCTCAAAATGAACAGACAGATTGCTGGATAGTTTGCTATACTTCTCCTGATATGACCAGGACAGATAACCGCTCTGACAATGAGCTTCGCCCCGTGCGCGTAATTTTAGGGTACCAGAGCTTCGCTGAGGGTTCAGCTTTAATTGAACTGGGAAAAACAAGGGTGCTGTGCTCTGTGAGCATGGATGAAAGGGTGCCCGGCTTTCTTAAAGGTGGTGGCCAGGGTTGGGTTACTGCGGAGTATGCTATGTTGCCCCGCTCCACAGTTACTCGCACACCGCGCAACAAGGGAGAAGGAAGAAGCCAGGAAATCCAACGCCTGATCGGTCGCAGTTTAAGGGCAGTGACCAACTTAGCCATCCTGGGAGAAAGGACACTTGTAGTAGATTGTGATGTATTGCAAGCAGACGGCGGCACCAGAACAGCAGCCATCACCGGTGGATACGTTGCTCTTTATCACGCTTTCCATAACTTGAGAAAACAGGGCGTTTTGCCATTTATGCCATTAACTAAAATGATAGCAGCCACCAGCGTGGGCATCGTTAATGGCAATATGCTACTTGACCTTTGCTACGAAGAAGATTACCAGGCTGAAGTTGATTTCAATGTAGTCATGACCGACAAAAGTGAGTTTGTGGAAATTCAGGGAACTGCCGAGGGCAAGCCTTTCTCTAAAGACAATACCGATGCCTTACTTTCTTTAGCCCAGCAAGGGATAGCTAAACTGTTCAAAATCCAGAAGCAAACCTTAAGGGCGTTGGCTTGAATTTGCCTGCAGGTTCTTCGCTTTTGCCTGTATTTTTATTGCTGATGTTGCGTTTGCATTGACCATCGCCCTGTTTTATACTTTAGTTTTGCTCCACCTTATGCGAGGTTTTTAGGAAGATGACCCAACTGGAATTAGCGCGAAAGGGTACTGTTTCACCCCAGATGAAACACGTAGCCGAAAAAGAAGGGGTGGAGACGGATTTTATCATCCACGGCCTGGTTGATGGTGAAATCACAATTCCGGCCAACGTCAATCACACAAACCTAGTCCCCTGCGGCATAGGTAAAGGGCTGAGGACCAAGGTCAATGCTAACATAGGCACATCCTCAGATTTTTGTGATTTGAACATGGAACTAAGGAAATTACAGGCCGCCATTGACTTTGGTGCCGACACCGTGATGGACCTGAGCACTGGTGGAGATATTTCAGCTATCAGGAGGGCTATTCTGAATGCCAGCACTGTGCCGGTGGGGACGGTGCCCATTTATCAGGCGGGCATTGAAGCGATTGAGAATCGTGGAGCCATCGTAAACATGAGTATGGACGATATTTTCGCTGTAATCGAAGAACATGCCAAGGACGGTGTTGATTTTATGACCGTCCATTGCGGAGTGACCCAGGCATCTCTGGCCAGACTTAAAAAGCAGGGCAGGACAACCGATATAGTATCTCGAGGAGGAGCCTTTCTCATCGGTTGGATGCTCCACAATGATAAGGAAAATCCATTATATCAATATTATGACCGCCTGCTGGACATGGCTCTTGAATACGATTTCACTTTGAGCTTAGGCGACGGCTTACGTCCCGGATGTTTAGCTGATGCCACCGACAGGGCTCAAATCGAAGAGCTGATTATCCTCGGTGAATTAGTGGAACGCTCCAGGGAAGCTGGAGTTCAAGCCATGGTAGAAGGCCCCGGGCATTTGCCATTGAATCAAATCGCCACTAATGTTCAATTGGAAAAGAGCCTCTGTAGTGGGGCACCTTTCTACGTCCTCGGCCCTCTAGTGACCGATGTAGGCGCCGGATACGACCATATAACTGCTGCTATTGGGGGGGCAATTGCCGCTGCTGCCGGCGCAG
>CAYYUO010000042.1:0-8076 GCA_964474965.1 uncultured Dehalococcoidales bacterium
GCAATGCCGAGAAGGAACTTCCGGACGCTTTCCTGCGGCGTTGCATATTCCACTACATCGAATTCCCTAACTCAGCACTGATGGAAGAAATCGTCAGGGTGCATTTCCCGAATATCAAGGATAGCCTTCTTCATGAAGCTCTAAAGGCTTTTTACAAGCTCAGGGAGATTGACGATTTCAGAAAGAAGCCGTCGACAAGCGAGCTCATAGACTGGATTCACGCTCTCATTGCTGGAGGCATACCCCATGACAAGGTCTCAAGCGAGATACCCTTTGTGGGCACGCTGCTGAAGAAAGAAACAGACTATGATTATTTCGTAGCGCGCATGGGCAGGAAATATTATCGCTGAAAAATGGATGCCTGTGGAATGCTCCGTTGAGAACAGGTAAGAGGCCTATATGTTCACCGATTTCTTCTATACCTTAAAAAGAAGGAAAGTGCCCGTCTCGATTGTCGAGTGGATGACGCTGATGGAAGCCCTTTCTAAAGGTTGCATATCCAATCTGGACGAATTTTATTATCTGGCGAGAGCAATATTAGTTAAAAGCGAAGCTTACTACGACCACTATGATGTTGCCTTTCAGGAGTATTTCAAGGGGATAGAAACTCCGGCAGAGATTTCAGAGCAAATTATGGAATGGCTCAAAGACCCTATAAATAAGATGACCCTCACTGAAGAAGAGCGAGCTCTATTTGATAGTATGGATTTCGACGAACTATTAAGGGAGTTTGAAAAGAGGCTCAAAGAGCAAACAGAGCAGCATGACGGAGGTGGTCACTGGATTGGCAGAGGAGGTACGTCTCCCTTTGGACATTCTGGATACCATCCCGCTGGCATCAGAATAGGTGGTGAATCAGGAGGCAGGCACGCCATACAAATCGCCCAGGAGAGAAGGTTCCGAAATTATCGTAGTGACCTGATTCTCGATGTTCGCCAGGTCAAGATGGCTCTGAGAGGCCTACGGCAGTTGAGCCGAATCGGCCCTGAGGATGAGCTGGATTTAGAAAGAACAATTAGCGCTACCTGTAAAAATGCCGGTGAGATCGAGATGGTATGGGCAAGAAGCAGAAAGAATGCAGTGAAATTGCTTCTATTGATGGATGTTGGCGGCTCTATGGTTCCTTTTGCCAGGTTGTGTAGCCGACTCTTCTCTGCCGCTCATTCCAGTACCCACTTCAAAGACTTCCAATACTTCTATTTCCACAATTGCATATACGATAACCTTTATCAGGATATTGAGAGACAGGAAGCAGTGAACACCGACCATCTGTTGCGTATTCTCGAGCCGGACTATAAAGTGGTATTAGTCGGAGACGCCAGAATGGCGATGCAAGAGCTAACGGAGAGATATGGGGCTATTTATTTCTATGAACGTAACGAGGTCCCGGGATTGCTCAGGCTGAAGCAGATTGCTGAGCATTTTACTCACTGTGTCTGGATAAATCCAACGGAGCCATATTATTGGAATCACCCCACTGTTCTGACGATTGAAAAGCTCTTTCCCATGTTCGAGCTTACTCTCGATGGTCTGGGACAGGCAGTGAAAAAACTGGTTGTTAAAAAATGACTCCCTGCCTTCGGTAGAAGTTATTTAGGAACCAAGGTGGTGAGCCTTGGGAGGCCCGAACTTATATTTGAGAAGAAAGGGCTGATTCTGGCTTTGCCACACATGCCTGTCTCATGTCAAAAAGACATGCGACAGGTCTATTTGGCGGGTAGATTACCAAGATCCATTCTCATGTTTCCCCGATATTCTTCAAAGGCATTCCGCCCCCTCCATCGGGAGTGCCTTGAGTGCTACTAGCAAAATAAAAAAGGAGGTGTGTCACTAAGGTACTGAACGAGGACAGGTGCTTCATAAAAATTGGGTGTGGAGGTTACCATTATGTCACCATCTAGATGAGTGCTAGTATAGGATAGGACTGATGAGGTCATTAGATTGGCGGGTAACAGCAACAACGATTTATTGTCATGCTGTGGATGATGAGGTGGCGATATTGGTCTACAAAGATTGGAGTACAAAATACACGGGTTATAAAAAGTATGTTGAGAGTCTACGGTAAGGGGAATAAGGAAAGGGTGGTAACCATTGGGGCAAAGGTACAGAGAACCGTATGGAAATATTTACAGCGCTACCGTCCACAACCAACCCTGCTCTGCCACTGAAGCAATCACCTCCCCACCACCTCTGATAAGGACGACTAGTTTGGTTAATACTGTAGCCATCTTTTTGCTTTGGTGCAGGCTCAACCGTTCCAAAATTATATCATATCTACCTGATGCTGCGCCGCTCTTGCCGGAACTGGTGTTATCTTGCGGGGGGCAATGAGCCACATCAGCACAGCGGCAGAAATCAACGAACCCAGAATTATGAAGAAGGCAAAGAAGTAGCTATTGGTTTTATCATAGATAAATCCGGCAAGCGTGGGACCGATGGCACCTCCTAGGGAGAAGCCCAATGTTATAGTGCCCAAGATGGAGCCAAAGTGTCTTCCCTGAAATAGGTCGGCTGCCGCGCTGAAAAACACTGGTCCGGCAGCGCCAACCCCAAGACCAAAGCAGACCGCAAATAGCACTGGCATCCAGAGGTGAGAGGCATCCCGTATCAGGAATAAGAGAGATATTGCCCCGGCGCTCAGCAGGCAGCTTGGTATGAAGACACTTTCCCGCCCAAAGCGGTCGGAGAGGAAGCTGCACAGGGTTCCGAGGATGAAAAGGATGCCAAACACGCTGTAGATATTGGCTGCCATCATTGGTTCGTAGCCAACATCCCTAAAGAAGTAAACCAGATGGGTTATTGCTATCTGCTCGGTAAGACCAAGTAGAAAAAAGGCAACGAGAAAGAGTAGCCAGAATTGATAGGTCTTCATCGCCCGAGGCAGTGTCCAAGTAGTGGCTGCCCATTTGCCTTCCGCAGTCTGGGGCTCATCGGGGTCTTGGGGCTGGGGTGGTTTCTGAGGTGCACCATCGGGCAGAAGCCCTTTTTCCCGGGGGCTGCGGCGGATCAAAAGGCTGCATAGCGGTACAATAATGGCAATGGGGAAGATTCCGACAATGATATAAGCCTTCTGCCAGCCAAAGCTGGAGATGAGGAACTGAGCAATGGAGGCTGATATCAGGCTTCCGCCGAAGCCAGCCGCCAGTATACCAATGGCTAAGCCGCGTTTTTTGACAAACCAGTTGGAGACTATGGCGGTGAGAGGTGTCCAGCCGGCTAGACTTAAACCTATGGCAGCAATACCCCCGTAGAAGAGAAAGAATTGCCACTGAGCGGTAGCTAGGCTGCACAGGGTAACACTTACGCCGGCAATGAAACCTCCTAACGGTAAAACTAGCCTTGGCTTGAATCTGTCCACGAGGGTGCCGGCTAGTGGTGACGCTAGACCATAGACAAGGAAGGAAATGGAGAACATTAGTGCCGTGCTACCCCGCTCCCAGCCAAATTCCTCTACAATGGTGGGGTAGAAAACGGCGAAGCTATTCCTGATGGCATAGCCAAGGACTACGGTGATAAAAGCTACGCCCAGGACAATCCAGCCGTAAAAGATACTCTGCCCATCTTTAGCTGTTCCACTTGTGGGCATCGGTTATACCTTTAGGTGCTGGCGGCGCTGAAGATCGGTCCGAAGCTCATTGAGACGGTCAAGCCGATGGATACCATACACATCTTTGGCATACTCGTTAAACAACTCAAGAAGGGATTTGTGGGTATCTTTGAAGATGGTTCGCGCACCATCGGTGTCCATTACAATGACCTCAAGCCCGTGCCGTTGCAAGAGATTGTATCATTAAAGGACACTAACTACAACTGGCCATTTTACTGTCGGGGCCACTAAATGACGGAATGTTCAATTCAGCGAGGACGAAATGGAAGTACTTGGTAGGTTATGGAGCCCGCAAGGGTAACAACATCTCTTACGCTCTTCTAGGGGGACGATATTTGAGGCAAATCACGCCAGTCAAATTGGTGATCGAATATTGCTGTATAACTCTCCTGTATAACTCTCCTGTATAACTCTCCTGTATAACTCAATTCTGCTCTTAACGCCTAGTTTTTTATAGATGTGCTTGATATGTGTATGTACCGTCTGCCTGCTAATACAAAGCTTTTCTCCAATTTCATCATCAGACAGCCCTCTAGTTAGATAGTGAATAACATCTAGCTCTCTTCTACTTAGCTGGAATCTAGCTTGTAAGGTAGTCTCCAGTTTCTTTTCGTAGCTGAGATCGGAAAAAGTAACCATAAAATTAGGCATAGAATTCATTTGGTCGGCTTTCCATATCAGTGAACATTCAATTCGGAATTTCTTGCCACTTCCTGTAGATACTATTCTCTCTTTTGGCGACAGAATAGGCTGCTCTTCTGCTTTAGATAAATCCAGAAGGTCGGAACAATCTTGAATAATACAGGATGGTATGGGGAAATCACCTTTTTCAAGTTCAGATGTATTATATGGCATCCTACTTAATAACTGCAGGCAGATATCTCTCGCCTCAGCGTTGAAGAAGGAGGGAATAAACTTATGGTCTAACCAAAGAAGCCCCTCACTATTAGCCTCATCGGCAGATAAGGAATGATTTTCCTGTGTATTAATCTGTGAAATTAAACAAATATTGTGTACAGCGACTCCAAAATGGGAAGCAAGCATCGCTGCCTTTACGACTTCCCTATCGTCATAATCCCGCTGTTTCTTGGAACGCCACAACGTAACCATGCCCTCTAATTTGTTTTTCCAGCGCAAGGTCAAGAATAACTCCCAGTATAACTGCTGTGGCAGCATAAAATTATTATAGAAATCTGACCTCTCCCAGTCTCGAAAGGAAATAGAGTCTCCAAATTTTAAGATAGTTTTTGGTGAAGAAATTGCTTGCTTTAACAGGGGAGAATACTGATAGAAAGAGCCTTTATACAAGACAGGGTAAAATTTATCTTCGTAAATATTAATGCTATCTGTCCTGAAAGACCGTGACTCGACTATCTCTGTGTGCTCTGGATATCCTTTAATAAGCTGAAAGGTGGCACACTCGGCATGGAATACTTGCATTATGGAGGGGAACAACATATTAATGAAGCTTTCTGTGTCTTCACATCGATTGGCAAGATAGACAAGATTTAAAATATCACGATAATCTTTACCGGTCAGCCTAGCCATTTGCCACATTTATAGCATCTCTTGTTTCTTGTTGTCAAAAATACCCTATCTAGGGTATTTGATTTCATGAATGTATATATTAATATAGTAGTTGGGAAGTAGGGTTGTGACTATCTTTTTCAATATGTTATGTCCTTGATCTAGGAGATCGACTAGTGACAGACTGGCAGATGACCGCAACGACGATTTATTGTGATGCTGTGGATGATGATGTGACGATAATGGTCTACAAGGACGGGAGTATAGGATGCACCGGTTACAAGAAGTATGTTGAGAATCCCGACAAAGAAACGGCGCAGATGCTCAAAAAGAAAGCCAAACGATTGGGCCGGAATCTGAAGTGTGAGAGGCCTAAAGATTACAGAGTAACTGACTACCTGGATAAACTCACTGCCGGAGAAAAAGGCTAATTCTATTTAACACGAATTAGAACCCTTGCCGCATTGAGAAGGATAGTGCTGTGGAGGTAAAAACTGATAAGCAGGTTAGATTGCGAGTTGACCAGCTCTCCCTTAGTTTTGGCGGTGTCAGAGCCCTTACCGAGGTTAGCCTAGATATCAGAGATAACGAGATACTGGCTATTATCGGACCTAATGGTGCTGGCAAGACCGCCCTCCTTAACTGCATAAACGGCTTCTACAAACCCCAAAAAGGTGAGATATATTACGACGGGCAAAGAATCACCCGATTGCGCCCGGATAAGCTGGCTAAACTCCGTATTGCCAGAACCTTTCAGAATATCGAGCTGTATACCGGGCTAACCACTCAAGATAACATCATGGCTGCCCGACACGTGCTTATGAAACAAAACGCCATTTCTAGTGCTATATACCTTGGCTGGGCTCACAAAGAGGAGATTGAACACCGACGGACGGTAGAGGACATTATTGATTTCCTGGAAATACAGTCAATCAGAAAGAAGCATGTTGCCGTTCTGCCCTATGGGATGCGCAAAAGAGTGGAGCTGGCAAGAGCATTAGCTCTGGAACCGAAGATTCTACTTCTTGACGAGCCTATGGCCGGGATGAACCTGGAGGAAAAGGAGGATATCGTCCGATTCATAATTGATGTCTTCGAAGGTCAGGGGGCCACCTATCCCGATACCCCCGTTCTGAGAGACGGGGTTAGGTGCATTGTTCTTGTTGAACATGATATGGGAGTGGTTATGGATATCGCCGACAGGATTATAGTCCTCGATTTCGGGCGAAAGATTGCCGAAGGCACCCCTGCCGAGATTCAAAGCAACCCTGAAGTTATCAAGGCTTACCTAGGAGAGGAACTATAAGCGTTTAGAGAACAAAATGCTACAAGTAAATAATATTGAGGTCACCTACATGAATATTATTCAGGTGTTACGAGGCGTATCACTAGAGGTAGCTGATGGCAAAATCATTGCCCTGCTTGGGGCTAATGGTGCGGGCAAGACTACTACCCTGAAGGCAATCTCAGGGATGCTAAAGACCGAGGAGGGAAAAGTAACGAACGGCAGCATCGTTTTTGATGGTAAGAGTATAGATAGGTACGGTCCCGGGAATATTGCTGCCCTGGGCATAACCCAAGTTATGGAGGGGCGGAGGGTTCTTGAGCACCTTAATGTTGAAGAGAACCTGCTGGTATTTGCTCATCATCGTAAAGACCGTGGGCAGGTAAAAAGCGATATAGATATGGTTTTTAATTACTTCCCCAGGATTAAAGAGCGGCGCCGCCAGAGGAGCGGCTATCTGTCCGGCGGTGAACAGCAGATGCTGGTGATAGGGCGGGGGCTCATGGCCCGCCCCAAGCTTATGCTCTTGGATGAGCCTTCACTCGGTCTTGCCCCGTTGCTGGTGCAAGAAATCTATGAAATTATCGGGAGAATCAATGCCGAACAAAAGATGGCCATACTCTTGGTGGAGCAAAATGCCAGAGCTGCCCTTGGTATTGCTGACTATGGCTATGTTATGGAAAACGGCAGGATAGCTCTGGAGGGGCCAGCTGAGAGGTTAAAAGATAATCAGGATGTTCAGGAATTCTATATGGGGCTATCAGCGGTGGGCTCCAAAAAGAGCTACCGTGAAGTTAAGCACTACCGGCGAAAGAAGAGATGGCTCGCTTAAAAGAACAGGTAAGGGCAGTGCCTACTGAGATAGAGCAGGTCTATAGAGAAAAGGGCGATACCTGGCCCAAGATACTCAAATATAACTATGAAAGGTATGGCCCTAACCATACCGCCATGCGTCATAAGCATCATGGTATCTGGCAACCTTATACCTGGAAGGATTATTATGTCAATGTCAAATACCTGGCACTTGGTTTAATATCACTCGGCTTTGAACCCGAAGATAAGGTGCTTATTATCGGGGATAATGCCCCCCAGTGGTATTATTCTGAGCTAGCTGCCCAGTCTAACCATGGGGCCTCAGTGGGGCTGCATCCAGATTCAAGTCCTTCAGAGATAAAGTACACTGCCCAAAATTCCGAGGCTAGATTTGCTTTGGTTCAAGACCAAGAGCAGGTTGACAAGTTTCTTGAGATTAAGGACGAGCTTCCACAGCTTGAGAAGGTTATTTACTGGGGCTATAAAGGACTAGCCCACTATGATGACCCTATTTTGATGGAATATAAGCAGGTGGTAAAGCTGGGGGAAAAGCATGAAGGAGCACACCCCGGACTCTTTGAGCAGAATATCGAAAGCGGTAGTGCCGACGATGTCTGCGCCATCGTTTACACCTCGGGAACCACCGGGGTTGTTCCCAAGGGAGCCGTCCATACCTATAGGACAATGAGGGCTGGTGCTGAATACTACCTGCATCTCGACCCTTGGCAGGAAAATGACAATATTGTTCCCTACCTGCCGCCAGTCTGGATGACTGAGCAGCAGTTTGGAATTGGTTGCCACCTCTTGTCAGCTAGCATCCTGAACTTTGCTGAGGGGCCGGAAA
>CAYYUO010000043.1:0-2714 GCA_964474965.1 uncultured Dehalococcoidales bacterium
AGGAAGGGGAAGCAGAACCCAACCAGCCCCGTCTTGTACAATTCCAGGGGCACCATCCTTCACAAAGTGAAGGATCAGGCCTGCGCCGGAAAGAGCTTAATCCTCGAAATTGAGGCGATGAAAATAAGTGCTGCTGATTATCTAATCAAGCCTGTTGGCGTGATGACCTAGAGAGGGTTATCTGTGAAGATCTCCTTAAAGGCAAAGGTGGACATCAGGAGAGCGGGGGCTTACTTGTGTTCTGGAGGGGTTACAGGGCGCCAGGCAGTTACTCGATATACCGCAACGGGTGCCGCTTTCCCCTTAAGGCTCTGCGGCTCGAGTTTCTCGGTTTCTATATAATCTTTTGTTTGATTATACGTCTCGGCACCAATCCAGACTTCCCCGCCGGGGGTGCTGCTACAGATGCGTGAAGAGGTGTTGACGGAATCTCCGATGACAGTGTATTCGCTGCGTCCGGCCGAGCCTACATTGCCAGCTAAGGCTATACCGGTATTAATGCCAATGCCGAATTGCACCGGGAACAGCTGGCTATCGCTTTGCTTTAATTCGGCAACTTTCTGCTGTGCTTCCCAAGCTGCCTTCACTGCCAGCAATGCATGCTCCGGCTGAGATTGCGGCGCGTTCCACACTGCCATGATACTATCGCCGGCAAACTTGTTAACTATACCGTTATGCCGGACTACTGCATCGGCCATAACTGATAAATAAGTATTAAGCATTTTCACTATAGCTTCAGGAGCCAACTGCTCACTTATCGTAGTGAAGTTGCGGATATCGGCAAAGAGCACGCTGACCTCCCTTTGCTCGCCTCCGAGGCGAAGTTCCCCGGTATCAGCCCGGCTAACTATCTCGTTAGCTATCTGAGGCGAAATATATCGACCAAAAAGCTCCTTGACAAACCGTTTATCAGACTGCTCCATAACGACTATGTAAATAATGTTACCGACATAGATTACTGGTAATAGCAACAGGGGATAAAATATATCCAGGATATATCCTCTGTCGAAAGCCACGAAGCCAGCTACCAGGCAGGCAATGAATAGGCCTACGGTTACTCCCACGCCCTTAGCTATATCCGTCCAGTGCCGGGTCCCACACCGGGGCAAGGCAAAGGCAGTGATGCCAACTAGCAGCAGCATAATCATTAGCGTGATGAGGATGCCAGGCTCTCTTAAGAAACGCCGTGTGAGAATGGTATCCATGGCACCGGCGTGTATAAAAACTCCGGGAACCTTGCCGGCTGAGGTGGGGATAGCCCAGGCGTCGGTCTCACCGGTAGCGGTCATCCCGATCAATACTATCTTGTTCTCGACTATGGACTGGTCGAAGTTGCCGCTGATAACATCGCCGTAGGAGACGTAGGGCCGTTGGTTATTATCGGCGGCAAAGTTGATGCGTAGAAAGTACGAGGCGTCAACCGGAATATCACGATACAACAAGTTAACGGCGCCATTTTCAAGTGGATATTCCTGTGGCAGAGACATGGAGAATTCCCTGTAAAGCACAGCCAGGGTTAATGAGGGATAGATTTGTCCTGAGCTTGACTTGACAATCAACGGTAGCCGCCTCACCGTGCCATCGCCATCGGGGACCACATTGGCATGTCCGATACTGCTGGCAGCTTGCTCTAGAGGAGCTACGGGCAGCAGGAAATCATCATAGGTAATCTCAGGGCCGGACTGAGAGACAGGTTGAGTGCCCACGGCGGCGAGGACAACATTGTCCGCTTCGGCAATTGCTGTCGCCAGCATTTCATCATCGGCGGAAGCATCGGCGAAGATGACATCGAACCCGATTACCTTGGCTCCAGCCTGGCTGAGGTTATCGATAGCCTGGGCATGAAGACTGCGTGGCCACTCTGCCCATAGGCCGTAAGTTTCGAGGGTATCGTCATCGATACCGGCGATAACGATATTAGGAGAAGGAGGTTCCGAGATGAAAAGCTGGTCTGAAACCCACAGATTGACGCTATAGAATGGTTGAACCAGTAAAGCCACAAGCGTAAAGAGGCAGCCCACCCCTATGAGTACTAAAACATGATAAAGGCGCTTGCGCTGGCGTCTAGTCATTTTACGGTGGACATCTTCATACCGAATTCATTATAGTCGAAATCACCGCCTTGCTGGTCCTTATAACCAATGTAAGCAGTCCCCTAACCAGGGATCTAACCGTTATCAGTACAAATAATAATAATAGGGGTTCTCAATACTGAAGGTAGCCCACGCGGTTACTTCCCGGAGCAGGACGTCGGTGCCCGATGCGGTAGCGTTATTGGTCACGAATTCGTCGTAGTATTCGTAGGGAATGTCATAGGTTGCGGCAAATATCCAGGTCTCATCTATATCCAGTTTGCTATCCTCGTTAGTATCGCCGCTCTGGTGGGTGACTTCCTCAGTCATATTATCAGTAACTGAGATATCAGATAGAGGCGTATTGCCGGGGTTGGTTATGGTATAGGTATAGTTGATGCAATAGGCTTCATGTTCCAAATCTTCCCATAATTCACCTGTCTTATTTATAGCAATGGCTGGTCGCAGGATATCAACACTGGCGGTATCTTCAGACTGTACTGACCGGGACAGGGCGTCGGTGCCCGATACAGTGGCGGTATTGACCAGGGGGCTATCGTCTTCCTCAGTTACGTTATAGGTTGCGTTAAATACCCAGGTCTCATCTGTGTCAAGGATTTCATTTCCATTGGTATCGCCGCT
>CAYYUO010000043.1:2814-7987 GCA_964474965.1 uncultured Dehalococcoidales bacterium
CTTCGGCAGTCACGTTATAGGTTGCGGTAAATACCCAGGTCTCATCTGTGTCAAGGATTTCATTTCCATTGGTATCGCCGCTCTGATAACCACCCTCATAGGTAATGTTCCCGGCCTTATCATCGATTAATGAGATAGCAGATAAAGGCGTATTGCCGGGGTTGGTTATGGTATAGTTATAGGTGATGGTATCGCCTTCGTGGGCCTGCGCTGGTTCGGCTGTCTTATTTATAGCAATGGCCGGTCGCAGGATATCGACACTGGCAGTATCTTCGGACTCTACTGATCGGGACAGGGCGTCGGTGCCGGATACAGTAGCGGTATTGACCAGGGGGCTATCGTCTTCGGCAGTCACGTTATAGGTTGCGGTAAATACCCAGGTCTCATCTGTGTCAAGTCTGCTATCGCTATTAGAATCACCACTCTGGTAGGTGACATTTTGAGCTTTGTTATCGGTAACGGATACATCGGATAGTGGCACATTGCCTGTATTGGTCACATTATAGGTATAGGTGATGGTATTGCCTTCATGGGCTTGCATCAAGTCAGGCATCTTGGTTAATGAAATATCGGGGTTTGGTGAAAAACCTCCGCCACCTCCACCACCCCCACCACTCTTTTCACCACCTGACGGTACGAGCTGCGGTGGCTGACCGGGTACAATGATGCATTTTCGCCCTTCAGGGATTTGCAGTTCCTCACCATCCCAAATGACCCAAATATCCCCCTTACTATTAGTTACCCAGGTTGTGCCGTCTGCGATGACGTTAATGAGCATGACACTCCCCCTCACCGCCGCCACACAAGCCGGTGTTTCAACTTCGTAGCGAGAAGCCGAATCAACAAGCTTTTCTACGCGGCTTATGGTATTCCCTATTGCCTGTTTAAGCTTAATGGTTGTGGAGCCAGTGTCGGAGATACCTAATGCAACAACTTCGATCTCGGTGCCGGCCTCTAATTCGATAGTGCTGCCATCGAAGAAAGTGATTTGGGCGTTAGAATCATCGCCGGACTTTACAATATCTCCGGCTTCTAGAGACATCCCGACCTGCGCCTCTGTCCAATTATCTGCACCTGCCTTCATTACTAATACATCCCCGTCGGTTATCGAAAGCATAGTGAGCGTGGAAGGGGTAACAGGACCTTCATGCTCGTCCGGGGTCGTATTTGATGACCCATTCGGTATCTCCCCATTTGACGGCTCCTGGCCCCGGTTAATTAAGACTAAGGTCACTGGAATAGACACAGCAAGTACAGCTACGATAACTATCAGCAACAGTTTCTTATTCTTACGCATGGTAGGTCTCCTGTAAGTGCCAAGAGTGTTTTATCAGCAACATAGGCTTTTAAGGCTATCCACTGTTTATCTGCGATGCTTTACTTGTTCCAATACACGACCTATGATTTCTCTCAGCGAACTTTGATTTTTAGCTACTAATGTGATAATACTAGGCGGCATGTATAGTACAATAATATCGGGGAATCAAAGTACTGGACTGTGCGATATTATAATTTGGTACAATCCGCATGTCAATGATGCTTTATTTTGGGTAGAGTATCCAGTACACGTCATGAGGACTTGCCTGAAGCCATAGTGTACGCCCAGACAATGCTTGATGACTGCAAGACCAGAGAAAATTGCAGGACAAGATTAGATCGGCCTTTAGTTACTGGATAGAGACCCAGGGTAATAGGGAAAGAGTCGCTTGACTGAAGGTCGCCTTTTTGTTCCCAAACAGCCTACGGCCTACGGCTAGCTGCATATTTCTACTACAAGATAAGCTCATTTCCCTCGTGGGCAAGATCAATCGAGATCCCCAGCGATTTGGCCACTTTTCTGACTTCTCTCTCTATCTCGGGTTCATGTTGGGGGCTCATATGAATTACAACCACCTTGGGCAGATAACCATTTATTCGACGGAACTCAGTCAATTCCTCCTTGAGCATCTCAGGACAAAGGTGACCTGCATCCTTAGCTGCCGTGGCGAGACTATTAGGCCAGGTCAAATCAGATATTATCAATTGCGGAGATATGTTGCCCCATACAGAGGAGAGCCCGGGACCGGTATCCCCCGTATAGAATAAGGTCTTGCCATCTCCAGAAGTTATTTCAAAGCCCACGCCGTCAAGAGGATGTCGCACCGGCACGGCCATGACTTCGTAGCCTTCTATATTTTGCCGCTTGAGGGGTTCCATCGGGACTAATTTAATGGTTGCCTTTTGGAGGAATGAGGCCTCGCTGGTGAACTGAGGGTAGACGACACCGTCAATTAGATGAGAAGAGAGAATGTCAAGGGTCTGAGGTGTGGCGATGACTTTGGTAGTGCGGTCAGAATTGTTGAAGGCAAAAGCGGGGACTGCCCTGATATGGTCGTAATGGCCGTGAGAAAGCAATATCGCTTTTATCTTTTTCTGTTCGGGGAAGGTCAGTTCTGAAACCAGACTTCCGGCATCCACCGCCAGGACCCCGTCAATCAGAAGGGACACCAGTCTGGTGTTTCTTGACTCGGCATTGTGTGTCCCTAGAAATTTTACTATCACCGAAATCGCCTCATAGGCATACTTATTTTGTAAGAAATCCGGCTAGTTCGTCTCTTCCCTCAGGCGTGGTCATAAACACCAGGGTATTCTTTTGGTCAATAACGTAACTTTCTGACGGGTTATAAACCCAGTCCTCCCTTGTCTTGACCGCCAGCAGCAGGGCATGGGAGAATCTCTTCAGATTCAGCGCCGATATAGGTTGGCCCACAAATGATTCAGGTACGGGCAACTCTTCAACCCGCAAATTTTTCTCTCTGTCCCGCAGCATAATGTCTAAAAACGATACCACCGTGGGTCTCACCATTTCGGAAGCCATCCTCAACCCACCAATAGCGGTAGGTGAGACTATGGCATCAGCGCCAGCCTTCTTCATTTTTTCACTGTTTCTCATATCGTTGCAACGGGCTACTACCCTCAGCTTGGGATTAAGCTGCTTTGCCGTCAGACTCACTACCAGGTTCTGGTTATCGTCCCCGGTTACGGCGAATAGTCCCCTGGCTCTCTCGATGCCAGCTTTTAAAAGGGTGTTGCTGTCAGTAGCGTCACCTTCTATGAAGACCTCATCATGGAGTGATTCCAGGCTCTTCTCGATATTCTCTTTATTGATATCCACTATTACATGGGGCCTCTTGGTATTGTAAAGCTCATTGGCTATATAGAAACCAACTGAACCGAGACCACATACAATGTAGTGGTCTTTATAGTTACCAGCTATTTTCTCCATTCTTCTCCTCCTGAAGGACTCCGTCAGTTCTCCTTCAACTATCAGAGCAGTAATATTAGTAACAATGTATGCCATGATGCCGACTCCAGAAATAGCAATGAATATGGTAAATATCCTGCCCCCGACATTGCCCGATAGGTCAATGATTTCCGCGAAGCCAATTGTCGTTATAGTGATGACCGTCATGTAGAGAGTGTCTACAAGTGAGTATTGTTTGCCGCCAATGAACCAGTAACCCAATGTGCCTATCAATACGATGGCTATCAGGATGATACCAGCCCAGATAAATCTTCTATAAATTCCCGAAGGCATAGCCGTCCCCGTATTTTATACGATATGGCTGACTTACCTCAAGGGCGCTTTACTGGTGACTCAGCCCATGTGAATAAGATATTGCTGAAGATGAGAGGTTTACAATTTACCAGGACACCGTAGCCAACAAGTACCCCCAGCCTATGGTCACGCAACCTCTCTCAGGAATGTGAGAGTGAAATCATCTCGGCGAGCAATATAAATTCGTCTTAGGACCAGTTTATCCTTTGCTTTAGTTTCTTCGATTTGAATGAACTCCTAAGTGTACATCCAGGACCAAGCAGCCTGCATTTATTCGGTTCCAGTGAGCCTCACGGTGAAGAGCAGCGATTGACTTTCGACGTCTGCACAATCCTGACGATTGTGTGATCTCGGTGCTCTTGTTCAGATAGGTTGATTAAGCCCTAAAAATAAATACAGACAAGTTCCAGAAAACGATGGTTGTATAAAATGCCAAAAATACCACCGTGATTATATATACGAGTCTGGGTCTTTCATTATAGTTAATCCATAGAAATAACGTGGCTAAAAACGCACCTGACACCTTTATAAACAGAAACCACCCATGGCCTACCCAGGCGCTCAGGAAGGGATTCACTTCTGATCCGTGTCCACCTGTCACCAAAAACTCGGTTATCAGTCCGTCCGCAACTATTATGCCAAATAGAGTGTAGAGAATGTACCTAACGGTTCGATTTTCAATCTGAAAAGACTTTGGGACTTTCAATGCATTTATGCCTTTCAAATATATGAAAACAAAAGTTCTGGTAACCAGTTTTCAATCTTACAGAACGATTATCCGGGAGTCAATAAGACTTTGCTGGGAAGAATTCCAGTGACACCACAAGCTACTCACCGATAATATTTAAGATCGCGGCTGCTTTCTGATATCACCCTCACCTGAATCCTCTCCCGTCAAGGGAGAGGAATATCACCCTTCCGTTAGCCAGTTCAGGACTTTCCTCATCGCCTCAGTACGGTTGTCTCTGGTTACCAGGAGCGTTTCGACTTCAGGATGGCGTTTGATTTCGTCGGCGAAGGGATGGGGGTTGAGCATGATAGTGCCTAAAACTTTCTTGCCGCTGGTTATGGCTTGCGTCACAGTTTCCCTGAACCGGGGCGACAAAAGCTCCATCTTGCCAATCTCATCGATAACTATCAAGTCGCTTTCCTTCAGCGCCTGGCGCAGAGCAGAAACTCCAACTCTGTCCAGGCTGTCTGTGTCCACCCGGTATTTGCTTACCTGGCGGGGGCTGGAGATGCCGACATGGGCTAATATCGCCTCTCGACCGTCGAGGGTAACAAGCTTGAACCCCTGCCTTATTCCCCCGGTCCGTATCTCCTCAGTATAGAAGCCGCCGCCCTTGACCTTGGTACTGGCCAGGGCTTCTTTGATAAGAGCAGTTTTACCTGTGCCCGGCTTGCCGGTCAACAGGAGGGCCCTTTTCATTGCTCTTCCGCTGGAGCCTGCTCTGAAGCCCGGGCTTTGCCCTTTTCCTTGAGCTTCTGCTCTGGAGCCTGGGCCTTGCCCTTTTCCTTGAGCTTCTTCTCTGGAGCCTGGGCTTTGCCCTTTTCCTTGGGCTTCTTCTCTGGAGC
>CAYYUO010000044.1:0-7985 GCA_964474965.1 uncultured Dehalococcoidales bacterium
CTCTTAAAATCCTGGTTATCGACTACGGCTTGAAATACAACATACTGCGTATCTTGAGCCAGCTTGGCTGCCAGGCAAGTGCTGTCCCGTGCACCGCTTCAGCAAAGGATATCTTAGCCTTAAATCCCGATGGCATTGTCCTTTCCCCTGGCCCGGGCGACCCTGCTCTCCTCGATGATATCACGGACACGGTAAAAGAGCTTATAGGACGAAAGCCGATAATGGGCATATGCCTGGGGCATCAGCTTATAGGCAAGGCCTTAGGAGCACAGACATTCAAATTGAAGTTTGGACACCGTGGCGGCAACCACCCCGTACGGGATTTAGCTACCGGCAGGGTCTATATCACCGCCCAGAATCATGGCTATGCCATAGACGCCGATACTTTGAAGGGAGGACTTGAGGTAAGCCATATAAACTTAAACGATGGCACGGTGGAGGGCCTTCGCCACCGGGACTTGCCCATCCTGTCCATTCAATACCACTCCGAAGCCTCCCCCGGCCCGCTGGATAATATGTATCTGTTCGAGCGATTTCTGGAGATGGTTGAAAAAACATGAAAGAATTCTTGGTCGCTCACGCTGTTGAGGTTGGCATCATGATAGCAGCTATTACAGCAGTAGGGGTATTTGTTGGGCCTTTGCTTGCTGGTTGGCGGCAGAGAAAAAATGCAGAGCAAGGCAGAAGGTTAAAGACACACTTTGAAGAGCTAGAGAGAGAAGCAGCGCCTGTAATATCCTTTGCTCGTGACCTTTGCGAAGATTATGGGAGAATTGGTATACATGAAAAGCGTGTTGTTAGCATCTTCTGAACCCGGAAGGCCACTCGATTTTAAAGAGGTTGAGGCACCGCCTATATCGGCTGGCTTAGAAGCGCATTTTCCTGGGCAGTCGGAGGAGTGGAGAGAATTGATGCAAAGAATTAGCGAGCACAATAGAAACTACAAAGCCTTCTGCCAGAAGATCAAAGCGGATTTTGAATCAAGGGGGATTCCCGTCGTGCAAAATGACCGACGCAAGTCATTTACCTTTATCTACGAAGACATCTTTAATCCACTTTTTAATATGTGGAAGGAGCTCGCTCGGGGCAGGCAGCCTTGGCCCGATTTTCAAAAGATTGACACCTTGCCAGTTGAAGGCGGTCATTTCTTGCACCCATCAGGCTGGGAGGCAAGTGTGGTTGCCTTCGCGAAGACCGAAGAGGATTCAGAAAAATGCAAACTCGCCCTCGCTGAAACAGCAGATGATGTAGGAAATCAAGGGGAAGCAGCTAAGATAGTCGGCTTAGCTAACGAACTAGTGAAAGATGCAAGGGAATTTGCCGATCAGTTTGTTGCTAAACTTGATGAAATCGATAAATATTGGCCAGGTAAAAAAACCAATAAATTTAAGAGGCTTAAAAAAACTTGCCAAACATGTAAGGACTTATGATTTTGGTGTCCAAAATATCTAAAGTCTTAGTCATTGGCTCGGGGCCAATAATAATCGGGCAGGCGGCGGAGTTCGATTATTCCGGGACTCAGGCATGCCGGTCGCTTCGGGAGGAAGGCGTGACCACGGTCCTGGTGAACTCGAACCCGGCCACCATCATGACCGACGAGGGCATTGCCGATATCGTTTATATCGAGCCGCTCACCGTGGAAGTCCTGGCTCGCATAATTGAGAGGGAGCGCCCTGATGGGCTATTGCCCACGCTGGGAGGACAGACAGGACTCAATTTGGCCGTGGAGGTAGCCGATGCCGGCATACTGGATAAATATGACGTGAGGATGCTGGGAACACCCCTGGAGACGATAAAGAAGGCCGAGGAGAGGTCTTTGTTCAAGCAGCTTCTTGTTGATATCGGCGAGCCTGTGCCCGCAAGCGCCACAGTGAAGTCGGTAAAGGAAGCGAAAGAACTGGCAAACTCCATTGGTTTACCTCTTATAATCCGCCCTTCTTACACTTTAGGCGGCACGGGCGGCGGCATCGCCCACACTATGAAAGAGCTTGAGCAGATTGTTACTAATGGCCTGGATTCCAGCATGAGCCACGAGGTCCTGGTGGAACAGTGTGTCTTAGGCTGGAAGGAACTAGAATACGAAGTTATGCGGGATGCTGCTGATAACTGCATTACCGTGTGTAATATGGAAAACATCGACCCCATGGGGGTGCATACCGGGGATAGCATTGTGGTAGCCCCCAGCCAGACTCTCACCGATAAAGAATACCAGGTGCTCAGGTCGGCCAGCCTGAGAATCATAAGAGCTTTGGGAATCGAGGGTGGCTGTAATATACAGTTTGCCTTGACCCCCAGTCCAATAGTGGCGGAAAAATGGGCCCCGGACCAGAAGGGAGTTGCCAAAAGCGAATATTATGTAATTGAAGTCAATCCCCGTGTCAGCCGCAGCTCGGCTTTAGCCAGTAAAGCTACTGGCTATCCTATTGCCCGGGTGGCTGCCAAAATAGCCATAGGCAAGAGGCTCGATGAAATCCCTAACAAGGTCACGGGCAAGACGTTGGCGTCTTTCGAGCCAGCCCTGGATTACTGCGTAGTCAAGATTCCCAGGTGGCCCTTTGATAAATTCGCTTCGGGTGACCGAAAAATTGGCAGCCAGATGAAAGCCACCGGTGAGGTAATGGCCATTGACAGGTGTTTTGAGGCTGCTCTACAAAAGGCAGTGCGCTCCCTGGAATTCGGCAAACGCACCCTGCTTTGGGAAGACCCCGGTTGGAGTCAAGGGAAGGGGCTTAATTCCTACCCGCTTCACCCTAACGACTTAAGACTATGGGCGATTATGGCGGCACTGCGAAGGGAAGCCGAGCCCGAAGAGCTTTCCCAGCTCACCGGGATAGACCCCTGGTTTATTTATAAGTTCCAGAATATTGTGGACATGGAGAGGAGGCTTCTTTCCGAACCGTTGAAACCGGAGCTTTTATGGGAGGCGAAGAGGCTCGGCTTTTCCGATGAGCAAGTGGGCACTTTGGCCGATAGGTTGCCGGAGCAGGTAAGGCAAATTCGCCATGAATGGCAAATCCGCCCGGTGTACAAGATGGTGGATACCTGTGCTGCCGAATTTGATGCTGAGACCCCTTATTTCTACAGCGCTTATGAGAAGGAGAATGAAGCCGAACCGTTGGCAGAAAAGAAAGCCGTGGTCATCGGCAGTGGGCCGATACGCATCGGGCAAGGAATTGAGTTTGACTATTGCTGCGTCCATTCAGCCTGGGCGCTTCAAGAGGCAGGAATCAAAAGCATTTTGGTCAATTCTAATCCCGAAACAGTTTCCACGGATTTCGACACCAGTAATCGCCTCTACTTCGAAGCGTTAGATGAGGAAAGCATCCGAGATATACTTGAGAATGAAAGTAATAATGGCTCTGCTCCAGCATCTATCGTCCAGCTCGGTGGACAAACACCCATTAATCTAGTTGGGCTCTTAGCTCGCAACAATTTGCCGATACTCGGCTCGAGTGCCGAGGCTATAGACATCGCTGAAGACCGTCATCGCTTTGAAGATTTCCTGGACAGGTTAGGTATTCCTCAGCCGCCGGGGGCTGGAGTGACATCCGTTGAAGAGGCGCTAAATGTAGCCAGGAACCTGGGCTATCCGGTCTTAGTACGCCCTAGCTATGTCCTGGGGGGCCGGGCTATGGAAATCGTGTACAACGGACCTGAGTTAATCCGCTACCTGACACTGGCTCTGGAGATGGACAGCCAGCATCCTGTGCTCATTGATAAATATTTCTATGGTAAAGAAGTCGAGGTAGATGCCATTTGCGACGGGGAAAAGGTTCTTATTCCTGGCGTGATGGAGCATATTGAAAGAGCTGGCGTACATAGCGGTGATGCCTTGTCTATCTACCCGGGAATCAATCTCACTCAAGACGAAGTAAATGCCATGGTGGATTACACCACCAGAATCGGACTGGCTCTGGGAATTAAAGGGTTGATGAACGTCCAGATGGTAATCATGAAGGAAAATGGTCGCTCAACGGTATATGTTTTTGAGGTAAATCCCCGCGCCAGCCGAACCGTGCCTTTTATCTCCAAGGTAACCGGCGTGCCCATGGTAAGAATTGCCACTAAGGTCATGGCCGGGATTAGCCTCAGGGAGCAAGGCTATGAAGGTGGTCTATGGAGGAGACAAAACTTGGTAGGTATAAAGGCTCCCGTTTTCTCCATGTCCAAATTGATTGGAGTAGATAGCTACCTTGGTCCTGAGATGAAATCCACAGGCGAGGTTATGGGGATTGACTACAGCTTTGAGGCAGCCCTGGTTAAGGCACTTTTAGCTGCTGGATTGATGCTGCCTCAAGGAGGTAGTCTGCTACTTAGCATTGCAGACAAGGATAAAGATGAAGCCTTGCCTCTGATCAAACAATTGCATTCCCTTCACCATGAGCTCTACGCCACGGAGGGGACCGCAGAGATGATTGAGTCTATGGGACTCCCGGTAAAAATGGTGACCAAGAAGCTAAGCGAGGGGCATCCTAACGTCGTTGATGTTATTCAAGATAATTCTGTGAGCGGAGTGATTAATACTATCACTGGAGGGCGCATCCCGCTAAAAGACGGGTTAGATATCAGGCGTGCCGCGGCAGAAAAGAGGATACCCTGCTTCACCTCATTAGACACTGCTAGGGTAGCTATAGGGGCGCTGGCAAATAGTAGCCAAATCTTTAACGTTCAACCACTCAGGGAGTACTTAAGAAAATCAAAAGGCAAAAGTTAAAAATCAATCCCGATTTAATCGGGACAAAATGGGAAAAGGTTTCGTTTTTGATTTTTGCTCTGTCATTTTGCTTTTTTATCTTTAAACTTTGATATTGTTTAGGTTTTAGCATGAAACAATCACTATGCACAATATCTTCTAATGTGAAGGTCATGCCCGGTACACACCTCATGTGGGTTGAAGCGTCAGATATAGCAGTGGCGGCTCAGCCAGGTCAATTCATCACAGTGCGGTGTGGAGATTTTACATTACGCCGCCCTCTCAGCGTCCATCAATCCTCTCCCTTGACGGGAGAGGATTCAGGTGAGGGTGAGATTGCCCTCCTGTTCAAGGTAGCGGGCAAAGGCACCCTCTGGCTGTCCCAGCAACAGACAGGTGACAGAATAGACATTCTTGGCCCCTTGGGCAAGGGTTTTAGTATCGAGCCAGGAGCAAGGAACTTGCTGCTGGTGGCTGGAGGAATTGGCATTGCCCCACTTGTTTTCTTGATGCAGTATGCTGCGTCACAACACCAGATAACTTTAATTCATGGAGCGAGCACTGCTGCTCAGCTCTATCCTTTTTCGCCTGCAGGCAAGAGGCAAAGCAAACTCTCACCTTTACCAAAAGAAGTTCAATTTATTCCCGTCACCGAGGATGGCAGCATGGGCAAGAAAGGCATGGCTACGAATATTCTGCCTGATTTCCTAGACCGGGCTGACCAGGTGTATGCCTGTGGTCCAGCAGATATGTATAAGGCCATGGCCCTCACCCTTAATTCCTCTCCCTTGAAGGGAGAGGATAAAGGTGAGGGTGAGAAGCAAAGTAATCTCAAACTAAGAAAATGTCAGGTTTCCCTTGAGGTGAGGATGGGGTGTGGTTTTGGAGCTTGCTATAGCTGCACTATAAATACCAAGAAAGGCTTAAAACAGGTATGCCGTGATGGGCCTGTATTTAAATTAGACGATATTATATGGCAGGAGGTAAAGATATGACTGTAGTCACTAAAGACATCACCCTTCAATCGAAAGGTAATTGCGACATTATCGATGTAACCTCTCAGGTGGCGAAGGATGTAGAGGAATCTGGGATTAATAGCGGAATAGTCACTTTGTTTATAGTCGGTTCAACAGCCGGAATAACCACCATAGAGTACGAGCCAAATCTAGTTTCCGATTTTAAGAATATGTGGGATAGGGTGATACCCCAGAATATTCCTTATGAGCATAACAAAACTTGGGGGGATGGGAACGGCCATTCCCACGTGCGTGCTTCCACGCTTGGAGCTTCACTAATAATACCTTTTGTGAATAAGAAGTTAACTCTGGGCACCTGGCAGCAGATAGTTTTCGTTGATTTTGACAACCGCCCCAGGTCTCGAAAGCTTATTATTCAGATATTAGGTGAGTAGGCAAAATTACAGGACATTCCCGCGAAAAGCCGCCTGAATCTTTCATCCACTTCACCCAGAATTCCTATTTAAAACGGCAAGCAATTCTGCCAGGGGCAAAGTATTTAATATATGCTGCGGCTCACACCAAGCCCGCCGAGCAACACCAACTCCGAATCGCATAAAGCCCAGATGAGCAATGCTATGAGCGTCGGTCCCAATGGCGAGCTTTACCCCCAAATCTCTGGCACGGAAAGCATGAATATCTTTTAAATCAAGGCGGTCAGGCATGGCGTTAATCTCCATAATCTTATTATTCTCGACTGCTGCCCGGAAGATAGCTTCCAAGTCTATGGCTACGGGCTCACGCTCTCCCAAAAGGCGGCAAGTAGGGTGGGCAATAATATCAACATCAGGATTTTCTATGGCATTTATTACCCTTCGGGTCATCTTGTCCTCACTTTGGTTCATGGCGGAGTGCACAGCAGCAATCACCATATCCAACTCAGATAGAATTTCGTGTGGCAGGTCCAAGCTACCATCCGCCCGAATATCCACCTCGATGCCAGTAAGCACGTGAATCCCGGTTAAGCGCTCGTTAAGAGCTCTGATTTCAGCAACTTGCTTCCTCAGCCTCTCCACGTCGAGACCGTGAGCAATACCACGCCCAGCGGAATGTTCCGTGATTGCGATATATTGATAGCCCATATCTTTGGCAGCCAGAGCCAGTTCCTCGATGGAATCATGCCCATCGCTCCATTCAGTATGCGCATGAAGGTTTCCCTTTATGTCGGATAACTCCACGAGCTTTGGTATAGCTCCCTGCTCAGCCTTTTCTATTTCACCCTGAGCTTCTCTGAGTTCTGGTGGGATATACTGAAGCCCCAGCCGATGATAGAATTCCTCCTCCGTAGAAAATTTTTCCAGCTTGTCTGTAGCTATAACAGTTATCCCATATTCACTCAGCTTTAGTCCTTGCTTACGCCCTCTTTCTCTCAGGGAAATGTTATGTTGTTTATTCCCGGTAAAATACTGAAGCAGGGAACCAAAGGAATCATGCTCCACCATCCTCAAGTCAACTTGCAATCCGCCGCTGACAATAACACTGGCCTTGGTTGACCCCTGGGCCAGCACCTGCCCTACGTGAGGCAGGGCAACAAAAGCATCTATAACCTCCTTGGGATTATCAGCAGTGCCCATCAGATCAATATCACCCAACGTTTCCCGAAAGCGTCGTAAGCTGCCAGCGGGAGTGAGATTTCTCACGCCGGGGACAGAGCGGAGGGCGCCTAGGATTTCCTCGACTACGGGCAGAGCTTCGCCAATGGGTATACGCTGGTCTTTGCGGCGCAAAGCCTGGATTTGGTGCAGGATATTATCAGCGGTCTTCTCACCAAGACGGAAGAGATTAGCCACTCGCCCCTCATTGATTGCTCGCTCCAATTCATCCGCCGAGGTTATCCCTAACTCACTGGAAAGCTTGTGAGCCGTCTTTGGCCCAATCCCTGGTATGGCCAGGAGATTGGTCACCCCCTGGGGAAACTCAGCCTTCAGATCTTCATAATAACCCAGCTTACCGGTCGTTATCAGCTCGTTGGCCTTTTTAGCTATTGCCTCACCCACGCCGGGAATACTCTGTAAGTCCTCCCCTTCGTCAATCATAATCTTTAATTCCCTGGGGTGATACTCGATAGCTCTGGCTGCCTTTTGATAGGCGCGAATTTTAAAGACATTCTCCCCCTTAAGCTCCAGAAGGTCAGCAATATCCTGAAATACCTTAGCCACCTCGCTGTTTTTCATGCCTTCGCTCGCTTCCTCACCTTCTTTGTTTATTATACCCCTGTTCCCCAAGCCTGTGACAGCTGAAAGTGCTTTCCATCATCTCATTCCGATGAAATCGGA
>CAYYUO010000045.1:0-7882 GCA_964474965.1 uncultured Dehalococcoidales bacterium
GAGCGGGGAAGAGCATTTTTCTATTTTTCATTGCTATCTCCCGTTATCCGTCATCCGAAAGCGGAAACACCTTTCCTGCGTAGGAAAGTCTCACCTTTTCGGCTAGTATACCTTTTTTCTTATCAGTTGGGCTATCACTCCGCCGGTAATAAGCGCCAGGCCAACAATCGTAACGACTACTACTCTTTGATCGGGCACCATTGTAACTGAGAGTCTTTTTAACAATATTCCGAGTAATGCCCAATCAACCACAAGGCAGTAAAAGATGTCTTTCTGGGTGAAGAGTACGGATAATGCAATAGCGATACCAACGATAATTACTGCTACTGCCCAGAATTGCTCACTAAGACCCCATGCGTTCCAGTTGATATTCACCAGTAGAGCGGTAACATTGGCAATCGTGGCTATGGTAATCCAGCCCAGGTAGACGCTGAAAGGAAGATGCACGAAATATTTTTCAGCCTTCGGCGCCCCTGATTTGCCGATATTTAGCCTCAAGTAAATTGCCAGCAGGCATCCCAACAGTATAAGCATCATTACCAGGGATAGGGAGACCATTTCATAATGCCAGGCAAATATCCAGCCGATGTTGGCAAGGCAGGAAATAAAGAACAGCGGCCCGATTCTCTGTACAAAGTCAACCTTTTGGGCATCTCTTCTAACAGAGGGTATTAATGGATATATGACGAAGATAGCAAGCAATACATAGATTAGCCCCCAGATGGCAAAAGTCAACGCCGCCGGCGTAAACAAATTTGGATACAGGTCGGATAATTCGCCGGTCGTTTTGTTATTTATGGGGAGGATATTGGCCAGCGCATTAACTACGATGGTACCGAGAAAGCCCAGCAAGTTTAGAATCGACAGGGATAACACAAGACGACCTTTGTTCATAGCTTTTCCTCCAGTTTTTGATAATGCGCTGTATTATATGCCAGCCATATTCCCCTGTAAATAACTTTCCAAAAGCCTTACTTGAGCATCCTCAATTGGGCTCTCTTTTTTTACCCTTATATGTCCTGGGGAAGCAAACAATGCGTTGCTTAATTGTAGCAAACAAAAGAGGTTGCAAAAGGTCATGATTTTGTATAGGCTTAGTGGGTTGAGGGATAGTATTTTGTTCGTGGTGGGTAACCTTGTGAGTTTCATTGCTGGCTCTGGAAAGTGTAGGGCTAATTTGGTGAAGCGACGACAATGAAAAAAGGTAAGGGAGTTAAGAAAGCTGCTGCTCCAGATAGTTCTGGTTTAAATCTATCTGATCAGGGCAGCGAGACTGGGAAATATTATCATGGCCTTATGGCTTTGAGCCGAGTCTCGGCGGCAATCAGCGGCCTGCATGAGTTGGATGATATCCTCAGGATTGGCTTGGATAATGTGCTTAACATAATGAATGGAACCGTCGGAGGAATAATGCTCCTGGATGAGTCGAGTCAGACGCTGTTCTACCGTGTTTATCACGGTCTATCCGACAAATATGCTGAAGAGCTGCGTCTTAAACTTGGCGAAGGAATCGCAGGAAAGGTAGCTCAAAGTGGCAGGGCAGTGTTACTGGAGGACATTTCCCCAGAACCAGATGCCCTGCGGATTGACCTCCTGAGCTTAGAGGGTTTAAGAGCATTCATTTGCGTTCCCCTCCGATCGAAAGATGATGTTCTGGGAGTGCTCAATGTGGCTAGCCATGTGCCACACAGCTTCACCAAAGAAGACGTGCATCTCTTGCACTCGATTGGGGACCAACTTGGCACGGCTATTGAGCAGGCAAGGCTGCATGAGCGGCTGAGAAAAGCACGGGAGAGATTACGCAAACTTGCACGGCAGAATCTTGTGGCAGAGGAGGAGGAACGAAGGAGGATTGCCCGTGAGCTACACGATGAGACCAGTCAATCGCTCTCCGGGATAGCACTTCAGCTAGAAGCGCTGATGGAAATGTTTGCGAAGTCTGGTAATCCAGATGCTGAGTTAATTGCTGGACTGAAGAAAGTCCAATCGCTGACAGTGCAGGTACATAAGGAAGTAAGTAGGGTAATTTCCAATCTCCACCCTGCTGTATTGGATACGCTGGGGTTAGTCGCTGCTGTTCGCCAGCATGCCCACAGTAGGCTTCAGCCCTTAAACATTAATGTAACAGTGGAGGTTAAAGGGACGGAGATGAGGTTTCCATCTGATGTAGAGGCTGCTCTTTTCCGCGTTGTTCAGGGGACTATCGGCAACATTGTCGAGCATTCTAAAGCCAAGAATGCTTCCATAGTGCTGGTATATCAACCAGATGAGTTCTCGCTAACTATTAGCGACGATGGGCAAGGGTTTGATGTTTCCAAAATCACCGATGTGGAGGAAAGTGGGCGAGGCCGTGGATTATTCAGTATGAGAGAGAGGATCGGCTTCCTTGGCGGCACCAGCGGTGTTGAGTCCAAGATTGGAGCAGGAGCTACAGTTTGGGCCAAGATTCCAATAGGTCAAGACATTAGATATGGCGAAAATAAGAGTACTGGTGACTGACGACCATGCCATCGTGCGTGATGGTATTTGTGCCTTGCTTGCTCTTACCGGGGATATAGAAGCAGTAGGTGTGGCCGCCAATGGAAGGGAAGCATTGGGAATGGTCAGGGAGCTTATGCCTGATGTGGTACTCATGGATGTTGCTATGCCTATTATGGATGGGGTAGAGGCCACACGAAGAATACGCAAGGAATTTCCCAAGGTAAAAGTATTGGCGCTGACCCAATATGATGACAAAGCTTATGTATTCCCAGTGATTGAAGCCGGAGCCTCCGGCTTCATCAGTAAGACAGCAGTATCTTCGGAGCTTGCCGCTGGTATCCGCTCCGTTTACCGGGGGGATTCCTTCCTGTCTCCTTCCGTAGCCAGGTTTTTGGTCGAGGATTACCAACAGGTAGCCAGTATGAAGGAGAGTCAAGACCCCTATGAGCAGTTAACGAATCGGGAAAGAGAGGTACTTAAACTGGTGGTGGAGGGACATACTACCCAAGAGATAGCAGCCATGTTAGTTCTTAGCCCGAAAACGGTTGAGAGGCATAAGACCAATCTTATGGCCAAGCTTGATATCCACAATCGTACTGAACTGATCAAATATGCTCTGCGCAAGGGTATTATCACCGTCTGAGGTTATTAACTCGTAGTCTTTACGACACCGCTTATTTCCAACACCCCGCTAACGGTTAGTGTTATTCACATAAATGGGCGATTAACTGCCTAAAATTGCGGTGATATTCCCCTATTTTCTGGGGTAAACACCTCTGTTACTTCAGTAGACCGGGCATTATACTTTATATAGCAAGCTAAAAAACTCCTAAAAACATGTAGTTGGCAAGGGGGTGAAAGATGGAAAAGAATACTAAAATTCTCCTGGTGGATGATGAGCCGGATTTCATTGCGGATATGCAAGCTAAATTAGTGGCAAAAGGTTGGCAGGTGCTTACTGCTGGCAACAGATTACAGGCGGAAGAGATAGCGCGTCACGAAAAACCTGACCTGATTATTCTGGGAACAATAATGCCGCGTGGAGATGCCTTTCAGTTGCACCAGTGGCTGAAGCAGAACCCCAATTTCAAAGAAGTGCCTCTCATTGTGATTGATGCCACACCGGAAAAGCAATTGATTAAGGGATGGCGTATGGACGAAGGCTTAAAGCTCGAAGCCGAACAATATTTAGTCAAGCCAGTCGAGTCGGCTTCAATAGTGACCTGGGCTGAGAAATTCCTGGATAAGACGCTGAGAAAAATTAAGGTGCTGGTGGTAGATGACCATGCTGTGGTCAGGGAAGCAATTTGCGCTCTGTTGAGTCTGCAAAAAGACATGGAGGTCGTAGGTGAAGCTGTTGACGGGCAAGATGCTATTGATAAAATGCAGCGTCTTACGCCGAATGTAGCGGTTATGGATATAGTCATGCCGGTGATGAGCGGACTTGAAGCAACGAAACGAATAACCAAAGAATGGCCGGGGACAAAGGTTTTGATCCTAACCCAATATGACGAAGAAGAGAACATGTTTGTTGCCAAGCAGGTAGGAGCTTACGGCTTTATTGCCAAGAGCGCTGCCAGTTCCGACCTCTTGACTGGCATAAGGACAGTAGGTGAAGGAAGATACTTCCCTCGGTCTTTTGCCTACGTGTCTGCCCACTGGCCGGAGGGGGATAAAAAATAGGTAGTCCCCTTTGAAGAGCGTTACCCCGTCTGATGGGTTATGAAGGAGGATATTGGTTTGCAGCCGATAACCATTACTCTTGACGGTCGTGAGGTAAGTGGCTATCCG
This sequence comes from uncultured Dehalococcoidales bacterium, assembly GCA_964474965.1. Lineage (GTDB taxonomy): Bacteria > Chloroflexota > Dehalococcoidia > GIF9 > AB-539-J10 > RBG-13-51-36. Next base: position 4,273 of record CAYYUO010000045.1, read on the forward strand.
GGAATGACCATCCTAGAACTGGCGAAGGAATCAGGCATAGATATCCCCACACTCTGTCACGATCCTCAACTCACTTCAATTGGGGCTTGCCGTGTCTGTCTGGTAGAAGACGAACGAAATAGTGCCTTATTGGCGTCTTGTGTTACACCGATAGCATCGGGGATGGTAATCAACACGCATTCCCCACGAGTCATAGAGCGCCGTAAAACCATAGTTAAGCTGATGCTTACCAGTCATCCTGATTCCTGTCTGGTATGCGATAAAGGCAATCGCTGCCAGCTACGCCAAATTGCCTCAGACCTGGGCATCGGATTGGTGGAGTTGCAAAGGATTCCCCAGATGGCCAGCATTGAGGAGGTCAATCCCTTCCTTGAGCGGGATTTGAGCAAGTGCATACTGTGCGCCAAATGTATTCGAGCCTGCCAGGAACTAGTCGTTGAAGGTGCTATTGACTACTTTCAACGAGGATTTACGACCATACCGGCGACACTGAACAATTTGCCACTGGAAAACTCCGAGTGTACTTTCTGTGGAACTTGTGTGGCGCTGTGTCCTACAGGGGCATTGATGGAGAAGGACAGGGTATATGGAGGCACGACTAAATCTACGACGGAAACGACCTGTCCCTTCTGTGGCTGCGGTTGTAGTATTTGCCTGGAAGTCAAGGATAATCAGGTCGTGCGGGTCATACCCGGTAAGGAAGGCCCGGTTAATCATAGTTTGCTTTGCGTGAGGGGGAGCTATGGCTGCGATTTTATCCATAGCCCGGATAGGCTGACCAAACCTCTAGTCAAGAAAGATAACACTTTTGAGGAGGTGTCATGGGAAGATGCCCTGGAGCAAATAGCTGCTGGATTCAAGCGAGCAAAGGGTAAGCGAGGTTCCGACAGCCTGGCTGTTCTAGGTTCATCCAAGTGCACTAACGAAGATAACTACCTTTTGCAGATATTCGCCAGATGTGTGCTGGGCACCAACAATATTGATAATGGCGGTCGCTTGTATAACTCCGCCAGTCGTATAGGCCTGGGGTCCTCCCTTGGTTTCTCCGGCACTACGAATTATCTTAGTGACCTGGAGCAATCAGAACTCATATTAGTCATCGGGACTGATCTCAGTTCCGCAGCCCCTGCCGTCGGTTATGCCATAAAACGTGCCGTCAAACAGCGCGGTGCCAAATTACTGTTTATAGACCCTCGGCAGACAAAGCTCTCTTTGTTTGCCCATCTTTGGCTACGACCTGAAGTCGGCACTGACGTAGCTCTTATAAATGGTCTGGCCAAGGTGATTATCGACGAAGGCTTGCTGGACGAGGCATTTGTCGCCAGAAGAACAGATAACTTTGAAGCTTTTGACGAAAGCTTGAAAGAGTATACTCCGGAGTACGTCGAGAAGATTACCGGCGTTACAGGTCAAGAAATTCGGGCCGCCGCTCGATTATATGCCGAGGCAAGCCGGGCGGCAATTGTCTATGGCACAGGAATCACGCAGCATACTGGAGGAACGGATGGGGTGGAGGCCCTGGCAAATTTGGCGTTACTGACGGGAAATATCGGGCGTAAGGGAGGTGGCATGTATGCCCTGCAAAGGGAAAACAATGGACAGGGCGCCTGCGACATGGGTACACTGCCCAAATTTCTGCCTGGATATCAGAGTGTAACGGATGCTCAGGCCAGGGGAAAATTCGAAGAACGTTGGGGAGCAAGTCTGCCGGCTGAGCCTGGCCTAACGACCCTGGAGATTATGGAACAGGTAAAGAAGGGAAAGATTAGAGGCATGTACATCGTAGGGGAAAATCCTGTCCTGAGCTTTCCAAATTCGAGACTCGTTACCGAAATCCTGACTTCCCTCGGTTTCCTGGTGGTGCAGGATATGTTCCTTACCGAGACGGCCAAACTGGCCAATGTGGTTCTACCTGCGGCAAGCTTCGCCGAAAAGGAAGGAACATTCACTAATTTCGAGGGCAGGGTAAACAGGGTACGTAAAGCGATCGAGCCTGTCGGTGAAAGCCTGCCGGACTGGGAGATCATCCTGCGTCTGGCTGACAAAATGGGATCCCCGATGCCATATTCCTCTCTACAGGATGTTATGAGTGAAATTGAGGAATTGGTTCCTTCATACGAAGACTATACTGATTCCGAAAGACAGGATGAGTTAGCCTATGGGGAAACAGGACGCACCTATAGAAGACAACTCTTAAAGGGATTTGCCCGCTTCTCCCCCGTTAAATATACTCCACAAGCAAGGAAGAGGAAATCAGATTATCCCTTTACTCTGCTCACCGGGACTACTCTTTATCACTTTGGCACTGGTTCCAGAAGCTCCAGGTCTTCACGGTTGAAAAAATGCTCCCCAGAGGCTTTTGTGGAAATTGGTGAGCCTGATGCCAGAAAACTCGCCATTGCTGATGGTGAGAAGGTCAAGGTAACCTCCCCTGTGGGCGAGGTGAGTGCAATGGTCAAGATTACCGATACACTACGCGAAGGGATGCTCTTTATGCCAGTTTCGTTCCCGGAGGCTCCGGTTAACGAGCTATTCGACATTGTCTTAAATCCGGAAACAAAAGCGCCTTCACTGAAAGCATGCAGCGTAAAAATAGAGAAGTTGTAACGCCGAGGTTTGTCCTAGGCAAAGGGATGGGGGCAAGCCCCAGTGCTACTTGATATGAGAGTAGAAAGGATGAGGCTTAATGAAGAAAGCGAAGACAATCACAAAGGCTGACCTGACAAGAATAAATGCCGTTGTTTCCGAATATAGTCAGCAGAAGTGGGCACTGATACCGCTGCTGCAAAAAATCCAAAATGAGGTCGGATATATCCCTCCTCAGTCTATCCCGATTATAGCCAGAAGCCTGGGGCTTTTCCCCAGTCAGGTGCAGGGAGTGATTAGTTTTTATACCCAGCTCTATACTCAGCCGCGGGGCAGAAAAATTGTCAGAGTATGTCGGGGGACTGCCTGCCATGTGCGGGGAGGGAAGACGATATTGAAACTGGTAAAGCAGCACCTGGATATAGACGAAGGCGAGACTACCCCTGATATGGAATACACCCTGGAAACCGTGGCCTGTATCGGCGTCTGTGCCCTGGCTCCCAACATAGTCGTCGCTGACCGTGTTCATGGTCACATGAATCCCAAGAAAGTGGAGCAATTGTTCAAGGATCGGGAGAGTGGAGAGTAGTATGCAAGACCATCGAACTGTCTTTGTCTGCCAGGAGACGCCGTGTCTTTCCATGGGGTCTGATGCTGTCTATGATGCCCTCAAGGCAGAGGTAACTCGGCAAAAGCTGAAGAACGCTGCGATAGAAATAAGCGGCTGCCACGGTCACGGCCTTTGCGAGCAAGGTCCCAGCGTAGTTGTTGAACCTGAGGGCATTTTCTACATCCGTGTTCAGGCCGAGGATGCTCCAGAAATTGTCACCTCTCATCTTCGAGATGGCAAGCCTGTGGAGCGTCTTTTATATCATGACCCGGTAACTGGCAAAGCCATGCCACACTACTCGGAGATAAACTTCTACAAGAAACAGCAGCGCGTCATTCTGCGAAATTGCGGGCGTATCAACCCGGAAAAAATCGAGCATTATATTGCTAATGGAGGTTATCGGGCGCTGAGAAA
>CAYYUO010000046.1:0-7358 GCA_964474965.1 uncultured Dehalococcoidales bacterium
CGCCCCCGGGCGAGGTTGATACCCTAGTAGAAAACGCCGTCTTTGGTGCTGATGAGGTGAGAGAACATAGCCGCGAGAAAATCCGGCAATTCGCTTCGGCACAGGATGTAGTTTTGGCAAGCGTTGATGGCCTGTACCGAGCTGCTGGCAAGGGGCTGTACACTGGTATCACTATTCCAGCAATAAACATCCGCGGCATCACTTATCAAGTGGCTAGGGCGGTATTTAGAGCCGCCCTGAAGGATAGGGTTGGTGCTTTTATTTTCGAAATTGCTCGTTCTGAGATAGGCTATACCGCGCAAAGGCCGGGTGAGTACGCCGCCTGCGTACTTGCGGCGGCAGTCACGGAGGGGTTCAGAGGCCCGGTTTTTCTCCAGGGAGACCACTTCCAGGTTAACAGCGCGAAATACAATTCAGAACCAGAACGGGAATTAAACAGCATCAGGGAGCTGGTACGTGAGGCGGTAAGCGCTGGCTTTCTGAACATTGATATTGACGCCTCCACTATTGTTGACTTGGAAAAGTCAAGCTTTGAGGAACAGCAAAAAGAGAATTGCCAAGTCACTGCGGATATGACCAAGTTTATACGGGAGATTGAGCCCGACGGGATAACAATCTCGGTTGGTGGTGAAATCGGCGAAGTAGGCGGACGCAATAGCACAGTGGTAGACCTACAGGCCTTTATGACAGGATATCTCAGGCTGCTAGGGCCAGATGTCAGGGGACTCTCCAAAATCAGCGTTCAAACCGGGACGACGCACGGCGGAGTAGTTTTGCCTGACGGGTCAGTGGCGAGCGTTGACATTGATTTCAAAGCTCTGAAGGAATTGTCTCGAGCAGCACGAAAAGAATATGGTATGGGTGGCGCAGTACAGCATGGAGCCTCTACTCTCCCTGATGAGGCTTTTGACCTCTTCCCACAGGCGGACACACTGGAAGTGCATCTGGCTACCGGATTTCAAAACATTATCTTTGACAGCCCCTATTTCCCCAAAGAGTTGCTGGACAGAATTTACCGGTATCTTCGGGATAAATACGCAGGTGAAATGAAGCAGGGGGATACATCAGAACAATTCCTCTACAAGACCCGCAAAAGAGCATTTGGTGATTTCAAGAAGGAACTGTGGAACCTGTCTGGAGAAAATCTGAGGGGAATTGGAAACGCACTTGAAGAACGATTTTCCCTGCTATTCCGTAAGTTGAAAGTGGCTGGCACGGTGGACATAGTGAGCCGGTTCGTAGATTATCGGTGGTGATTGTGCATTTCACTCTTAGCTGATTTGTTCTTGACGTTGTCGCATATTTGAATTAACATAGCAGTACAACTAATTAGTCGTTCTTTGTTTTTATTCTACTTGAGCGTGGACAACGGGATATGAAAGTGGCGCATTCTCAGCAGCCGATTGAACGCAATATTGCGATGGAACTGGTGAGGGTCACCGAAGCGGCGGCCATGGCTGCCGCTCGTTATTTGGGTAGGGGTGATAAGACACTGGTAGACGAGGCAGCGGTAGCTGCCATGCGTTACACACTGGGCCATGTACAGATGGACGGAATCGTAGTCATTGGAGAAGGAGAAAAGGACCATGCTCCCATGTTATATATAGGAGAGCGCATTGGTGATGGCTCAGATTTACAGGTTGATATTGCTGTTGATCCCATTGACGGGACTACCCTTGTCGCCAGAGGTCTTCCCGGAGCTATCGCTGTAGTAGCGCTTGCGGCCAAGGGGACGATGCACTGCCCCATGCAGTTCGTATATATGAATAAAATTGTTACCGGACCAGAAGCAAAAGGCTGCATAGATATCAACGCATCGGTGGCGGAAAACTTGAAGAACATAGCCAAAGCTAAGCGGAGGAAGATATCGGAACTTACAGTGGTGGTTTTGGATAGGCCGCGGCACGAACAGTTGTTATCGGATATTAGAAGTGCTGGCGCCAGGGTCAAATTGATTTCTGACGGTGATGTTGCGGCGAGCATAGATGCAGCTCTGCCTGAAAGAGAGGTTGATGCCCTTATGGGCATCGGGGGCACGCCAGAGGGGGTCATCTCCGCTGCGGCGATACACTGCATTGGGGGCGGTATTCAATGTAAGGCTTGGCCCCGCGATGACAGCGAAAGAAAGCCCGCCCTAGCCGCGGGAGTTGATGTTGATAAGGTATACAAGACCGAGGACCTGATAGATAGTGACGATGTGTTTTTTGCTGCCACCGGGGTCAGTAGCGGCGAATTGCTCAAAGGGGTACGCTACTTTGCCGGCGGGGCACAGACTCAGTCTCTAGCAATGCGCTGCCGCTCTGGTACCGTCCGCTGGATAGATTCCTGGCACAACTTTAACCGCCTTGACAAACTTAGTGTCTTGAAACTCCATTAAGTGAGTTCATATCCTTACGTTTATCAGCATTATAGTCAGGTGCTATAATGTCACTATTATCTAAGAAGTTGTTAATAGTTTTTTGTGCGGTGTCCAAGACATACTGTGGAGTTAAGGAGTCACAAAACGCTAACTTGTGTGTCAAATCCTCTAAGTAAATAACCAAACCTGTCACCAGTGAACTCGTCAATGGGACCTTCATATTCATGAATTCCGGTCATCAAATTTTTAAATCACCCATCATTTAATGAATCCCCTTTCCGAATTGGGAATAATACGCATAAGCAACGAGACTTTTGACAATATTTGACAATATTTATGGAATATTTAGAGAAAAACTATTGACATTCGAGTAATGGATGGCTTATTCTTTTATAAAAAGGGAGGTGAACAGATGCAAGCATACTGTATGAAATGCCGCGCCAAAAGGGAAATGAAAAATCCCAGAAGCATAATCATGAAGAACCGCAGGCCGGCTACTCAAGGCGTATGTCCCGTATGCGGGACCAAGATGTTCAGGATAGGGAAGGCTTAAAGCTAATATCGTAGGTGGCAGAACCACTGAAAGGCTGGGTATCTGTACAAAAAGATACCCAGCCTTTCAATATCACCATATCTAGGGTGGTGGTCAGGCTCACCCTCGGCAAAAATCGTTTCTAAATTGCTCGGTGGAATTTAATTTAGTTACCCCTGAAAAACTTCGTTTTCATGAGATGTTGATTATCCCCAAAGTTATTAAGAGTATTACGACACCAGCCACAATTACACCCAGCCCAACAGCAGGGAAAGCTCTCCTCCAATCCATGCCCAGGAGCCAGGCCAAAATAGTCCCAGTATAGGCTCCGGTGATAGGCAAAGGAATAGCCACAAACAAAAATAATCCCCAGAAGCCATATTTCTCTACTTTCGGCTTGCCTCGTTTTCTTAAATTATCTAGATACTTGTCGAACAACGGGATTCGGTACAGGACTTTGTCGTAAAAGAGGCGTAAGGCAAAGAAGATGGGGAAAAATATCAGGACGTTAGCAATGACCGCTATAAAGAAGGTAAACAAGGGGTCCAGCCCCAAAGATATACCTAACGGAATGCCACCCCTTAATTCACTAATGGGCAAAACGGTGGCTAGCAGAGTAAGAGCTATTTCCCTTGTCATTATATGCTTCCAAGACAGCGCTGCTTATGAACGAGAGGCATAGTTTAACATATGTTATTATACCGTGTAGTTGTTGCCAATCACTCAATTCCGTGCTATCTTCTACTTAACTTAGCTTAAGATAGAAAATGCACACAAGGAGACTATTTGGGACCAGTGGCATCCGGGGCGTAGTCAACGAGGATTTATCGCCCGATTTCTGCCGCCAGGTTGCCTTGGCCATAGGCGCTACCCTGCCTCCAGACTCCACAGTTTGCATCGCTACCGACACCAGAATAAGCAGGGATGTTATTAAGGAAGCAGTTAACTCGGGCTTGCTTTCCTGTAGTATAAATGTAGTTGACTTAGGCATTCTGCCTACCCCAGCACTGGCATTGCTCACCCGGGAATCAGGCTTCGCCGCTGGAATTATGGTCACGGCTTCCCACAATCCACCGGAGTTCAATGGAATCAAGCTATTCAATGGAAATTCGCTAGGATACAGCCAGGCTCAAGAAGCGGAGATAGAAAAACTTTTTTTTGAAAAACAATTTCGCCAGGGGGAAAGAGGAACTTTGGAGCAAGCACAGGACATGAAACAAAGATACCTTTCCTTTATTAAAGGCAAGCTTTCTCTGCCAGGATTTAATCACCACCTAAAAGTAGTCGTTGATCCTGGCAATGGCGCTGCCTCCAAGTTTGCCAGCGACATCTTTGTCCAGATGGGCCTCAATGTGATACCTGTAAATGACGAGCCCGATGGCCTTTTCCCGGGGAGAAATCCCGAGCCGAAGGAGGATACCCTCCAGGGCACAGTTAATTTCCTGAGACAACATAATGCTGACTTAGCTATTTGCTTTGATGGCGATGCCGACCGCGTTGTTTTCTGCGATAAAGAAGGTTTCCTCGGTTTCAACGAGCCCATCGCCTTCATCTCGAGACTGGCTGTCAAGCGAACGGGAAGGAAAAAGATTGCTACCACGGTAGAAACTGGAACTCTTCTTGACCTGGCAGTGAAGGACCTTGGTGTGGAAGTGGCCAGAGGCAGAGTCGGCGATGTCGCCGTCGCTCATTTAGCCCAGGAGCTCAATGCTGCCCTGGGAGTAGAGCAGGTAGGTGTCTACATTATCCCCGAGGCGGGCTATTACCCCGATAGCATTTTTGCTTCCCTCATCCTGTTAAGTCAGCTCAGCGATGCCGGCGAAATCAGGCAATTCTTCCAAGGTATTCCCAGATTATTCTTCGAAAAAGCAAAGGTTTTTTGCCCTGACGAACTTAAAGAGTCAATCATGGCCCAGGTAAAGGAAAAGGCTCACCTTTTTGCTCCCGATAAAATAAATACCCTTGACGGTCTGAGGCTGGAATTTCCTGACTCCTGGATGCTTATCAGAGCCAGCGGCACCGAGCCTGTCATTCGAGTAATCTCAGAGTCAACGTCGCAAGCGCAGACCGATGAGCTTGTAAGCAAAGGCAAAGAACTTGTTCAAAGTCTGGTGGAGGCTAACAGGTGAAAGCCGTATTTCTCTGCGGTGGCCGCGGCAAGAGGATGTTTCCCATCGCTGAAGACAAGTTCCTCCTTGATTTCCTCGGGAAGCCACTGCTCGAACATCAAATAAAATTAGCCTGCGAGGCAGGCTTAAGTCACTTTGTAATCATCGGGAATCCAGAAAACATAGCGAAGATAGAGCAAATAACCAAAAAAATTCCTGGAATAAAAGTCGACCTTGCTTTGCAAAAAAAGTCATCAGGCATTGCCGATGCTCTGAAATGCGCTGAGCCCTTCCTGCACGGGCAGCTTTTGGTAATAAATCCCAATGATGTCTTCTCAAGCTCAGCGTACACCAAAATCATCACCGAATCTAAAAAAGCCTCTGCCTCCTCCTATATTCTGGGTTATCAAGTCCAGAAGTACTTCCCGGGAGGCTACCTCCAGGTAAATTCTCAAAATGAGTTACTACACATCGTGGAAAAGCCCAATCCTGGCGAGGAACCCAGCAACCTAGTAAACATCTTGATTCACTGCCATAACAACTCGGAAGAGCTTTTACGCTATATTGAAACCGTACAGACTACCAAGGACGATGTCTACGAATGCGCCCTAGACAGCATGGTAAAGGGAGGACACAAGATCAAAGTGGTTCCCTACGATGATTTCTGGGCGCCGATAAAATATCCCTGGCATATCTTCAAAGTCATGGAGTATTTTCTGGACAATGCTCAACCTTTCCAGCACTCAAGCTCGTTGAGTGCTGGACGTTATATTGCCTCTTCAGCCCACATCTCCGAGAAAGCGAACATCGAAGGAGAGGTTATCCTGAGCGACAATGTTAAGGTATTGGAAAATGCTGTGATTCGAGGGCCTGTGTATATTGGGGCAAACTCCATCATTGGCAATAATGCCCTCGTGCGCGACCACAGCCACATTGGCTCTAACTCTGTTATCGGGTATTCTACTGAGGTAAAACACTCCTACATCGGCAATAATTGCTGGTTCCACTCCAATTATATTGGCGACTCCATAGTAGACGACAATTGCTCTTTGGGCGCCGGCACTGTGCTGGCTAACTTCCGACTCGACGAAGGGAATATCCAGATAAAAGTCGGTGATAGTCTTGTAGATACCGGCTATGATAAACTAGGGGCAATTATAGGCCGAGGTTGCCGCATCGGAGTAAATGCCAGCTTCATGCCCGGGGTTCGAGTAGGCCCTGATTCTTTCGTAGGGCCCCAAATATGCTTGCGCCAGGACCTGGGGGCGAATAAGATGGCTTTGCTTGAGTCCCAATACCAGGTAGAAGATAATGAAACAAGACTCGACGAAGGCAAAAGGCAAGAACTACTACGAAGGTTAACGGATTAAAATGTGCGGTATCATTGGCTATTGCGGTCAGAAGCCAGCAGTGCCCATTGCCCTCGAGGCCCTGAAGTGTCTGGAATATCGGGGCTATGATTCAGCGGGCATAGCTTCTTTATACGATGGCAAGCTACTGATAAGGAAAGACGCCGGTAAAATTGACGAAGTCATCCAGAAACAGAACCTGGCAAATCTTCCCGGCACCGTTGCCATCGGGCATACTCGCTGGGCAACCCACGGTGGTGTCACTCAACTTAATGCTCACCCTCATTCCGATTGCGGTGGCAGAGTGGCTGTAGTTCACAATGGCATCATTGAGAATAATCAGCAGCTCCGCCGGGAACTCACCAAAATAGGACACAAGTTTACTTCAGAAACCGATACCGAAGTCATCCCTCACCTTATCGAAGATGAGCTTAAAAACGGATGTTCCCTGGAACAGGCTGTGCTAAATATAGCTCCAAGGCTTGAGGGCTCCTATGCCTTTCTGGTCATATCCCTTGACGACCCCGGCAAAATCATAGGCACAAGGAAGAGCATTCCCCTGATTGTGGGCATCAACGCCCCTGATTACTATGTTAGCAGCGACGCCCTGGCTTTCTCGCAATATACCAATCAGGTGATGAGTTTGGAGGATAACGAGGTGGTGATGCTGACACAAGAAGGAATCGAATTCTTCGATGCCCAGGGAAACAAGCTGGTTAAGCAAGCCAGGAAACTCGACCATAGTTGGGCTGAGAGCCATAAAGGAGGCTACCAGCATTTCATGCTCAAGGAGATAATGGAGCAGGCTCAGGTGCTTAGCCAAATAGTCCATCAGGACGAGAAGAGCTTCACCAAGATTGCCCTGGACATTCTGAGGGCAAGGCAGGTGATTATAACTGCCTGTGGCACCTCCCGCTATGCTGCTCTGGTCGGCAGATACCTCTTTTCCAGAGTAGGCAAGAAGTTCTGTGATGTAGTCATGGCCTCTGAATTCGGTTATTTCGCCGACT
>CAYYUO010000047.1:0-7196 GCA_964474965.1 uncultured Dehalococcoidales bacterium
ACCCGGAAAAAATCGAGCATTATATTGCTAATGGAGGTTATCGGGCGCTGAGAAAAGCTCTTTTGATGACTCCCGAGCAGGTTATCGAGGAGGTTAAGAAATCCGGCCTCCGCGGGCGGGGCGGCGCTGGCTTTCCCACCGGTCGAAAGTGGGAATTTTGCCGCAGCGCTCCCGGGGGGAAAAAATACGTCATCTGCAATGCCGACGAAGGCGACCCCGGTGCTTTTATGGACCGCTCTATTCTGGAGGCAGATCCCCACGCTGTTGTTGAAGGGCTGACCATTGCAGGATATGCCATAGGTGCCAATGAAGGCTACATCTATGTCCGTGCCGAGTATCCCCTGGCAGTAAAGCGAGTTCACGCTGCCTTAGAGCAAGCCCAGGGAAAAGGCTTTTTAGGTAAGGATGTTCTCGGCTCGGGCTTTGATTTTGTGGTACACGTCAAAGAAGGCGCCGGAGCTTTTGTTTGCGGGGAAGAAACAGCTTTAATGGCTTCTATCGAGGGACGACGGGGCATGCCTCGTCCACGCCCCCCATTTCCTGCCCAATCAGGTCTGGATGGAAAGCCTACCAATATTAATAATGTAAAGAGTCTGGCTTCCATCCCCATCATCATTGACCGAGGGGCTGATTGGTTTGCCAGCATAGGTACGGAAAAAAGTAAAGGGACGGCTGTCTTTGCTCTCACGGGGAAGGTTGCCAACAGTGGTCTGGTGGAGGTGCCTATGGGCACTCCTCTATCCACCATAATTTTTGATATCGGGGGTGGTATCCCCCGGGGCAAACAGTTTAAGGCGGTGCAGACGGGTGGTCCTTCGGGTGGCTGCATACCTGCCCGATTTCTCGATTCCCCCGTGGAGTATGAAACACTGGCTCAATTGGGCTCGATTATGGGCTCCGGTGGCATGGTGGTGCTGGACGAGACCACCTGTATGGTAGAGATAGCCAGGTATTTCTTAAGCTTCACTCAATCTGAGTCCTGCGGTAAGTGTGTCCCTTGCCGCCTGGGAACCAGACAAATGCTGGAGATTCTGACCAGAATCACTCAGGGCAAAGGGCGCGAGGAAGATATCGATACCCTGCTCAACATAGCCAGGACAGTCAAGGAATGCTCGCTATGTGGTCTGGGGCAGACCTGTCCCAACCCCGTGCTCACCACCCTCGAGTACTTCAGAGATGAATATGAGACCCACATACAGGAGAAGAAATGTCCGGCCGCCGTCTGCGATGCCCTTATGATATCACCATGTCAGCATACCTGCCCGGTGGGCATCAATGTCCCCAAATATGTGGCGCAAATTGCCGATGGTGAGTATCTGGAAGCTGTCGAAACCATCAGGGAGCGTAATCCCTTCCCTGCTATTTGCGGTCGCATCTGCCATCACCCCTGCGAGGGGAGGTGCCGCCGGGGGGAACTCGACGACCCTGTAGCTATCAGGGCGCTTAAGCGCTTTGCCGCCGACTGGTATTTTGACCACATTGAGGAATTACCTGAACCGGAACCCTTTCCCCGGACTCACAGCCAAAAGGTAGCGGTGGTAGGAGCGGGACCTACAGGGTTGTCCTGCGCCTACTTCCTGGCTCAGATGGGCTATCCTGTCACGGTCTTCGAAGCCCTCCCCATAGGCGGAGGTATGCTCTCGGTAGCTATACCTGACTTCCGCCTGCCGCGGGAGGTTATTGAAAAAGAGATAGATTATATCGCCAAGCGGGGAGTGGAGATAAAATACGACACACCAATCAACGTAAATTTCACCATAGAAGATATCAAAGATAGTGGCTTTGAAGCTGTCTTTATTGCCGCTGGGGCTCAAAAGAGCCAGGTTATTGGCATACCCGGAGAATTGGAGGACATCGAGGGCTTCTACTATGGTTTGAGATTTCTCAGAGATGTGAAGGTTGGCAAGCCCGTTAAGATTGGACGCAGGGTAGCTGTTATCGGCGGTGGTAATGTAGCCCTTGACTCCTCCCGCACAGCTCTTCGTCTTGGTGCCGATGAGGTGAGTATCTTTTACCGCCGGTCGCGAGAAGAGATGCCGGTAACTGAAGTGGAGTATGATGAGACTCTGGCTGAAGGCGTCCACGTTGATTTCCTCGTCAGCCCCACCCGCGTAGTAAGCGACAACTGGAAAGTGACCGGTTTGCAGTGTGTCCACATGAAGCTGGGTGAACCTGATGCCGGTGGACGCCGTCGCCCGATTCCCGTTCCCGGCTCGGAGTTTTTTGCTCCCGCGGATACCGTTATTGCTGCTGTGGGGCAGGCTCCGGACCTTTCGTTTTTACCTCCGGATAGTGCTCTTGAGCGTACCCGGTGGGAAAGGCTGGCGGTCGATGAAAACAGATTAGCTACCAATGTTCCCGGGGTCTTCGCCGGGGGAGATTTTGTCTCCGGGCCGGGCATGGTTGTAGAAGCTATTGCGGCTGGCCGGAGAGGAGCCATCGCTATAGACAAATATCTCCAGGGCGATACCTCACGGGTCGAGATGTATGACCTGAAGCCCAGCGTTATATCCCCTGTCACTGCGACGAGCGTTAGCGAGGAAGCAGTCTCGGAAGAAGAAAGCTGGGAACCACAATTCAGGCCGGAAACACCTCATCTCCCTCTTGAGGAGAGGAAAGGTAGCTTCAAAGAGATAGAGCTGAGCTTTTCTGAGGAGAAGGCGAGACAGGAGGCTAAGCGTTGCTTAAGATGCGACCTGGAAAAGTAATGTAAAAAGCAAAAATGCAAAGGAAGGTATTTAAAAGTTTTATTTTTGATTTGTCATTTTGATTTTTAACCTTTGACTTTTTAATTTGTGGGAGGTCAGGCATGAAATCTATTACTAAACAAAAGACTTTTGAGGAAATCGAGCAGCAGTTAGACGGGTTCGACCGGGTGTATATTGCCGGTTGTGGCACATGCGCCACAATGACTAAAACTGGTGGGAAGGAAGAGGTCCTGGAGATGAAGGAACGTCTGCAAGAGCTGGGCAAGCTGGTCACCGGCTGGACAGTTATCCCTACCGCCTGTGATGAGATGACCGAAGTAGCTGTTAAAGAAAATAATGGAGCCATTCAGAATGCCAAATGTATTCTGGTCATGGCCTGTGCTTTAGGAGTGCATAAGCTGAGTACCTATATTGACAAGCCGGTCATTCCGGCCCTGGATACTCTTTTCATAGGTGTCGAGGATAGTCCGGGCTGTTTTCAAGAGGTTTGTGCCCAGTGTGGTCAGTGTGTCCTGGGGCAAACTGCTGGCATCTGTCCCCTGACGGCATGTCACAAAGGTTTGCTGAACGGTCCATGTGGTGGCACCGACAATGGTAAGTGCGAGGTGGATAAGGAAAAGGATTGTGCCTGGACTCTCATATATCAGCGACTGGAAGAACAGGGACGGCTTGATTTGATGCGTAAGTATTATTCCCCCAGAGATTACAACGCGGTCCTCAGGCCGCGAACGATCAGGATTACGTGAAGGAGGAGCTATGGCGCAGAGTTTTAGGGAAGTTCTCAAATCTGATAGATTCGTGATAACCAGCGAAATCGGTCCACCAAAGGGGACGAACATTGAGAAGATGCTCCACCATATCGACCTTCTCAAGGACAAAGTAGACGCGCTGAATGTCACCGACCACCAGAGTTCCGTAATGCGCTTTCCCTCCATTGGCGGCTGTCTGGCTATTAAAGAACAAGGAGGCGAGCCCATATTACAGGTGACTTGCCGCGACCGTAATCGTCTTGCCCTTCAAGCCGAGCTTCTCTTCGCATACACCAGAGGCATAAGAAATGTCCTCTGCCTGACTGGAGATGCTGTTGTAGTTGGCGACCACAAGGCGGCCAAGGGCGTTTTCGACCTGGATTCAGCACAGTTGCTGAAGACAATTCGGCAGATGGAAGCGGGCAAAGACCTGGGAGATAATGAACTCGACGGGGCTGTGGAGTTCTGTGCCGGAGCCATAGTCACACCTGAAGCAAACCCAATTGAGCCGCAGTTAATCAAGTTCGAAAAGAAGATTGAAGCCGGTGCCGAATTCTTTCAGACTCAAGCCATCTATGACCTGGACAAATTTGCTAAGTTTATGGAACATGCCCGCCAGTTCCCGGTCAAGATACTGGCCGGCATCATTCTGCTTGTGTCAGCCAGGATGGCGAAGTATATGAACGAAAATGTCCCGGGCGTCTCTGTGCCCCAGAACTTGATTGATGAGTTAGCGGCTGCCCCCAAAGGCGAGGCAATCTATAAGGGCATAGAAATCGCGGGTCGGATGATTGCCACTCTGGAAAAAGAATCCATATGCGACGGGGTCCATGTCATGGCTATAGGCAAGGAAGAGGTGGTTCCCGATATCCTGAAAGTGGCGGGACTTGCTACCTAGTACCCCAATGTAGCTAGTAGAAAAGGCGGAGGCCGCTTGCCTCCTTTCACGTTCCAATATTACTTCTCTATCTTATATCTCGTCAATGCTTGGTTATGGCAATACTAAATATTACTCTCTAATTGCTTGAGGACTAGGCATATGATCGTGCGATAAAAAGGGGACGATTTTCTTCGCTTGCACTAATCTAGTAATTTAGTCATTATATGAAGCAAATCGGTACTCGTAAGAATTCCCACTAAGTTACCATTGTCATCCACTACAGGGAAAGTACCGATTCGATGCTTCTCAGTTATGGCAACTACTTCTTTAATTGTGTCATCAGGGTGGACCACAATGACGTCAGTTATCATTACATCCCTTACCTTCATGCAAGACAATTGATAGTGAAGCCCCCATAAAGTCAACGGTGTGGGTGCCGATGGTGTTGCCTCTCTTATTATGTTCCTTGTCACTAGGCCTACTAACCTTCCGTTTTCTATAACAGGTAAGCGGCGTACATGCTTTTCGCGCATCGTTTCTAGAGCATTAAATATTAGAGTGTCAGGAGTTACCGTAAAAACTGGGCTTTTCATACAATCACGAACGTTCATTGTTCTTCTCCTTAATCAAGCTGACAATTATTATAGTATGCCATTCCGCTTTACACTTTGCTGGTACAGGCGACACTTTTACTATTGGGCCACTCAAGTGGCCTAGTCACTTTATTCTCAGTTCAAAGTCGGGGTGAGAGGATTTGAACCTCCGACCACCTGAACCCCATGTAGCTAGTAGAAAAGGCAGCGACCGCTTGCCTCCTTTTCTTTACGCCTAAATTTGCCCAACTATGCTGTCAGTTTAACTACCACAAGGTCTCCCTGCGGCGGATTCTGGCGTACTTCATCGAAGTCTGAATCAGCAGTTAAGAAGCTACGAGCATGCTTTTGAGCGACTGCCAAGTGAACAGCATCTGCCGGCGTCAACCTCATATCATTCATATATACTGGGATAAGGTCTAGAACATCTTTAAACAATGCATGGGTTTGTGGAACTATGTCAATTTTTGCACCAGCATTTGTCCAGTCCTCAACTGCCTTTCCTACGGAACTAATCCAGCTCTCATATGACTGGAAGATTTTACTGTGTTGATTTAGGTATACACCCGGATTCCAATGAATCTTCGACTTCAATGGTTTATTATATATGGCACAATATGCAAGTTTGGCTATTGTCCAAATTGATTCGTCCACTGAGACCATTGACACCAGTATTTCAACCTTGTCTGCTAATAGTTTTCCAATCATGTTTGCACACTTACTGTAAAGAGGATGTATACTAATTAGACTGCCCACAAGGATGTTTGCATCCATGTATACCGGTTCATCAATATTCAGCCCTTGTACCCAATCAACATACTGCATCTTAAATCTCAGGGGTATCTACAAACTCACCAATATTCAGTTCTGGTCTACCCTTAATAGAGCCTATGTGCCTCACATACGCCTTAAACATCTCAGGAGACATGTGCGTTCGAAAGTATTCCAAATCAATACTGCCGTACCTCTCCTCGTATTCATCAACTTCTACCGCTATTCCTGGTGCAACTACAATCAATGAGGGCCTTTCCGTTTCCCTGTACCCTTGCTGTATAAGGTCTATACTCGGTTGAGGAAATCCAGAGCGGTCTAAAGAAGTGCGCAACAACTCATTTACCTGACCCCAAACAAGTGTCCCACTATCCTCAATATCCGACCGAAACTCGACGTGAACCTCT
The DNA here is from genome assembly GCA_964474965.1 of uncultured Dehalococcoidales bacterium. Lineage (GTDB taxonomy): Bacteria > Chloroflexota > Dehalococcoidia > GIF9 > AB-539-J10 > RBG-13-51-36. The sequence continues at coordinate 6,109 of CAYYUO010000047.1, forward strand.
TCCACCACCACGCTCGGTTTAGGTAACCTTCTACTGGTCATGGTACCAATTGACATTGCTAATCCCCTTTCTCTCGTAGGTAACTAAATAACCATTGAGCCTGACTCACTTCCCATTCATTCGCGGCTTCAAGAAGCTTTCTTAGATATTCACGTTCGAACGTAAAAGCCTTGTTTTGCTCATACTTCAGATGCAAAAAAACGAAGTTGTCAGGAAGGTCATCTTTTGGCCAATTTAGAAACACCGACAGTAATTGTTCTTTTGCCATCGGACCAAACTCATAATGCTTTACTATATCTCCTTCAGCTTGGTCAAATATGATTCCAACGTCTGTGCTCGCATCTGCCAATTCGCTTGCCCGAATAAACCGATTCTTAACAAGAATCAAGAGCTCATGGAATGGCAGTGCATACGGTTCTATGTACATTGCCTCATGCCACACTCTTCTGACCTCAGAAAACTTCGACAGCTCATTACCTTGCGCCATCTTATCCAACGCTACTGCAGTGCTCTCTTCAATAGAACTTATCCCTTCCTGTTCTAATTCTATAGCCCTAATATGAAGCGCGAACCTTTGCTTCTTTTCCTTCAGGTCAATTATCACAGGTGGCCCTTGTATGTTTACATTCGGGTCCTCTCCGAACGCCCGAAGCATGCGCAACATCTCAAACCATGGGTTCAAAGCTTCCAACAGGCTTAAACGCAGTACAGTTTTCACTAGCTCCATTTATCATCCCACCTGCACTTATGTGAAGTAGCGTAAAGGATATACCACTACCTAATAGCCTGTCAATAAAATCCCTTCTTCCTACTCATGCCTATTTTTATTATATAATACAACCCGATATATCCTAGAAAATCAGTACCTTTTACAAACTACCATTTTCCCCTTTCTTCTCTTACAAATACAGCCCAAACCACGTATGCTCTTCACGCTCCGGATTCCAGGGACACCATCCTTCACAAGGTGAAGGATTAGGCCTGCTACAAATTAGGATTATGTACCCAGAATACCAGAGGATATGTTAAGATGGGCGAAGTGGACCTCCCACTGCGGCGTGATTTCAACGACATCTTGCTCGAGGAAT
>CAYYUO010000048.1:0-7083 GCA_964474965.1 uncultured Dehalococcoidales bacterium
GTCTAGTTGAGCATGTTGGATTTGGCGTTGATCGGCTTGTAGTCTATTCCATGATGGTGTGAAACATGCTTTTGGCCTATATCTAAAAAGTTCCTTACTTCCTGAGCATCTGAATTCCAAGGACACCATCCTTCACCTTGTGAAGGATCAGGCCTGCTACAAATCAGGTATTATGTCCTCAGACTACCACAAATGGACGCCTTTAAGCACTAAATAATAAATTCCGCCTTTGGTAATCCAGCCAGAAGACGCCGAAGGGCAAAGAGCAAAGATTCAAAGCATTCCTGAAACGGCTTGGCAATTGTCTGACCACCTCACGGGTTCGAGGAAGCTAACCGAACAATCTGGCTAAGTATCACACGTCTCCAGAGTAATGAATATATCTTGCGTCTTGGGCGGAAATGAATGAGAAGGAGTCTAATACCTTCTCTTCCATCCTCTATCATTAGATCCACCGAGTCTTCTGTTGCCGTAAAACCCACCACCTCTGCTCTCAGAAGGTGAGCGAGCCGCATTAACATTAAGCGTCTGGTCCTTCATTGCTTTCCCGTTGAGGCCAGCAATTGCAGCTTGACCTTCGGACACTTTTGTCATTTCAACAAACCCGAATCCCCGGGGGCGCCCGGTGTACTTGTCTGTTATAATGTTTACAGACGTCACTTCTCCAAAAGTCCCAAATTCCTGACGTAATTCCGCTTCAGTTACCTCATAGGGTAAGTTACCCACATAAATCTTCATACTAGTGCTCCTTCCACTTAATCTCGTAATCCTTGCGTAGAAAATGGCGGTGGGACTTTGCCTAGCGCAGAATTCCACTCATTTGCACCATCTTTTGAAAGCGACACAACAGAGAAACTTGAGAGTCACCTTCACGTATCGAGACCCCCATTGAGATGGCACGCCGCCACATTCTAGAAACATATACGGGCCAGGTATCCCCGGCCCGTATATATCCGTGTTCAAACCGGCATTATCTACTCAGTCTGACTTTATTGTAGCAATCGCTACAATAGACCGGCCTGCCATTGGTAGGCTCAAAAGGCACTTCGGTGTCTTTGCCGCACTCGGCGCATATGGCAGGAAACATTTGGCGTGGGAGCCCGTAGCTGTTACCACGACTTCCATTCCGCTCTGTCTTCCTTGCCTGTCGGCATGCGGGACAGCGCTTGGGCTCATTAGTATAGCCCCTGGTTTGAAATAACTCTTGTTCCTCAGCGCTGAAGGTGAAGTCGGTCCCACAATCGGCACACTGGATAGTTTTGTCCTGAAAACTCATTGGATGACCTCCTTTCTCAAAATTTTTAGCTGGGGTTTGGGTCATCCAATACTTGATATGAATCTAACAGAATCTTAAGAAGATTGTAATAACCTAAACTTACACTATTAAATATATCATACACCGATTATTAAAATTGTCAAGTCCCGCCGTGGCTCTATTCTATATCCTGTCTGTCTCAAGCGCTAAGGGGTAAATTCAGTTCCGCCCTTGGTAATCCGGCTCGGAAGACGCCGAAGAGCAAAGAGTTGAGATTCAAAACATTCCTGAAATGGCTTAGCAATTGCCTGACCAGCCCACGGGGCTCAAGGAAGTTAAGCGAACAATTCGACTCAAAGTTCAATCGACTATGATGGTGATATGGAAAGTTTCGTAGCTATTGATTAGTCTACGGTATGAGCAGTATAATTTGTAGTTGAGCTACAGACTATGTATTCGAGAAATAACCCCAATAATCATCAAATTAACAAAATTCCAATACAAGCATGGCTATTCCAAAATTGCCACTTATTTTCAAGGTTATATTACTATCACTATTACTCTGAAACCGTGAGATTGGGAGTGAGCTGAAAATTGAGTATAAAAAGCGATGGTTTGGAAGAAGCGGTAGAATCAGTGAAAACTAAGAAGTCTGAGGAGCGGATGGTTCCAACCTTCTGTTCATTATGCGGCCCAATGCCGGGATGTGGACTAAACTGCTATGTTAAAGACGGCAGATTGATAAGGGTTGAGGGTATGAAGGAGGCTCCTACGAACAGAGGAAAATTGTGTCCCAAGGCATTCGCCTCCGTGCAGTGGGTTTATTCGCCGCAACGTCTCAGATACCCTTTGAAGCGTGTTGGGAAGAAGGGTGAAGGTAAGTTCAAGAGGATCACCTGGGATGAAGCTCTTGATATTATTGCCAGCAGGCTCAGCGAACTCAAGGAAAGGTACGGGCCGGAATCTCTGGCTATTCTCGCGCCGGCGCGACGCAGCTATAGTGATTATTTGCAGCGGTTCCTGATTGCACACGGAAGCCCAAATTATGGCCACAGTGGCCTCTGTGCTGTACAGCAAGCTTTCGGGTTTGCCTATACTGTGGGATTCCCTTGGCTTGGTATGGTAGGTGCAGATTATGAGCATGCTAACCTGATTGTGATATGGGGTGCTAACCCCGTCTATGCTGCGGCACCTCAGGGCAACCTGAAAAGAATCTTAGACGCTAAGGAGAGGGGCGCCAGGCTCATAGTGATTAAGCCGGAGATGCAGCCGGATGCGGCCAAGGCAGATATCTGGGTTCCTATCAGGCCCGGCACCGATGGTGCCTTGGCGCTGGCCATGCTGCATGTCATAATCAATGAGAACCTCTACGATGCAGACTTCGTCTCCAGGTGGTGCTACGGTTTCGATAAGCTTGTACCTCATATACAGAAATACACCCCGAAGTGGGCTGAGCCGATAACGGGACTACCGGCTGACCAGATAAGAGAAGTCGCTAGGTTATATGGGACGGTAAAGCCCGCGTGTATTGTTCCTGGGAACGCATTCGATCAGACAGTAGATTCCAATAACGCCGTACGGGCTGTTGCAATATTGATAGCCATAACTGGCAACCTTGACAGACCCGGTGGCAACACTGTACCTACCGGAAGTACCATGCCCAAGGTGAAATCCGTGCATCTCAGGGAGAGATATACGCAAGATTTTGTAGACAGGTTGGTAGGCCCGGAAATAGCCAGTTGTTTCCAGCCTTTTGAAGAGGGCACGTCTTCCGCTTATTACCACTGTCTCAACAGTATTCTCACCCGGGAGCCATACCCTATCAGGGCAATAATTGCTCCCGGGACCCAGCCCACGGTAATTACTCGTGGCAGCAAGAGGGTGGTAGAAGCGCTCAAGAAACTGGAATTCTTCGTGGTTATCGATGTGATGCAAAACTCATCAATGCCTTGGGCTGATGTCGTTGTCCCTGTAGCCACTATGTATGAATGCGACCATCCTTTTGAAGTATCGGGTAACTGGATAATGGCGCGAAACAAGGTTATTGAGCCGCTGGGAGACTACAAGTCGGACTACGAGTTCTGGCTTGACATGGGCGTCAAGATGGGCTATGGGGAAGACTTCTGGGACGGAAGTATTGAGAAGTGCATGAATTACCAGCTGGAAAATTTTGGCATGACCATGGAAGAGCTAAGAGCACATCCTACAGGCATTATTTATGAGCCAAAACCGATGGTTTACGAAAAGTATGAGAAAATATTCGCCACTCGCAGTACTCGGCTTTCGAGGGCTCCTTATCTCCCTCAGGGCAAAGTGGCAATCTATAATACTACGTTCGAAGAAAATGGGTTCAATCCACTGCCAGAATGGGTGGAGCCGCCCGAGAGTCCAACGAGTACACCGGAGCTGTTAGCGAAGTACCCTCTTGTCTTTTTTGACACACATACCTCGGATGTATATAACCACGGGTGGTTGCGTAATCTGCCTTATCTGCGCGAGATTCAACCTGACCCATGGGTACACATTCACCCCGAGACGGCCAAAGCACGGGGGATAGAGAACGGTGACTGGGTAATTGTCGAATCACCACATGGCTGGATAAAGGTAAAGGCACTGTATTTCTACGGGATACGGCCAGATGTGGTTATGGGTCTCCACGGGTGGTGGCAGGGCTGCAATGAGCTGGGATTGCCAGGTTATCCGATACTGGATGGAGGCGCAAACGTAAACGTCATGTACAGTACTGACCCAGATAAAGCCTTTGACCCGGTGGTAACGGCTATGCCCAAGCAGACCCTGGTCGAGGTACGAAAAGCATAGAGTTGCGGACCGGTAGCTAAGAACTACCGATCATAGTAAACGAAGAGGCGATATACGTAATGGGAAAGCAATACGGCTTTTACTTTGATGCAGATAGGTGTGTCCAATGCCGCACCTGTGAAGTGGCATGCAAGAGCACGCATAATATAGAACCGGGAGTAAAATGGAGGCGAGTCGTTGAAACTCAGGGTGGCGCCTACCCAAATTTTACCAGAGCTTTTTTCGCCCTGGCCTGTATGCACTGTGGTAAGCCGGCCTGCATTGAAGCGTGTCCCACCGGAGCTATAAGCAAACGGGCTGAGGATGGTATCGTCGTCGTTGACAGGGACAAGTGCAACGGTTGCCAGAACTGCCTCCCGGCATGTCCTTATGGTGTGCCCCAATTTGGTGACAACGGCATCATGCAGAAGTGTGATTTCTGTACAGAGATAGGCATAGAGCCTGCCTGTGCGGTATCCTGCCCTGCTGAAGCTCTTAATTTTGGTACCCTCGATGAGCTGTTGGAAATGGCAAAGGGGAAGGGTGGCAAGAGAATGAGCGGTCCCACTGAACCATCTATCATTGTTGTAGGTGAATTACAGCTTGCTAGTTTGGTTATTTGATCACACCTTCTGACGAAACGTGCAGTTTTTTAGTCGCCTTTAAGCGCTAAGGAATAAATTCAATTTCGCATTCGGTAATCTGGCTCGGAAGACGCCGAAGGGCAAAGAGTCCTTTTCCCAGCCTTCCTGGTCATGGACAACAGAGTTAACAATCCGATGTATTGTTGCCCACGGAAGGTTTATAATAAGAGTGCACGTTATCGGGAGAAGCTACTAACCTACATTGGAAATGCTTATGGCTGACTATGAGGTAATACATATTGCGGTAGCTCCTCCAGCCAACCTCGATGCAAACCTCGTAAGAAGTGCGGCAACTGTTATTAACAAGAGCCCTTCCCAGACACGCCTTCTTCTGGCCGGTGAGGTGCCTAAAGTTATTGCTCACTATGACAGCATGCAAGCAGCAGAATCCATAATTCGGAATCTGCAGAACCTGGGTCTTGTTGCAATTGCATGTAGGGATTCTGAACTTCGCCAGTTTCCACAAACGTTTAAGGCGCACACCCTAGAATTCAGAGAGAAAGAAGTTCTATTCCGGGACGTTGCCGGTCGTGAGAGAAGGATAATAGAAAACAATGTCTTCCTGGTTCTTGTGGGGAGGATAGAAACTTCCGCGGAGGTAGAGACTACAAAGCAAAAGACTAAGTTTAGTTTGCCCAGGACATTGCTCATGGGCGGCATCCCAATGTGGCGAAGGGTTGATGAGAAAACCACAACTCACTCTACTCAGGCCGAGTGTTTCGCCAGGTTCTACGAACGAAATTCACCAGACCCCAGTGTAGACATCCTTCAACACCACATGAATTATTCATTCTTAGGAGCAAAGATAGCTGCGTACTCTTTCACAAACTTTGGTACCGTTGTTCAAGAACTCCGGGAGGTATTCCCGCAGGCGATTTTTAATAACAGGCTAGCGAAACCCTCCGTTCTAACCACATCTCCCAGCGGGGCTTGTGAATGTATTGAGATAAACTGCAAGTTGATTTACTTGTTCCACACAATGACCAGCGGTCAGCTTGGTAATCCATAGGATAACAAATTGGCGGATTAGGCAGTTTCCCAGTCGCTTTTAAGCGCTAAGGGATAAATCCAGTTCCGCTTTTGGTAATCTGGCTCAGAAGACGCCGAAGGGGCAAAGACCCATGATTGCCAGGCCGATTATTAGGATTGTCAAGTCCCGCCGTGGCTCTAGTCTAATTCTAAGTCTAAGTCTGCCTCAATTGTACACACTGCTGCATTCTCTATACTTTGATGCTTCCTGGTAATTAGAATTTTATGCCAATCAGTGTAACAATAAATACCCTGGAAAACCAAGCCGCCTAAAACTCCGTAGGATATTGCCGAAGCCAAAAATTGGACGTTTATTATCAGACTAAGAATTATTATCCCTGCAGAGATAAGCCAATGGTGAAGGTGAACCCTATGTCTTCCAAAGGGAATGACAATTGATCTTATTCTACCCTGTTTTCCATTCGTTTTGCCGGCCATATATTTGGTTAGCCCAAAACCTAGCAGCCAGCCCACAAAGAAGAGATAGCCAAGAATAATACTGGTAGCTAGTACCAGCAGGACGCAAACTAGCTTTCTCTTCAACTAAGAGATACTCCCTATAGGACATCGGGGTGAGAGGATTTGAACCTCCGACCATCTGAACTCCATTCAAGTGCGCTACCAGGCTGCGCTACACCCCGTCGTCTTGCCTGTCGTAATATATTATCACATGAAACTGCCAGGGCAACACCCTCGAAATCGAAAACTGGGCGAACCCCCTAGCAGGAATTTTATAGCGATAGCTATCTGGCAAGGACTCGCCTTCCTTATAGATAAGCATCGGGTGATAAATTCGATTCCGCCTTTGGTAATCCAGCCAGAAGACGCCGAAGGGCAAAGAGCTAAGATTGCCAAGTAGCTTATTAAGGTTGTTAAATCCCCTGTGGCTCTATTCCAGTTCTACATCTGCCTCGGGTGCTATGGATGGCAGAGTTAACAATCTGACGAACCCTGTAGTTTAGAACTACTCAAGAATCAGGTATGTAATAGAGTTCAAGTCGGGTAAAGTGGGCGGTACTGGACGACAGAACTTTCAGCATATTATTTAGCTTCAGTGTATGGTCCAACTAAAATTACGGAATTTGTTTACTTAAATTATGTAGTTTATGTATAATCAAGAGTGACTCAAGCCCATAGCATCTCGTTGCTACTAATTTCATGAGATAGTGTACAGAAAAGACAGCTCGATAGAGGATAAAGAATGAAGACAAAGAAAAGAGAGGACTGCTCAGCTTCACTGGTTGAATCCCAACCTGCGGTCCCAGTAAGGAGAACCCTTGCCCAAGACCTGTTCGATGGTGTTGCCCCCTCGTACGACACCTGGGCGCAAGTGCTGACTTTCTTTCAGTACCTTCG
>CAYYUO010000049.1:0-6975 GCA_964474965.1 uncultured Dehalococcoidales bacterium
CCACCCCTACCTGCTTCTCCACGAGAATGCCAGAATTCATCACTAACTCCTCTTGTCATTTTGTCTAGAACCTCATAAAAGTTACCTTGTGTCCAATCCTTACGGCGACTTTTGAGCAACTTTGCGGCTTCTATAAAGAGTTCATGTAAAACTGATATGCCTACAGTTTTTTGGATAACATGGTGCTGTGGATCGTCAAAAGCCCCCGGACAAAGTTTCCTCCAAGCAGTCCAATATTGATCCAACGCATCAACGAGTTCATCGTACGCAAGAGTCTTAAGTATTGGGTCTTTGAGGACAGGTTCCAAGGAGTTTGTAAACGCTCTTTGGCTAACGCCGCCTCCCCTTTTACCCGGGAGCTTAATTCTATTTTCCCATGGAGACCTTGCTTTACGATTCAACCTATCCGCAATTTGAACAGACGCTTGAGTTCTCTCCAGCGTCTCTACTGCCCCTAATACCTCAAGTTCCTGCCTTTGTTCGGGTGCGAGTCTGGCAATAAATCTGTCTGAGAGGTCGGACCGAACTGTCTTTTGTGTACGGTTTATGACAACAAACTGTTTAGCCTCACAAAAACGCGGATTCGCTGCCTCCTTTTCTCCTAGCTTTACGGGGCATATGATGATAACTGGTAAAGCAAAATCAGAGTTAATTTCGTCCCTCTTTGTGGCCTCCCTTAGGCCTCCGATTCTGTGTTGACCGTCTACTTCATATAAGATCGAGCTTTTGGGTATGCTCAAAATTCCATACTTCCCATCTTTAGATCTGAATTCAACAGATTCTCGGACGCTTAATAAGACTGCCGGGGGAGAAATATTATCTGGATTTGCAATATATTTAGCAAATAACTTAGCCCTGATCATATCCAGTCTCCTTTGGTAACCTTCACGGTTGCCCGGCGACCACGCATCAGCCTTTATTCTTCTCTCGTCACAGAGTTGTTCAGCCGACATGTAAGCGGCGTAAAACTTTTTCCCATTTTGCTCTATTTCAAAAGCAGGTAGTTTCATTACTCACCTCCCTCTGTGGATTCTTATGGTTCTTTATTCTTTCACCTAACCTCAGTATACCTCGGTATACCTTAGTATATAACAATTTCCCTTATATTGTTAATAGCAAAGATGCGGTTTTAACTCCCCTGCTAACTCAGCATTATAATCCTCGGGCTGTTTTTGTTGAACCCTCTCCCCCAATGTTTGCTCCCACTTTATATGTTGCTGAAGAGCTAGTAAAATAACATAAATGACTGTAACACCTCTTAGAAAGCAGTATCTCAGGGTTAAGCAGAAGCATCCCGAGGCTATAGTTTTCTTCCGCTTAGGTGACTTCTATGAGACCTTCGATGAAGATGCCAAGGTCGCTTCGCGAGAGCTGGACGTTGTCCTGACCTCCCGGGAGATGGGCAAGGGGCAGAGGGTGCCTATGGCAGGGATACCTCATCATGCTCTGGATAACTATCTGGCTAAGCTCATCAACCGGGGGCATAAAGTAGCTATCTGCGAGCAGCTTACCCCGCCAGGCAAGGGACTGGTGGAAAGGGACGTCATTCGCGTGGTGACGCCGGGGACGGTGGTCGAGCCCAATCTGCTTGAGAGTAAGAGCAATAACTATCTCGCCAGCCTGGTCGTTGAAGGCGAGGAAGCAGGAATCGCCTATGTTGATATAAGCACGAGCGAGTTTGCCACCACTCAGCTTCCTGCTGAAAGAGTCATGCCTGAATTGGAGCGGCTTCAGCCCAGCGAAATTCTTATTCCCGAAGGTGCCGGCGATTATCCTCAACTGCCGTTCACCATAAGCCGACTTGATGACTACTGGTTTGACCTGGAGATTGCCCATGAAGCTTTGCTGGAACATTTCAGCGTGGCCAGCCTGGAAGGCTATGGCTGCGCCCGCTTGCCTTTGGCCATAAAGGCTGCAGGTGCATTAATTCATTATGTCAAGGAAACGCAGAAGGAAACCCTGCCTCAGCTAAGCAAGCTTACTACCTATTCTACAGATTCCTTTATGACCCTGGATGGCCAGACCATGCGCAACCTGGAACTCTTTCAGGGCGGCAGGTGGGGAGAAACCGGCAATTCCCTCCTCTCCATCATTGACCTGAGCAAGACAGCCATGGGTGGCAGGCTGCTCAAGAATTGGTTAGGGCATCCCCTTCTGGACCTCGCCATATTGAATCGGCGGCAAGAAGCGGTTGCCTGGTTTCATCAAAATAGTCTGGCTCGCCAAAAGGTCATTTCACTCTTATCGGATATCGCCGACCTGGAGAGGCTGGTTAACCGGGTGAGTAGTGGCAGAGTCATGCCCCGAGAGTTGTTAACGCTTCGCTCCAGTTTGGAGAAGGTGCCAGACTTGAAAGCGGCGATGGCAGATGGGGACGCCCCGATTGCATCGGGGCTAAGCGCCGAACTTAAGCCCTGCCCCGACATCGTGGACTTAATCGCCAGGGCTATTGCCGATGAGCCGGGAGATTTAGAGCAAGGTGGTGTAATAAGGGAAGGTTTCTCCCCGGAGCTGGATGAAATCCGACACAACTCCCGGCAGGCTAAGCAATATCTTGCTGGCCTGGAGCAAAGGGAAAGACAGCGCACAGGAATTAAGTCTCTGAAAGTAGGCTACAACCGGGTATTTGGCTATTATATCGAGGTATCCCGGGCTAACCTCAATTTAGTTCCTTCTGATTATATTCGTAAACAGACTCTAGCAGAGGCGGAAAGGTTCTTCACTCCCGAACTTAAGGAGTATGAATCACTGATTCTCAATGCTCAGGAGAAAATTGCTGACCTGGAAGCCAGCATTTTCCGGCAACTCTGCCAGCAGATAAGCGCTGCTGGGGGACAAGTTCTGGCTACCGCCAGAGCCATCGCTCAAATTGACGCCCTCACCAGCCTTGCTGAGTTGGCAGCACGTAATGGTTACGTCCGTCCAACGCTGACCAACGATGATGTCATTGACATCAAGGGAGGGCGCCACCCTATTGTGGAACAGAGCATAGGCAGCGATAATTTTGTTCCTAACGACGCTTATTTATGTAATAAGGATAATCAACTCATCATACTTACCGGTCCCAACATGTCGGGCAAGTCCACCTATCTCAGGCAGGTAGTCCTGATCATCCTTTTAGCTCAGATAGGAAGCTTTGTCCCTGCCGATTCAGCGAATGTTGGAATTGTTGACCGTATCTTTACTCGCATTGGTGCCCAGGAAGACCTGGCTGCCGGTCAATCCACTTTTATGGTGGAGATGACCGAGGCAGCAAATATCCTGAATAATGCTACCCCTCGATCCTTTATCATCCTGGATGAAATTGGGCGGGGCACCTCTACCTATGATGGGCTTTCCATTGCCTGGGCAGTAGCCGAGTTTATCCATAACCACCCTGAACTTGGAGCGAAGACCCTTTTTGCCACCCATTATCATGAATTGGTGGAACTGGCTGGTATCCTGCCCAGAGTGAAAAACTTCAACGTGGCAGTGGCGGAGGAAGGAGACAAAGTTATCTTTCTACACAAGATTATCCCCGGGGGCACCGACAGGAGCTATGGCATCCACGTGGCTCAGCTAGCCGGCCTGCCCAAATCGGTAATCGTCCGAGCTCAGGAAGTCTTAGCTGAGCTGGAGAGCCATGCGTCTCAAAAAGGTAAGGTCCCTCGCCGCAAAGCATCGCTCCAGATTCCTCTTTTCCCGAAAGACTCCCTGTTGGCTGATGAAATTAGCCGGCTTGACATCGATTCCATGTCCCCTCTGGAAGCAATCACCAAGCTCTATGAGCTCAAGCGGATGGCTCAGGATAATAAGAAATCGCCGCCTAATGGGAGGGGGATTTAACCTTCACCTTTCCCGACTTTGCTTGGACTTGAGCCAGGAAATCAGCGCATTCTTTTGCTATTCCCGGGGCATCCAGATGGTAGAGAGAGCGAAGAAAATCTTGCTTTCCATGGGTTACGAATTCGTCAGGAATGCCTAATCGCTTCACTTTGACATCTGAGGCTTCAGCCTTTTCCAGCAGCTCCAGCACCGCGGCACCAAAGCCGCCGCTAAGAATATTCTCCTCTACTATGACCATCTTTTTGGTGTGGTTGGCGACATCCAAAATAAGCTCTGCATCCAGGGGCTTAGCGAAGCGGGCATTTATTACCATAGCATCAATGCCCCCGAGAGCTAAATGTTCCGCTGCTTCCAGAGAAGGCATGACAGTAGAGCCGATGCCTATTATCACTATATCTTCACCTCGCTTTAATATTTCAGCTTTGCCTATAGGAAGTTGATGAACCTCGGTGGCCAGGGGCACGCCTGTTCCCCGACCCCGGGGATAACGAATTGCCAGAGGATGCTCTGTATTGAGGGCAGTATAAAGCAGGCCTTGCAGTTCATTCCCATCCTTAGGTGCGCAAACAATCATATTAGGCATCAAATTAAGATAGGATAAATCGAATATACCTTGATGTGTTTTGCCATCTTCCCCGACAATGCCGCTGCGATCGAGAGCAAAAATAACAGGCAGGTCAGGTAGACAAACATCGTGCAATACCTGGTCAAAGGCACGCTGCAAAAAAGTGGAATATATAGCTACAATAGGTATAAAGCCCTGGGTAGCTAGACCGGCGGCTAAGGTAACCGCATGCTGCTCAGAAATCCCTACATCGTAGATGCGTTGAGGAAACTCCTTGACCAGAGAAGATAGGCTATTGCCTTCAACCATGGCAGCGCTTATCACTACCACCCTGGGATTGTCCCCAAGCAGTCCACCGACTGTTCGAGCAAATATCTGGCTATAAGTAGGTATTGTATCCAAGCCCTCGCTTTTAGGGGACAGCCCGTGAAAGTGAGTGGGATTATCCTCGGCTGGTTTGTAACCCTTGCCCTTCTTAGTCAAGACATGGACGATGACCGGCTTGTAGTAATTCCTGGCTTGAGTCAAAGCTGCTTCCAATTCAGCAGTGTTATGACCATCTATCGGACCCAGGTAAGTAAAGCCAAGCTGCTCCCACATCATGGTGGGCATGACCACCGCTTTCACCCCTTCCCTGAGACGGCGCAATGCCCCCTGCAGCCTCTTTCCTCCGGGCAAGGAAGACAGCAACCGACTCGTCTGTTTCTTAGCCCGTATATAGCCACGGGTTGTTCGCACTACACTTAGCCGCTTGGCTATCGCTCCTATTGTGGGCGAAATGGACATGCCGTTGTCGTTAAGCACCACGATAAGCCTTGTGCCCAAATGCCCGGCATGATTCAGCGCTTCGTAAGTCATGCCGCAGGTGAGGCACCCATCGCCGATGACAGCTATCACGTGGTGATTACCGCGAGCAAGGTCGCGGGTCAAAGCCATGCCCAAAGCCGCTGAAATAGAGGTGCCACCATGTCCCGTAGTGAAAGCATCATGAAGACTTTCATCTCTATCAGGAAATCCTGAGAGTCCCTGGTATTGGCGAAGGGAGTGAAATTGCTCCCTCCTTCCTGTTAATAGCTTATGAACGTAACTTTGGTGTCCCACATCCCAGATTATCTTGTCTTTCGGGCTATCAAATACCCGGTGCAAGGCAACAGTAAGCTCCACCGCTCCCAGATTAGATGCTAGATGCCCTCCGTTTTCACTAACCCTGCTTACCAATAATTCCCTGAGCTCGGAACAAAGCTCACCAAGTTCATCTCGGGTTAGCCCCTTAACATCACCGGGGTCGTTTATTTTGTCCAGTATCTTAGACACCTCACTCTCCTACTTTAAATTATAACAAATTTTACTCTTACGCACGCTCCGGCCGCTAAGATTGTTGTGTTAAGTTCGAAACAGAAGATTAAATATGCCCTTGAATCCGCCTGCCTTTCCCTTGATAGCAGCATAGTCTATTTCGCCGAGCATCAAGTTGAATATAGCTTTCCATGCCTCGTCACTCCGGTTGAAAATTCCAAACGCCAGACGAGGGAAGCGGAAAATCTTTTTTGACAACGTACGTGCTATTCTCAGTTCAGACATTATCTTCTTCTCTACAACCTGTTGGTAATCCTGCAACCCGGCCTCGCCCATCAGTAAAGAGTTCTCGACCACTGGCGCAGCAAGCTGGGCACTCTGGATGGCGTTATAAATTCCCTCACCTGTTAATGGGTCAGCAAACCCAGCCGCATCCCCCAGAAGCAAGGCTTTATCTTGCCAAACAAGCCTCTCTTTTGTACACGTTGGTACCAAGTGGCTACTTGACCTGGCGATATTGTAACTACCAATACTTAACGAGTCTAGAAATTTCTGATGGTGGCGGCCCAAATGCCTTGCCTTGGAGGCAAAACATCCAACTCCAATAGAGAGATGGTCACGCTTGGGGAACACCCATGCATAACCCCCGGGAATGGACCCCAGGTCCATCTGGGCTCGCGATTTCCATTTTGCCAGCTCTTTCTCAGGCACAACAATTTCCGACTCTATTCCCGCGACATATTCCATGCTCCTTCCCATGCCCAGCTCTCTTGCCACTACGCTATAAGCCCCGTCAGCCCCAACCACAAGTCGGGAGCGAAAAATGTCGTCAGCAGTGGAAATCTCAACCCAATCAGCGCCCACCTGTATTTGCATTACCTTCTGACCATCCCTAAATATAGCGCCCATTTGCTGCGCTTTCTGCACCAAAAAATAGTCAAATGCATCACGCATCACGGTATACATCAGTGGCTGACTATGTTGTCCCAGATAAGGGCTGCCCAGATTAAGAGTAAAGCTAACCTCATAAATTACGTCCTCCACTACTTCGGAGATATCGAAATCCAGAAGTTTTGCCGCCTTGCTGGTGACTCCGCCAGCACAACATTTACAGCGGGGCAGTTTCTCTTTTTCTAAAACTAATACCCCGATCCCCTTCTTGCCTAGCTCGTAAGCCAGTGTCGCCCCAGCCGGACCAGCACCAACAACGATTACATCTTGGCTTTGTTTCAAAGACCAAACACCCCTAACAGGCGAAGCAATGCAAACCTATCTTCAATTATATCACC
>CAYYUO010000050.1:0-6759 GCA_964474965.1 uncultured Dehalococcoidales bacterium
GCCTGGATGGGACCGAGGTAAGCGAGCTTAACGATAATCAATTAGCCGAGATAAGGAATAAAAAGATAGGCTTTGTCTTTCAAAGCTTCAACTTATTGTCCCGGACCACGGCCTTAGCCAATGTGGAACTGCCACTTATTTACAGTGGTGCCAGCAACCGACGGCAAAGAGCATTACAGGTCCTGGAGTCAGTGGGATTAGCTCATCGAGTTACTCACAGGCCAAGCGAGCTAGCTGGAGGGGAGCAACAAAGGGTGGCTATCGCCCGAGCCTTAATAAATAATCCCTCTCTTATTTTAGCTGATGAACCCACAGGCAACCTCGACACCCAGACCAGCCAGGAAATCATGACGATTTTCAAGCAACTGAATGAGCAAGGAATGACCATCGTCCTGGTTACTCATGAACCAGATATTGCCGCTTATACCCAGCGCACTATTAAAATTCGCGATGGTCAGATTGAAGGCAGTGTTCGTTGAGAATCATGGTAACTCTTGAATTTCAAATAGAGATAGCGGAATGAAAATCTGGGATTGTTTCTCTACTGCGCTACGGGCTTTGCTTGGTAACAAGCTAAGGTCAGTTTTGACCATGCTGGGCATCATGATTGGCGTGGCTGCCGTCATTGCTGTGCTATCTCTAGGAAGGGCACAGGCGACCATAGTAGAGGAGGCTTTTGCCACCTTGGGGGCCAACTTGATATACGTTATACCTAGAGAAGCCGGCGTAGGCGGGATGGTAGGTGAGGCAACACTGACTGTGGATGACGCCGAGGCGATTTCCCGTCACGCCCCTTCTGTAGCGGGGGTGGCGCCAACGGCACAGACTTACGCCCAGGTTATAGCTGGAAGAGAGAGTCTTAACAGTTTGATTGCCGGGGTGACCCACAAAGCCGAACAGGTAGACAACTACGTCGTGGCACTAGGCAGCTTCATCACCGAATCCGACTATAGGGCGAAGTCAAGGGTAGCCGTCCTGGGGAGCGAGGTAGCAAAGACCCTTTTTGGCGAGATGGACCCTACTGGCCAGAGCATAAGGATTGGTGGGCGTCAATTCCAGGTCATCGGCGTATTGGAAAGCAGGGGGACTGGATTTGGAGTTGAGGACCTCAGGGTCTATGTTCCATTATCCACCTTCTATACCACTGTGGCAGTCTCACAGGCGGCCGGCCGCGGAAACAGCGTTGACATGATCAGCGTCCAGGTAGAGAGCAGCGAAGAACTGGAATCTGCCATGCAGGAGATCACTGATATTTTGCGGGACACCCACGGCATCAGAGAAGGAGAAGACGATGACTTCAGAGTGCTCAACGTAGCGTCTGTGGCGGACCAGGTCACCCAGGTGCTGGGAATACTCCAGCTCGTTCTTGTTGCCATAGCTGCTATATCCTTGCTTGTCGGCGGCATCGGGATTATGAATATCATGCTGGTTTCGGTGACCGAGCGTATCAGGGAAATCGGTCTGCGCAAGGCGGTAGGAGCCAAGCGTCGAGATATTCTGACTCAATTCCTCATTGAAGCTGTCACACTAGGGCTCTGTGGCGGTGCTTTAGGGGTGGGCCTGGGGTGGATTATAGTTAAAATCATATCTATCGTAGCGACAAATCTTGGTTTCCCCTTTACTGCTGTGCTTTCCGGCAATGCTATCGCCCTGGCGGTGGGTGTATCAATTTTTATCGGACTTATTTCTGGGTTGTACCCGGCCCTCCGGGCGGCACAACTGGACCCCATCGAGTCCTTGCGTCACGAATAAACTACTTCCCTTGGATTAAGGACAAAAATTCACTGCGAGTCGCTACCTTGCTGCGGAAAGTTCCCCTCACCGACGAGGTTATCACAGTTGTCCCCGGCTTTTTTATCCCACGCATGACCATGCATAAGTGCTCTGCCTGGATAACCACAGCCACCCCATCGGGTTGAAGTGCTTCAAAGATGGCATCGGCAATTTGTTGGGTCATCCTTTCCTGAAGCTGGGGGCGCCGGGCGCAGATTTCTACCACCCTGGCCAGCTTGCTTACCCCTACCACTCTACCACCAGGGCTGGGAATATAACCGACATGAGCTACGCCGTAGAAGGGCAGGAGATGGTGTTCACACATGGAATAGAAGGGGATGTCCTTTAGAATCACCATCTCTTCATATCCTTCCTCGAAATCCACCGTTAGTTCAGATTTAGGGTCGACATCCAAACCGGAAAAGAGCTCGGCATACATTTCAGCCACCCTCCTTGGCGTACCCTTTACGCCCTCTCTACGAGGATCCTCACCAATAGCTTCTATTATGGAGGCTACTGCCAGTTTGACTTTATCTTGATTGACCATCTAAATACCCCTTTTTACAAAACTTACGCTGTTTTTATCCGTGCTAGCATAGCAATCTGAACCGAGGTAAAGGAGCGGCTTTATCTTATCCAGGTCGAGAATCTCCGACTTGGTAAATGCTTCTTCGAGGAAGTGCACAGCTACAATCTCACCGACTACCCAGATGTGGTCACCATAGGGCTTACTGTCCACCAGCTTGCATTCATAGGCAGCATAAGCATCCTTTAAGATAGGCGCCGAGAGCTTCAAAGGCTTTTCTTTTTTGAGATTAAATCTCTCAAATTTGTCTATCTGCTGTCCAGAAGTGCCGCCTATGGCAGCGGCGAGGGAGGCTTTCCCGTAAGGAATGAAATTAATGCCAAACTCCCGGCTTTCCGTGATAAGCTGGTAGGTAAATCTTTTAGGCGCAATGGCGATGCCATAAAGGAGTGGCTTAAAAGACACTGAGCTATGCCAGGCGACGGTCATGGCAGCATCCCTGCCCCCGGCACTGGCGGTAACTATAACTGCTACCTTGGGATAATGCTGGCTGAACTTCCCTATATCCTCGGTAACAACTTTGGGCATAGCCCTCACCTCCTTTCCATCCAAAATGCAAAATGCAAAAATAAAAGTGCAAAATGACAGAGCAAAAGTTAAAAAGTTTTGCGTTTTGATTTGTCATTTTGATTTTTGACCTTTGATTTTTGAATTTCGTTCAGGATTTGGTGCTTGGGATTTAGGATTTTTCATGTCGGAAATTTCAAAACTTCCTCAACGGCCGCCAGCTCGGCAGGGAGCTCCAAGGGTGCCCGGGCATATCTTGCTGGGACACCGGGGTCCTTCAGCCCGCTGCCTGTTATGATGCAAACTACACACTTGCCCGAGAAGTTTTTCTCCCTGGCTAGCTTAATAAGCCCGGCTAACGAGGCTCCTGAAGCCGGCTCACCGAAGATGCCTTCCTTGATTGCCATCAGTCTGTAAGCATTCAGAATTTCATCATCAGTAACACGGTCAATGATGCCCCCCGACTCATCCCGGGCAGCCACTGCTTTCTGCCAGCTAGCAGGGTTGCCAATGCGAATAGCTGTGGCAATGGTCTTGGGTCGTTTGACAACCTTGTCCAGCACTATGGGTGCAGCGCCTGCAGCCTGAAAGCCCATCATCCTGGGGGTGTGGCTGGCCTTGCCCGCCCGGTGGTATTCCACGAATCCCTTCCAGTAGGCGGTAATATTGCCGGCATTGCCCACAGGGATAAAGAGATAATCGGGAGCATCCCCCAGGTCGTCTATAATCTCAAAAGCCGCCGTTTTCTGACCTTCGATGCGATGAGGATTCAGTGAGTTTACCAGGGTAACAGGGTATTTTTGGGTCAGGGCGCGTACTATTTGAAGCGCCTGGTCGAAATTACCTCTTATGCCTATAATCTGGGCGTCGTAAACAAGGGCCTGGGCCAGCTTTCCCATGGCTATCTTCCCTTTGGGGATAATGACAATAGCTTTGAGTCCGAATCTAGCACCGAAAGCGGCTGCCGAAGCGCTGGTGTTGCCTGTGGAGGCACAAATGACGCTCTGGCTACCGTTTTCCACCGCCTTGGCCACCGCCACCACCATGCCCCGGTCCTTGAAGGAGCCGGTGGGATTACAGCCTTCGAGCTTAAAATAAAGTTCACCACAGCCAAGCTCTTTCTCCAAAATCCGCGACCTCACTAAAGGGGTATCCCCTTCCCCAAGCGTAATCAAAGGTGTAGCCGGGGTCACTGGCAAGAAATCACGATATCTATTTAAGACGCCTTGCTTCATCCCTCGACTCTGATAAAGTTGCTAACTTCGTTAACCACCGGCAGTTGCTTTAATTGCTTGAGAGCCTTTTGCACCCCCTTTTCCTCTGCCGGATAGGTCATGATGACGATTACGGCGGTTTGTGCTGCCGGGTCGCTTTCTCTCTGGATTACGGACGAAATGCTTATGGAATTGTCGCCCAGAACTTTGGAGATTTGAGCTAAAACACCGGGGCGGTCAGGCGCATCCAGCCTGAGATAATACCGTGTCTTTACCTCGGACATGGGCTTAACAGTTACCCGCTGGTTTAACCTTACTTCAGGAACATTATTTACGCCGCGACAGATATTTCGGGCTATCGCCAAAACATCAGCTACAATAGCGCTGGAAGCTCTAAGAGAGCCAGCCCCTTCACCATAAAAGACCAGTTTACCGGCTAAGTCAGTTTCCACCTCAACGGCATTATAGACTCCATCCACTTTGGCTAACTGAGAATCCCGGGGGATAAAAGCGGGGTGAACCCTCATCTCCACCTCATCATCACCCCTCTTGGCAATGGCTAGAAGTTTTATGGCATAGCCAAATTCTCTGGCATAAAGGAAATCTCGAGCGGCAATATTTGATATCCCTTCGCAGTACACATCTTGAGGGACAAATTTAGTCCGAAAGGCTAGGTTGGATAAGATAACCAGTTTGTAAGCAGTATCTCTCCCCTCTATGTCATTAGCTGGATCGGCTTCGGCATAACCTAATTCCTGGGCTTGTTTTAATGTCGAAGCAAAATCCAGTCCCTCTTGCGCCATTCGGGTCAAAATATAATTAGTAGTGCCGTTAAGTATGGCATTTATGGCTGAGATATTATTGGCTGCTAACTCTTCTTGGAAAGAGTAGATGAGTGGCATGCCACTACCTACGCTTGCCTCATAGCGGAGGTCGGTATTGTGTTTCCCGGCCAGAGAAAATAGCTCGTATCCATATTTAGCTATTACCTCCTTGTTGGCCGTAACCACGTGCTTACCATTAGCGATAGCTCGCTCTATGTAATCCTTGGCAGGATGTTCGCCTCCAATGAGTTCGATTACTATGTCCACCTCAGGATGAGAGAGGACTTCTTCAGGATTGCTGGTCAACACGTCAGGACCGAGTCTTGCCGAGCGCCATTTATTCACATCGCGCTCCGCCACCTTTCTTAAAATCAAGGGAAGTCCTGCTTGCTCAGCCAGGCTGTCTACCTTGGTGACTAGAACTTCAGCCACACCGCTGCCGACAGTTCCCAGGCCCAGTAAGCCGATGCCGATATCCTTTTTCATTATGGTGCTACCTTCCCTTCAAAACCTCGTTTACAGCCCACGTTTTCTTTCCTTCATCCAGCAGATTTTCAATTGTGCTGTCCCCTTTCCATTCTTCAAACCAGTCGTTAAAGTGCTTATCTCTCAACTCTTCCTTGACCTCCGTTTCAAGCTGATGCATACCCCTGTCAATAACCTTTACTAGCCAATAGCCACCGGTGGTTTGGACTGATTCATCTTTAACTGGCTGGCTTACCTCATTGACAGTAAGGTTGAAGGCAACTGCGTCGAAGGCATTACTACCCATATCCCCTTGTTTTAACTCACCAAGCTCACCACCTTCATCTTTGCTTTCATGCTGGGAGTATTCCGTAGCCAGAGAGCTGAAGTTTCCACCAACCAATTCAGCTTTAACCCGCTCTGCTTCCGCCTCACTGCCCAGCAACATGGCCCTGGCTTCTATCTTGTCGTCTTCTTTATCGGTAACCTCTATAAGCCAGTAGCCGACGTTTTTGGTCGCTGATGCAGCATAAATAGGCTGGCTTATCTCTCCAATGGTGAGGTTAAAAGCGGCATCGGCAATCAGGGTATTCGGCATTAGCTCCTCGGGCAGCCAACCCAAATCGCCTTCAACCGAGGAGCTACAGGAAAACTCCTCGGCCAAAACAGTGAAGTTACCGCCGGCTTCAATTTCGGTTATCACTTCATCAGCTACATCTTCACTTTCTACAATCATTACTTGCACATGGGCTTGCCCCATCGTATCTGGCAGCTGGGAATCAAAGTATTCCTGGAGCTTTTCCTGCAACAAGCTAGCCCTAATCATATCTCGATACGCTTCATTATCGGGCAACTCACCATATTCTTCGAGCTTCGCGTCTATCTCTTCGGCAGTAACTTCAATGTCCAGATTTTTAGCTCCTTGTTTTGACAATTCAGCCTGGATAATATCATCGGCAACCATACCAGCAACATAATTGCCATAAGAATAGATTTCCGTGACATTCATGCTTGCAGTGTAAGCATCGAGCATCTTTACGTAATAACCCATATTGAATGAAGCATCGTTCACCTTGATCACAACCTCGCGATAAGGCGCAATTCTGTCCTTATAGTACCCATAGCCTACCCAGCTCAAAATGCCAGCCAGGAAAACAGCGGCAGCGATTGTCACAATTCGGCGTATTTTCGTCTGGCGCTGCCATTTAGAAAGTTGGTGCTTAGTAGGGGCTCGCTTAGATGTAGCCTTTTTCTGTTTCTTAGCCAAGAATTACAACCTGCCGATCCGATATTTTCTTTGCTGAGTTAACTATGATAACATATTAATGGAAGTCGTGGCGACGGGGTGTAGCGCAGCCTGGTAGCGCACCTGAATGGGGTTCAGGTGGTC
>CAYYUO010000051.1:0-6541 GCA_964474965.1 uncultured Dehalococcoidales bacterium
CACTTGCCCAGACAAATCCTCCGCTATTCTGCGCGATAGCTCCCTTTCCAGTGAAAGCACTCTCTTGCGCTCTGCTTCCAGCTCGCTGATAAGGGTTTTCACCTTGTTAGGAACCTCTTCGAGCGAGCCTTCTACTTCTTTGGCTACGCTCTGCAAGGCAGTTAAGCGAGATTCAATTAGAGATTCAGCTTTTCTTCCCGTTACCGCTTCAATACGATGCAGTCCTGTGCCAATGCTGCTTTCACTGGTTATCAGGAATATGCCAATTTCTCCCGTTGAACTCACATGAGTGCCACCACAGAGTTCCTTGCTTATTGCTGGCCTCCCGATTTCCAGCATCCGAACTTCTTCTCCGTACTTTTCTTCAAACAGGGCGATAGCACACTCAGCGATGGCCTGCTTATAAGGGAGTACTTTTGCTTCTGCTTTTAAGTTCTGGCGTATCCACTCGTTAACATGCCTCTGAATTTCATTGAGCTGCTCTTCGGTTATCTGTCCTAAGTGAGAGAAGTCAAATCTGAATCTTTCAGGCTCCACCAATGAACCTTTTTGCTCAATACGCATGTCCACTACCTGTCTTAAAGCAGCCTGGAGGAGATGAGTGGCGGTGTGGTTGCGGGCAATGTCCAGGCGGCGGGCGGAATCAACTTTGGCTTCCACTTCATCGCCAACAGATATACCGCCTTCAATAACTTTCCCCTGATGGACAATCACATCGGAGGGAGTTCTAACAGCATTTGTGATGGCTACTTTCCCCTTTGGGCTGCTGATTTCCCCAATATCGCCTACCTGCCCACCCATCTCACCATAGAAAGGAGTTTTTTCGAGTATCATGTAAACTTCATCACCCTGAGAGGCGGTTTCTACAGGCTTTTCTTTCACCAAAAGCTTCAGAACTTTAGATTGAGATGCAGTTGCTTCATAGCCGAGAAATTCAGTCGGCCCAACTTGCTTTGCTGAAGATAAGCCGGAAGGTACTAGAGTTACATCTATGGTGGCTAAAAGCTGCCATCCTTCTCTAGCTCTTTCCCGCTGCCTCTCCATCTCAGCCTGGAAGCTTTCCCAGTCTATAGACAAACCTTTTTCTCGGGCAATTTCAGCGGTTAGTTCTGGGGGAAAGCCATAGGTATCGTAAAGTCTGAACACCTCTTCGCCTGTTAACTTATTTCGTACTTGAGCTGAAGCTTCGCCAATAAGCTTTTCCACCAAGTTAAGCCCGGTATCTAAGGTAGCAATGAACTTCTCTTCCTCAACTCTAATTACTTCGGTAATCAGGCTCTGATTGGCCGTAAGCTCAGGATATATGTGGCTCATTGTGCTAACGACAACTTCTGCCATTTCATTAAGGAAAGGGTCGTTCAATCCCAGTTTCCTGCCGAATAGTGAAGCACGCCTGAGTATTCGCCGCAGGACATATCCCCTCCCTTCGTTGGAAGGCATTACGCCATCGGCGACAAGAAAGGCAATGCCGCGCGAATGCTCAGCAACGATTCTAATGGCTCGATCAATATTCTCGTCCCGACCATACTTTTTCCCGGACAACTGGCAAATGCGGTCCACCAAGGGGTAAAACAAATCCGTTTCATAAGGGGAGGGCTTGCCCTGGATAGCGGCTAAAGTCCTCTCCAGTCCCATACCGGTATCGATGTTCGGTTTGGGTAAAGGGTTGCGTTGTCCACCTTGGTCCTGATTGTATTGGGTGAATACCAGGTTCCAGATTTCGGAGAAGCGGCCACAGTCGCAATTGGGCTTACATTCAGCTTTACCGCAGCCAAACTCTTCACCAAGGTCATAATGAATCTCGCTGCATGGTCCACAGGGACCGGAATCGCCAACCGGCCCCCAGAAGTTGTCCTCTTCGCCGAACCGCAATATCTTCCCGGCGGGGACGCCAACCTCGCGCCAATAGGCGAAGGCTTCATCATCGTCAAGGTAAATGGTTATCCAGAGCCGCTCCTCAGGCAGTTGCAAATACTTGGTAACGAACTCCCAGGCCCATAAAATAGCTTCTTTTTTAAAATAATCACCGACACTGAAATTACCCAGCATCTCGAAGAAGGTAAGGTGTTTGCTATCACCCACCGAATCTATATCAGTGGTGCGAAAGCACTTTTGACAGGAAGCTAATCGCCGGCTAGGTGGGGCCTCCAGTCCCAGGAAATAGGGCTTGATTTGCACCATGCCAGCGCTAGTCAGTAGTAAAGTAGGGTCCTTATGAGGTACCAATGAAGAGCTGGGGATAATTATATGTCCCCTATCCTGGAAAAAACTCAGGAAGGCTTGCCTCAGTTTGTCACCAGTCACTTATCAGTCACCTTCCTGATTTTAGAAGGTGCCAGCTTTAATGTCAATCAGGCTATAAAAGGGCGTTTAGTAATGTCATCTGAGCGTAGCGAAGAATCTAGAAGCCCTTTACTACCGATCGGGGTGACATACTAGACATAACACTTACGTCGACCAGGAATTTAGTTATTTCCCCTTCTTCGTGTAATCAGGGCACCAGGTGGCGTTGGGGCGCTCAGGGCGATGACAAGCACTTCTCCAGTTCCATTTACAACTGTCACAGAGGAAAATATTCATGCCCAGGGTTTTTTTGACCCCTAGTTTGAATTTGTCTAGCCAGCTGGGATTGCTTCGCTTCTTCACTTCGTTCGGAGTGGCAGCCGGGGCAATAATATTCCCTACATATCCTTAGATAGAGTGGCTAAGAATTCAGCGTTATTCTTTGTCTTAGCTAGCCTTTCCAGGATCCTTTGTGTAGCCTCGCCGTGGTTAGGGGAATCGCTATCTATCATACTAATCACGCGCCTGAGCAGCCATACTTGTTTCAAGGTATTTTCATCCAGCAAAAGCTCTTCTCTCCTTGTGCCGCTAGGCGTAATATCTATAGCTGGAAAGATTCTTCGCTCAGATAATTTTCTATCCAAGTGGAGTTCCATGTTACCTGTTCCCTTAAATTCCTCATATATGAGGTCATCCATACGGCTGCCGGTATCGACGAGGCAAGTAGCAATAATGGTTAGACTTCCCCCTTCCTCACTGTTGCGAGCGGTACCGAAGAAGCGCTTGGGGGGGTGGAGGGCTGTTGAATCAATACCGCCGGATAAAGTACGGCCGCTAGGGGGCAGGGCTAAGTTGTAAGCTCTTGTAAGTCTGGTAATGCCATCAAGGAGCATGACCACATCTTTGCCCGTTTCTACTAGCCTTTTGGCTCTCTCTAATGCTAATTCCGCTACCCGGGTCTGGCTTTCTACCGGTTCATCGAAGGTGGCAGCAATAACCTCGGCCTTAACTGACCTCTTCATATCAGTGACCTCTTCGGGTCTTTCTCCAATAAGGCAAACCATGAGGTGAATATCATTGTAGTTAGTAGTTATGGCGTTGACAATTTTTTGAAGAAGCACAGTCTTGCCTGCCTTAGGTGGTGATACAATAAGCCCTCTTTGCCCCCGGCCTATAGGTGCCACCAGGTTGATTAGACGACTGGATAACTCATCTGACGTTGTTTCCAGATTGATGAGCTTATTTGGGAAGGTAGGAGTCAGCGAACCGAAATTTCGGCGCGTTCTTGCTAGTTCAGCGTCGAGTTCATTGATACTCTCTACTCGAAGTAAGCTGTAGTATTTCTCGCTTTCTTTAGGAGGTCTAGCCTGGCCACAAATAGCATCGCCGTCTCTTAAGTTGAAGCGGCGGATCTGGGAATTTGATACATAGACATCATTAGCACCACGCCGGAAGGTATCCTGTCGTAGGAAGCCGTAGCCCTCGCTGATGGTTTCCAGGATGCCTGTTATAAACATATTTCCCTGCTGCTGTGCTTCCGCTTGCAGGATGCGGTGGACAAGCTCGGACTTCTTCAAAGCAGAGTAGCCGCTGATGCCATACTCCTTAGCTATCGCCTCCAGTTCATCCCGACTTTTGCTTTCTAGTTGTGCCATAGTTAACATAGTAGCCTCTTTTTAAATGCCTTTCCTTATTTATCCCGATTCTATCGGGATGGTTTTATGGGGCTTTTACAGTAATTCCTCTCTCGCCCATCACCTTCTTCCAGTCATTTCTAAAACGCTCAATGCCGATATCTGTTAGAGGGTGTCGTATCATTTGTAGTAAAACCTCATAGGGCACTGTGGCAATATGAGCACCGATTTTGGCTGCCGTCAGACAATGTTGAGGATGCCTGATACTAGCGGCGATAACTTGAGCGGGCAGTTGATAATAATCCAGATATTCCACAATGTCAACCACCACTTTCATACCATCCTCACCAATGTCATCCAATCTGCCCACAAAAGGGCTCACAAAAGTTGCTCCTGCTGCTGCCCCCAGCAAAGCCTGATTCAAGGTGAAGCATAAAGTGAAATTTACCTTTATGTTTTCACCAGCCAGCACCGCGGTGGCCTCCACTCCTTCAAGGCTAGCTGGTATCTTAACCACGATATTCTCCGCCCATTTGGCTATTTCTCTGGCTTCGGCTACCATTCCTCGGACATCTTGGCTCAGTACCTCAGTAGATACCGGGCCGGGGACAATGGAGCAGATTTCCTGGACTAGCTTTCGATAATCAACCTTGCCTTCTCTCGATACAATGCTGGGATTGGTGGTTACCCCTGTAACCACTCCTAGTCTCACCCCATGGCGAATATGCTCTATATTGGCAGTATCTAAAAATATCTTCATCTTCTTAATTTAAAGGCAGGCTTGTCTGAGCGCCTTCAACAAGTGTCTCCTTAGCTGCCCCAATGAACCCCAGAAATAATGGGTGGGGAGAATCGGGGTGGGATTTGAACTCAGGGTGAAATTGGCAGGCAAGCATCCAGGGATGATCTCGTAATTCAGTAATTTCCACTAATCCCCCATCCGGGGATAACCCGGAGGGTACAAGACCGGCTTCCTCTAATGGCTGGCGGAAGTGATTGTTAAATTCATAACGGTGGCGATGCCTTTCATAGACTACTTCGGTACCGTAGGCATGAGCTGCCCTTGTCTCTTCTACCAGATGGCAGGGATAAGTCCCGAGCCTCATGGTCCCTCCTTTTTGCTCTAGGCCACGCTGCTCAGGGAGCAGGTCGATGACAGGATAAGCACTACTGGCATCAAACTCAGTGGAATTTACCTTTTCGGTATGGAAAACATGACGGCCAAATTCGATGACCATAATTTGCATCCCCAAGCATAAGCCCAAGTATGGGACTTCCCTTTCTCGGGCAAATTTGGCAGCTTTTATCATGCCTTCAATTCCACGGTAGCCAAAGCCACCAGGAACAATTATGCCTTGAACTTGCCCAAGCTTATCATCAGCCATGCCATCCAATTCCTCGGAATCTAGCCATGCTATCTTCACTTCGCGATTGTGAGCTAATGCTGCATGGCACAACGCTTCGCGCACGGAGTAATAAGCATCTTGGAGCTCCACGTATTTGCCTACCAATCCAATAATTACAGGCTCTTTAGGAGCTTTTAGCCTGGCTACCATGTCTCGCCATTCTTCCAGGTTGCTTTTCCCTGCTTTTAATCTCAACCGGCTCACTATTAATTCCCCTAACCCCGCATCCTCGAGCAGCAGGGGCACCTCGTAGATGGTTTCGCTGGTGACCAGGGGGATAACCGCCTCTCTATCCACATCGCAAAATAGCGATATTTTGTCCTTTATCCCTTCAGCTATCTCCTTATCGCTGCGACACAGTATAACATCGGGCTGGATACCGATTCTCCTTAACTCGTTGACGCTGTGCTGAGTTGGCTTGGTCTTTAGCTCATCGGTGGCAGCGATGTGTGGCAAAAAGGTGACATGAATATATAGCACATTATCCCGGCCTTCATCCTTTCTCATCTGCCTTATAGCTTCCAGGAAGGGTTGCCCTTCAATATCTCCCACAGTTCCACCAACTTCAATAATAATTAGCTCAGCCTGAGATATTTCGGCTACTTCTCTTATCCGTCTTTTTATTTCATTGGTTACGTGGGGAACCACCTGAATTGTGCCTCCCAAAAAATCTCCTCGCCTCTCCTGAGCAATGACCGAAGAATAGACTTGACCTGAAGTGACGTTAGAAGCTTGGGTCAGCTCCACTCCGATAAATCTCTCATAATGTCCTAAATCCAAATCAGTCTCGGCACCATCTTGAGTAACAAACACTTCACCGTGTTGGTAAGGGGACATCGTCCCCGGGTCAACATTCAAGTAAGGATCAAGCTTCTGCACAGAGACAGATATGCCGCGGCTTTTCAATATTTTGCCGATAGAGGCTACTGAAATTCCCTTACCTACAGAACTAACTACGCCACCAGTAATGAAAATATACTTACTCACTGCTCATTACAAGAGTATAAAGAAAGCCAAATCTTGTAGATCGATCCTCAGAGGCGAAGCAAAGGTGAGTTTCTTTCATTATAAAGATTAAGTTTCTAAATTGTCAAGTCTGCTTTGTTCAAGTGATTTGACACACTCTGTCTTGAATTCGGGCACAGATTTTTATAGGAAAGGTAGCAATGCTATAATAAGCGTAGTAAAAAGTGTCTAAAAAATACATTCTGGCTGTCG
>CAYYUO010000052.1:0-6437 GCA_964474965.1 uncultured Dehalococcoidales bacterium
TGGAGGCTCATTTGGGTTGGGCAGCTCAGACACTAGGTTTTAAGGCTATTAATCCCATTTTTGATGGAGCTGATGCTCTGAATATTGAGGATGCCTTAGCCAAGACTTGGATAGCTTGGAAAGCTAACGCTGTTAACTTTAGCCCTGAAAATCCAGGGAATGCCGGGACTGATCTAGAAAAGGTCGGAGAATGGCTTTCTTATCATGGTTTTGATGCCAGGGAAATAATGGATGAAGAGCATGTAGGTGCGGCTAGAAAAGCTTCCCTCTGCCTATGGCTTGAGGAACTGGGCATAGCTGATAATTCTCATCTTAGGGATCTCAGTGATAGAGATTTGGAGCAGATGGCACAAAAAGTTTATAAAGAGCGAAGGCTCTATCCTCCTATTTTTGGCAAAATGGAACTTCGAGATGGGAGGACTGGCGAACTGTTCGACAAGCCGGTGACTGTGGGTAATATCTATATGATGAAACTGATTCATCTTGTTGGTGATAAGGTACATGCTCGTTCCACCGGTCCGTACTCGCTCATCACCCAGCAACCATTGGGAGGAAAAGCTCAGTTTGGTGGTCAAAGGTTTGGTGAGATGGAGGTATGGGCATTGGAAGCGCATGGCGCCGCTCATACACTTCAAGAGATGCTCACAATAAAGTCAGATGATGTGATGGGACGGGCTAAAGCTTATGAGTCTCTTGTTAAAGGCGAGGATATTCAACAACTTGGTATTCCAGAATCGACCAAAGTTTTATTCATGGAGCTACGTAGTTTAGGTTTTGCTGTTGAACTACTTAGCGAGGGGGAAAATGTCTCAATTTGATGGCATTAATGGTATTCGCATAAGTCTTGCCTCACCGGAGCAAATCAGAAGTTGGTCTCACGGTGAAGTAACCAAGGCGGAGACAATAAATTACCGCACTTTGAAGCCAGAAAGAGATGGTCTATTTTGTGAAAAGATTTTTGGCCCTGTTAAAGATTTTGAATGCCATTGTGGTAAATATAAAAAGGCGAGGTATAAGGGAGTTATTTGTGATAAATGTGGTGTTGAGGTAGCTCATTCGAGCGTACGTCGAGAGCGCACAGGGCATATAGAATTAGCTGCGCCAGTTACTCATATATGGTTCGTTAAGTTAGTGCCTAGTCGGCTTGGGTTGCTCCTCGATCTATCCCCACGGGACTTAGAGGGAGTCATCTATTTTGCTCGGTATATCATTATCTCTGTTGATGAGGAGGCCAGACAGAAGAAGCTTCGTCAACTTGAGGAAGAGATGGTTCGAAAAATTACCGAGCAAGAAGAACGCCTGAACAAAAAAATCGAGGAATTGGAAGCCAAAGGCTTGGGGGAAGAGCTTAAGATAAAAGAGGTAAACCAGCTTCGTGCTAAATTTATAGAAAAGAAGGAAGGACTTGAAGAGGAGCTAAAGGTAAGCATTGGAGGGACAGAAAGTCTTCAGCCGCTAAAATTGCTTAACGAAGAGGAATACAGGAAACTTAAAGATAAGTATGGTGCTATTTTTGAAGCTGGCATGGGAGCTGAAGCTATTCTACAAGTATTGAAGCAAATTAATATGGATGCTTTGCACCAAGAACTTCGTGAGCAAATCCATAGTATCTCGGGAGGATACCGTAAGAGGGTCAGCCAACGGCTACAATTAGTTGAAGCTTTTAAGCTCAGTGGGAATAAGCCTGAGTGGATGGTTTTAACCCTGCTTCCTGTACTGCCTCCGGCGCTTCGTCCCATAGTTCAGTTGGATGGCGGTCGCTTTGTTATCAGCGACCTTAACGACCTCTATCGGAGAGTTATTAATCGTAACAACCGTCTCCGCCGTCTTATGAAGTTAGGTGCGCCGGAAATAATTATCCGAAATGAGAAACGCATGTTGCAGGAAGCTGTTGATGCTCTTATTGACAACGGCCGAAGAGGGCGCGCAGTTACCACTGGTAATAAGCATGCCTTGAAATCTCTTTCTGACATCCTGAAGGGCAAGCAAGGACGGTTTCGGCAAAATCTTCTCGGTAAGCGAGTAGACTACAGCGGTCGCTCGGTCATTGTTGTTGGCCCTAAACTCAAACTTCATCAATGTGGTTTGCCACGCTATGTTGCTTTGGAGCTATTTAAGCCTTCGGTTATGCACAAACTCATAGCGAATGGATATGCCAATAACCTGAAGAGTGCCCGGCGTCTGGTGGAAAGAGGTAGCCCTGAGGTTTGGGATGCACTGTATGAAGTAGTTAAGGAGCGCCCTGTATTGCTTAATCGTGCCCCAACGTTACATCGGCTCAGCATTCAAGCCTTTGAACCCGTGTTAATCGACGGCGATGCTTTTCAGCTCCACCCCTTAGTTTGTACCGCCTTTAATGCCGATTTTGATGGCGACCAGATGGCAGTTCATGTGCCATTGTCCAGGGCTGCGATAAAGGAATCCAGGGAGCACATGCTTAGTCCTTATAATATGTTGCTACCAAGTTGTGGTGAGCCTGCGACAACACCCACCCTGGATATGGTTCTGGGCTGCTATTATCTTACCATTTCGAAGCCCGGAGCGAAAGGGGAAGGGAAATTTTTCAGCAGTTTTGGCGAGGCTAAGTTAGCTTACGAACTTGGCATTATCGAACTTGGTGCCGAAATTGTTGTGCGAGATTCTTCGTCCCGATATGATCGGGATTCAGATGGGGGGAAGATAAATACTACAGTGGGCAGAATTTTATTTAATGATGCCTTGCCTCCGCAACTTCGCTTTTACAACAAAATAGTAGATAAGGCTTCCTTAAGAACATTAGTCTCTGATTGCATCCGTTTGTTGGGTAATGAAGGTACTGCTGGTGTTCTTGATAGACTTAAGCAATTAGGGTTTGACTATGCTACAAAGTCGGGCGTTTCCATCGCTATGGATGATATTGAAGAGTCTCCAGGTAGGTCCAAGCTTCTTAAAGAAGCCGATGAGAAAGTTAGCCTTATTGAGGATCAACTTAACCATGGCTTGATTACCGAGGGTGAAAAGTATGAAAGTACAGTTCAAGTATGGATGGAGGCTACAGATAAGATTACTGAGGATATATCCCAGGCACTGGATCCTTCTGGTAGCGTCTACATGATGGCTACATCGGGTGCCAAGGGGAATATTTCTCAAATCAGGCAGATGGCAGGGATGCGCGGGTTGATGACCGACCCCTCAGGAAGGATAATAGATTTTCCCATTAAATCGAGTCTCCGTGATGGACTGACACCCATGGAGTATTTCATTTCTACCCATGGTGCTCGCAAAGGATTAGCTGATACCGCCTTAAGGACATCGGATAGTGGTTATCTTACCAGGCGCCTTGTCGATGTAGCCCAAGATGTCATGGTAACCGAAACAAATTGTGGTACTACCGAGGGAATTTGGATATCCCGGGAAACCGAAGAAGGGTCCCTTCCCCCATTTGAAGATCGAATTACTGGCTACTTAGCAGCAAGCAAGATTGTTGATCCAGGCACACATGCAGTCATTGTTGACCGTGATGAAGAAATTGACGAAGATAAAGTGCGACAAATTATCGAGGCCGGCATTACTCAGGTACACGTGAGGTCGCCTCTTAGCTGCCGTTCTCGATTTGGTGTTTGTCAAAACTGCTATGGAAGGGACTTGGGAAAGAAGCGATTAGTAAAGATTGGAACCGCTGTAGGTGTTATCGCTGCCCAGAGCATCGGTGAGCCTGGAACTCAGCTCACTCTGCGCACTTTTCATACTGGGGGCATAGTAGGTGTCGATATTACCACCGGGCTGCCTCGCGTAGAAGAGCTTTTCGAGGCCAGAACACCAGGTGGCAGTGCAATCATTTCTGAGATTGATGGTACTGTTGAAGTAACCCATACTGACGGAACAAGCATAGTCAAGGTCATTAGCTCTGAATTCTATTTGGATGAATACCCAATTCTGCCAGGAGCGGAGCTAGCTGTAACTGATGGACAATCGGTGGATGCTGGTAACATACTATTTTATCTGCCAGAGAAGACCCCAAAGAAGACCAAAAAGAGATTACCAGCCCCGACAAGTCGGGGCCATGGTGAAGCAGGGCAATCTCAATCTATAGTAGCTAGAGTAGCTGGCCAAGTCGGCATTGAGGGTGACCACGTTTATGTTAGGTATGAAGAGGCGGAAGAGAGAGAATATAGTGTTTCCCATGGTGCATATTTGCTTGTTCAATCAGGGGATAAGGTCAAAGCGGGCGATCGGCTTACTAGAGGTCCTATTGGCCCGCATGATATCTTGCGTATTATGGGAAAGGATGCAGTCCAGCAATATCTGATTGATGAAATACAAAAAGTATATCGCTCACAAGGGGTGACTATACATGATAAACATATTGCTGTCATTACTCGGCGAATGTTAAACAACGTGAGAATTATTTCCTCAGGAGATACAAAGCTTTTGCCCGGCGAGTTAGTTGATCGGTTTGACTATGAAGATATAAATGCCAGGGTACTGGCCGAAGGAGGTGAGCCAGCAACGGCTCAAGCTGCACTTCTCGGGATAACCAGAGCTAGCTTGAGCAAGGACAGTTGGCTGGCAGCTGCGTCTTTCCAAGAAACAGGCCGTGTTCTTGTTGATGCCGCGGTCAAAGGCAAGTTGGATAGGCTTCGTGGTCTCAAGGAAAATGTCATTCTCGGTAAGCTCATCCCATCTCGGGTCCTTTCTGTGAGTCCTGATGATGGGGGAAGATTGAAGGGGGGAGGTCTTGGTGAAGAGGAGGCTGCGACTTTAAAATTAGAGAGCTAGTAAAAATTCCCCGATTTAATCGGGGTAAAGGTTAGCGGTGCGGATTATTTCAGGTAAAACGGCAACCGATGATGGCTTTATTGACTTTGACCTTCGCCCCAGACGCCTTAGCGAATTCATAGGTCAAGAAAAAATTAAAGATAATCTAAAAATAGCTATCGTCGCTGCTCAAAAAAGAGGTGAGCCGCTAGATCATATCATTCTTTATGGTTCTCCCGGTTTGGGAAAGACTACCCTTGCCTACATCATTGCTGCCGAGATGGGAGTCAATATTAAAGTTAGTTCTGGGCCGGCGATAGAACGCACTGGAGACCTAGCAGCTATTCTTACTAATCTACATGAGGGGGATATCCTTTTTATTGACGAGATACACAGGCTTAGCCATACAATAGAAGAAAAACTCTATCCGGCAATGGAGGATTTTGTTTTTGACATTTTTTTGGGGAAAGGTCCAGCCGCTAGAAATTTACGGTTGAATTTGCCCCGTTTTACCTTAATTGGGGCTACTACGCGCTTTGCTCTATTGAGTCCTCCCCTTCGCGATAGATTTGGGGTGACATATCATCTTGATTTCTACGACGAGGCAGCAATACAGACGATTTTGGAGAGGTCAACAACTATCCTTAAGGTGAAAGCAGAGAGAGAGGGGCTTGTCCCGATTGCCCAGCGTGCTAGAGGTACTCCTCGAGTAGCCAATCGTCTCTTAAAGAGAGTAAGAGATTATGCTCAGGTCATGGCAGATGGAGTGGTCGCCAAGGAAGTAGCTCTGGAAGCACTTTCAAAGCTGGAGATAGATTCTGTGGGTTTGGATGACATAGACCATAGAGTGTTGCATACAATAATTGACAAATTTGACGGCGGTCCTGTAGGTCTAGATACCATTGCTGCTTCTATTAACGAGGATGCTGATACTATTATGGATGTTTACGAGCCGTACCTTCTTCAGTTAGGTTTTCTGGAACGGACACCTCGTGGCAGGGTAGCTGCTAGGCTTGCTTACGAACACCTGGGACTGCCTTACAAAAGGGATATTCAGCCCCAACCTAGCTTGTGGAGTCAGGAACAGAGTTAATCTTCGGCTCCTTAGTACCCCACGAAAAATCCGCTTCGCTCCCGCGCCTCCATAGCCCCCTTGATTTTGTAGGTGGATTCCATGGCACCTTTAAAATGCCACTGGGTAAATCTTGGGGACGCTGAAGAACAAAGTTTTCAGGGAGGATTATTGGTATGCTCTGGCTTGCATCCATACTGGGATGGCAAAGGCACATAAAGCAAAGAGCAATATCAGCCAACCCCAGTAATCAATTTTTCCTCGGCTTGCCGTGGTTACCGAGAATAAGATCACGAGAGGTGGAATTAATAAACTCATAATTTTATATCTGCGCGGCTTGAGGCGGATGAAGGCGATAGTTGCTGCTGCCAAAGCAATAAAACTAATAACTATCCAAAGTGCATTTGTTTGCAAGCTTGCCAGCCAAATGCCGTTTGTCAAAAGCTCATTTCCCGTGCCCAAGGACGAAAACCAGGCGAATGTCACAAGCATAGGGGCTAGCATCAGTGATGCATATAGCCAGTCCCGCCTTGCAGTTTGCCTCACTATATGGATAAAAACAAAAAGAGCCAGGGGGATATAGATGAGCGCTGCTATCCAGCCCCAACCTTGGGGAAGGGAAAGCAGC
>CAYYUO010000053.1:0-6406 GCA_964474965.1 uncultured Dehalococcoidales bacterium
TGCTCAGCGGTCATTCCTGTGGCCGATTTCGGCAATGCCTTCAGCTACATCCTTTCACTTTCCTTCTTGTATCATAATTGTTAGAAATTAAAGTGAATTTAAGGTGATGTTAAAATCATGTAAAATTTTCGAATTCTACCACTTGACCAAGAATTCCCTTGCTTCTTTCGGCCACCTTTTCTAGCCACTGAGCCGAGCTTTTCTGACTGCTCGATGCATGCTGGTGTAAGGATTTGGTTTTTCCGAAAGCATGGTCAATATTGTACCACTCCCACACAGTCAAGACTTCTTCCGAGATTATTTGGGAAACACGCTTGCTGCCATAGCTGTGGCGGGTTCCCGGTCACATTCCCCTCAATTCCTGTACCAGCACCCGCACCACTGCCGACTCTCTATTTTGGCTTGCCACAAAATCTCTTGTCACAAGCGCTAACCTAAACCTCGTTTAAAAGCATACCATCCTCGGCGGGTTTTGTCAAGTAGGTGCACTGACTGACCACATAGGTAACACCGGGCAGCATATTTCAGCAAGTTCCCTTTCAACATATTCAATATACTCTATGCTGGTAAGAGCCACTGAGCGGAAAAATTGAGCGCAAGGTTTTACCACCATGGCTAAAGGGCAAGAAAGGTACGGGTTACATCATTTATTACACCTCATCAATTTATTATACCTTCCAATTCCACCGAATATAGACCTTTTTCCACCAAATATAGACCTTTTTCCACCAAATATAGAACCGCAACGCTGCTCGGGCTTAAAGACTGCGCAGCAGGGAGGTTGTGAGGGTGATGATTAAGAATAAAGGGCGTATCTCATGCTCAGGGGATATTTACGTTTACTGTAGAAGAATGCTCTTGGGGGTTGTATCATATCGAAATTATCTTCACACAATTTGACAAACTTGTCAGAGTGAGGATATTATGGTAGATGGGGCTGTTTAAGGAGTACCAGAGTACTAGAAGAGTGAGGGATTTTCCTTATTTTTGACGACTACATATATGACAAAGGTAATAGTTAAAATGTAGTTGCCTAATTTATTTTACTCGGTACTCATGGGGGAGGAGTTTATTGGACAACCGAGCCCCGATGAAATCGGGGCAATTACGGAAATGCCTAAAATTGAACAGCCTCTTTTAAGCGAAAGAAAGGTGGTAACAGTTTAGTTTTCCTCAAACAGGCGTTATAGTTCGCCACACTCTATAGGTTTGTCCAAGCATACTTTTTTGGGAAAACTCGTCTGTTACAAGATTTGAGAGTGCGCATAAAGCGAATACGGGCCGCCGTTGTAGCTGGGCTTTTGTTGTTGATGCTGGTATTGCCCCAATTGACTTTGGCCGATCCAGGGAATTCCATTAGCCTTTCCCCTAGTTCTGGGCACTGCGGCGACCTAGTCGAAGCAATGGTGACTGTTACGGCAGCCGGCACATATCGTATCTGCTGGAATGCTCGCACATCAGGTAATGTTAAAGGGACATTCACGGCATCTGCGGCTGGAAACCACACCATCGAGTTCCCTGTCCCCGAAACTGCCAAGGGCACTTACGATGTTTTTTTAACCACCGAAACTTATGACGAACTGACGTCAGCTGAATTTGAAGTCTTCCCTACCGCAAGGATTGAGCTCCTGGATGGCCTCCCTCTGGAGGGAGTCCCGGGGGGACCGGTGGGCACGGAAGTAGCTATCAGCGGCTATGGTTTTAAGGCCTCGCAGGACATCCGGGTTAGCTTCCTGGCCACGGTAAGTACGACTACGGCTAATACTGTGGGTAGCTGGACGGTATCTTGTACTATTCCGGCCACCCCCGCTGGTGGCTATACCTTCTTGGTCGAGTTTAAGGAAAGTGGGGTATGGTACGATTTGGTAGGCAAGTATTTTAAGGTGACCCCCGAAATCAGTGCGCCAAGTTCGGGAAAGGTGGGGCAGACGATTGAGGTAAGCGGCACGGGCTTTGCCAGTGAAGAAGAAGACATTGAGGTTACCTTCGATGAGGAGGTGGTGAAGACAAACACCCCTATTGTTGCTGATGAGAATGGCTCCTGGGAGGCTACTATCGTTGTTCCTTCTCTCCAGCGCGGCACCTATAACATTGATGCCTCAGGAGAGTTGACCAGGGCTCGTGATGTTCCTGATGTTAAATTCACATTAGGCGCTGGAATATTGGTTGAGCCGAGTTTGGCTTATGTCGGTGATACGGTTACCGTTGACGGAGGTGGTTTCGCAACCGGGGAAACAGGCATCAAGGTTACCTTTGAGGGGCAAGTTGTTGCTTCGGGTATCACCGCTAAAGTAGATGGTACTTGGGAATCCTCCTTTGTTCTGCCGGCCAGCTCCTATGGCAGCCATACTGTCTCGGCCTCCGGTGACATAACCAAGCCTGCTGTGACGACTACCCTCACCACTCAAGCTAAAATAGAAGAACTCAGCCCGGCTGAGGGAGCTCCCGGTGATTCCGTTACCCTCACCGGCAGCGGCTTTTCCAATAACGAGGAATTAACGGTGACTGTTGGTGGGGTTGCCGTGTCAGGGGATATGCAGACCCTGTCCAATGGCAATGTTGTCATTAATTTCCGAGTGCCGACAGGAAGCCCTGAGGGCAAACAGACGCTGGTGGTGACTGATGAGGGTGGAGCTACCGCCTCGGTCGACTTCACGGTAAAAGAGAAAGTCCTGACAACCCCGCAGCTTATCTCCCCCGAGGATGGCAGGACACTAAGGTCGGGGGAGATAACTTTTCGATGGGGTGGGATAACGAGTGGCAGCAACATCACTTATATCTTGCAGATAAGTGAAACTACTGATTTTACCTCCGCTATCGAACCCCAGTCAGATATTGAAGGAACCAGCTACACACTAACTGAGGACAAAGCGTTACTCAAGGGGACCTACTACTGGAGGGTTAAGATAGTGGATAATTATGGCAACGAAAGCCCTTGGTCGAGTCCTAGCTCGTTCAGGGTATCCCCGATTCCAACCTGGGTGTGGGTAGTAGTGGGAGTGGTAGTGCTGGTCGGGCTCATGGTCGTGGCCTATCGAGAAACAAAATTCAAGGTGACGGAATAAGGGGAGTGGGTGGGTACAAGACACCCTACGACACTAAAAATGACAAATGCTAAAGCTCAAATGACAGGTAGGAACAGTTTTGGCATCCAGGCATTTGGGTTTCAATTGTAATTTGGATTTTGATATTTGGATTTGTTTAGAGTTTAGAAATTAGGGTTTAGGATTGATGATGGTGAGTTGTAAAGAGTTTTGCAATCGAGCACAGTAAAGCATGCAGAGCGCCATGAAAGGGAGTAAGATGAATTCTTCGCGGTGCCTTAATGGAGGTTAAGACGATATGGGCTCTTTGATAGTCTTACCGTTAACAGCGGCCATCATAGCCATGGCTGCATACATAAGCATTTTGTTTGGTTTTTTTCTGGCTTCTCTCGCAGCCATAGCTACATCAATGACTGGTCTGATAGCTCTCGTGCTGCTGATATGAGTCGAAAGCAAAGTATGTGGGGCGCCATGGAAAGGAGCGAGGGGAATTCTTCACGGTGCCCTAATGGAGGTAAGACGATATGGGCTTAATAATCTTACCGTTGGCAGGAATCGCCTTAGCCATGGGTGTAGGGGTGAGTACCTTGGCGGCTTTTTTTATGGGTTTTGCCACGATTATAGTTACATCCATGTCAGCTTTCATAGCTTTCCTGCTGATGCTACTATGAGTCTCAGATAAAATATATGGGGCACCATGAAAAAGAGCAAAGTGAATTTGTGCCGGTGCGCTAGGGAGAGCGAGACGAAATGATTAGTTGTGCAGGGCTCCTCGCGGTAGCCACGGTTATTTTACTCGTAGGTGCTTTGCTAGTTCTCGCGCTGATACCGACAGCTCTGGCCATCTTTCTGTTAGCCTTGGTGCTGATAGTGGCAGGCATTATTTTCATGTGGCGCATCATCTATCCCTGGCTGGTGCGGATGGGAAGGTGGGCAGCTCGACCAATAAACATCATCTTTCTTCTCGTCGTGGTGGTGGTCGGAGAGCTTGTCCTGAAGTATGCTCTTGATCGAGCAGGTGTCTCCGTTCCGACTTTCTCGATACTAGGAAGAGAAGTAACAGTCATAGGTATAGGCCTTCTGTTGTTGTTTTTCTTCCTGCTCTTACTGGGCTTAGTGGTATGGCTGGTGAGGTTGTGGCGCTACACTTGGCCCCCCGCGAGAGATGTTTTCTGGGACATTTGTTTTCGTATTGGTGCCTTGTTCTGGAGAATACTGGTGGGAATTCCTCTAGGTATAGTCTGGTTTTTCTACCACCCTCCTCTACGCTGGCTAGTAGCAGCTCTTCTGTTTTACCTCAGGTGGACTTCGGCAGCAGCAGCCTGGCTTTTGTACAACCCCCCATTGAAGAACATAACGACTGCCGTCGTTTTCGTTACACGGTTAATCGCTCGAGTTACGGCCTGGTTTTTATACAACCCACCAATACGCTGGGTTGTACGGGTGGTACTCTTTATCCTCAGGTTGATGGCCCGCTTCATCGGCACCATAATTTCTGGCATTGTGTCGTGGGGGCTTATCAAAGGTGTCAGAGAGGCACTAAGGAAAGGACTAACCGCGGAGAGCAAGTCCTATCAAGACTACAAGTATGCCCAGAATGACAGTAGCAGCGCCGCCTAGCAAGCCAGCGATGTCCATGTGAGCAAAGAATCGGCCAAATATCTCCTTGCCAAAAGCCGCCATTCGGGGCGTTAACTTACCTAGTTCCTCAGGGGATTCCGGCGACATCTCATTGGAGTTCCTATCAAACATGGGCAGTATCATTTTTCTCCACTCACGCGTCTCCCGATAGGCTACACCAGCTATTATTATGCCCACGATGATGAAAAAAATCCCTAAGATTAGCACCATCATAGCTAGGTTAGGGTCAACTATGTTAACTGGTGAGGGCTCAGCTGTGCCCATTTTTACCTCCTTTTCCCATCAAGTTTGTTTAATAATCCCCCGTCATTTTGAGCCCCGACTTGTCGGGGCGAAGAATCTCAATTTCACTCAGGGTCGGGTGACAATTAAACGGTCTCACATCAAGCGAGTCTCAATTTATTTTAGCGTAGCATAGCTACTGCATGGTGTCAATAGCTCTCTTTTGCAGGGAGAGTTGTGCTAAAATCCAGCAAGGCTTCATATGGTAAGTGATGACGAACTGAAATATTGGGTGGGTTTTTCCGGGATACCCGGGATTGGTCGGGTACGGATTTCTCAGCTAAAAGAGTACTTTAGCAGTTTACAGGATGCCTGGAAAGCTCCCGAAGGCAAGCTGAAGCAAGCAGGACTAGATTCACGAAGCATAGGTGCCCTGGTGACCCTACGCCCGAGAATCTCCCTGGACGCCGAGATGGAAAAACTGGAACGCCACAGGGTAAAGGCATTTGTCTGTGATGATCCTCTTTACCCTTCGAGACTAAAAGAAATTTATGATTATCCCCCGGTGCTTTATGTGAAGGGTAGTCTCCCAGCCGAGGATGAGCCTTGCCTGGCCATAGTCGGTACCCGTCGCCCCACCATCTACGGGAGGCAGGTAACTGAGGAGATTGTGGCCGACTTAGCCCGAAGTAAAATCACTATTGTCAGCGGATTAGCCCGAGGAATTGACTCTGTGGCTCATCGGGCTGCTCTAGATACCGGGGGCAAAACTGTAGCTGTGTTTGGCTCTGGGCTGGATATCGTCTATCCCGGGGAAAATGTCAAACTGGCTCAGGTTATTATGGAACATGGCGCTCTGGTCAGTGAATATCCTTTAGGCGTCAAGCCTAGGGCTGAGAACTTCCCACTCCGCAATCGAATTATGAGTGGCTTGAGCCTGGGGGTGTTGGTGGTGGAAGCTGGAGAAAGGAGTGGGGCTTTGATTACGGCTCATCAGGCATTGGAACAGAAT
The DNA here is from genome assembly GCA_964474965.1 of uncultured Dehalococcoidales bacterium. Classification (GTDB taxonomy): domain Bacteria; phylum Chloroflexota; class Dehalococcoidia; order GIF9; family AB-539-J10; genus RBG-13-51-36. The sequence goes on from CAYYUO010000053.1 coordinate 5,920, forward strand.
CGAGAGGTCTTCGCTATCCCCGGCAGTATCCTCTCCCCAGCCAGCCAGGGAACTAACCGTCTTATTCAAGAAGGGGCTAAGTTAGTTCACAATTACACTGATATCCTCCAGGAACTAAACCTGACCATCGTAGTACAGCAAGCAGAAATTAAGGAATTTTCCCTGGCCGAGCACTCAGCTCCTGAGTGCTCGGTTGAATCCGCTATACTAAAACAATTGACCTCCGAGCCCAGCCATATAGATGAAATTTGCCGCCGCAGCGGTTTGACTATACCGGAAGTGAGCAGCACCCTGGCTATGCTGGAGTTAAAAGGGATGGCCAGGCAAGTGGGAAGTATGAACTATGTACTGGCTCGAAAGAATTAAGGCAGGTAAATCATGGCAAGTAAACTGGTTATCGTCGAGTCTCCGGCTAAAGCAAGGACGCTAAACAAGATTCTCGGACGCAGCTATAGTGTCAAAGCATCTCTGGGGCATGTGCGCGATT
>CAYYUO010000054.1:0-6258 GCA_964474965.1 uncultured Dehalococcoidales bacterium
AGTCCTCATCCTTTCCGGTAACTAAACCCATGGCTATCCCAGCCACAGGCGCCTTTATAGGCACACCGGCATCCATCAAGGACAGGGTCGAAGCACAAGCACTAGCCATGGATGTGCTTCCGTAAGAACTAAGCACCTCGGAAACCAGACGTATCGTGTAAGGAAAATCATCCTCCGATGGCAGTACTGATGCAATAGCCCGTTCCACTAAAGCGCCATGCCCAATCTCGCGCCTCCCTGTTGTTCCTATTCGTTTCACCTCACCAGTAGAAAATGGAGGGAAATTATAATGATGCATAAAGCGTTTAGTTTCCTCCAGACCTAAGCCATCCAATAACTGCTCCCGCTTTGTAGATCCCAGAGTGGTAATAGTCAACACCTGTGTTTCCCCACGGGCAAATAATCCTGAGCCATGGGTGCGAGGAAGGATACCAACTTCACAGCTAATAGGACGAATTTCTTTAGTTTGGCGGCCGTCCAAATGTCGCCTCGTCTGCAATATTTTTTCCCTCACCGCAGCTCTAAGCTGGGTTTCAAAAGCAAAATTGATTTCATCTTCAGAAAAAGAATCAACCAACTTGTTCCTTGTTTCTTCCTTGATAGACGTTAAAGCCTTATCTCTTTGCAGTTTCCCTGGTTCCTCTAGAACCTGGCTTAATTTCTCACCAAGTATGGAGGCGATTTGTGATGAAAGCTCAGGAGCAAGTTCCTTAGATTTGATTTCTACCTTGGCTTTGCCATAAGTTCGCTGTAGCTCTTCCTGAAGCTCAATGACCTCCTGATTCGCCTCGTGTCCCAACTTAATCGCCTCGAGCAGTATTTCTTCGGAAACTTCCCTGGCACCTGCTTCCACCATTACAACGTTTTCTTTACTGCTAGCAACAAGCAGGTCAAGCAAGCTATCTTCCATTTGGGGCAGGGTGGGATTCACAACTAAAGCATCATCTATATAGCCAACATGCATTGCTGATATAGGACCAAAGAACGGGATATCCGATAATGTCAAGGCTGCTGAAGCGCCAATAAGGGCGCAAATATCAGGGTCATTTTCTTGGTCAACAGATAGCACTGTCGCCACAACTTGAACATCATTATGAAACTCCTTGGAAAGAAGAGGGCGCAGGGAGCGGTCGATGAGCCGACTAGTTATAACTGCTTCCTCCGTAGGACGTCCTTCTCGCCTGATAAAGCTACCCGGTATTTTACCCGCGGCATAGAGCCTCTCTTCGTAATCCACTGTTAGAGGCACAAAATCAATTCCCTCTCGGGGCTCAGAGCTCACACAGGCAGTAACCAGAACAACCGTGTTGCCGTACTGAACAGCAACAGCACCCTGGGCTTGCTGAGCGAATTTACCTACCTGGATGCTAAGCGCCCTATCAGCTACTACACGCTCAAAAACATCCGACATACTATTCCTTCAAACCCAATCTGGCAATAAGAGAATGATACCGCTCGGGCGCCGTCCTGTTCAAGTAGCCCAAAAAACGCTTCCTCCTCCCTATCACCCCATGGAGCGCATGTCGGGTGTGCCGATCCTGGGGATACAACTTAAGATGCTCCGTTAACCGATTTATCCTCTCGGTAAGCAAAGCCACCTGAACCTCGACGGACCCACTATCATTTTCCTTAAGCCTGAATTGGCTTATGATTTCTCCCTTTTTTTCTTTGTCCACTGTTATAGACTCCCTAATTTAGTAATGTCGTATATCATATCACGATAAAAAAATCTTGTATAGAAATTGACCAAAAGAGCTGTATGCTTTATAATTGGCTAGTAAAGGCAACTTTTTATGCACGAAAGTTGCGGTGTTTTTGGAGTTTACGCCCCGGGCATAAATGTAGCTCAGACGACTTTTTTTGCCCTCTTTGCTTTACAACATCGTGGTCAAGAAAGTGCTGGCATCGCTGTCACTGATGGCAACGGAATAAAAGTACATACCCGTATGGGATTGGTTTCCCAGGCATTCACGGAAACCGACCTCGCCTTGCTCAAAGGATATATTAGCATCGGGCATAACCGCTACTCCACTACGGGCTCAAGCAGACCTGTGAATGCCCAGCCTATTATGGCGAAATCAGGGGGGTTGACCATTGCCCTGGCACATAACGGCAACATCATCAATTCCAAACTGCTCCGCGATGAACTCCAGGAGCGTGGCTATCATTTTCAGACTAGCGTTGACTCCGAAGTCATTGCCAACTTGATTTTGGCCTCCCCTGGCCAGAACTGGCAGGAAAAAATAGAATACGCCATGCACCGCCTTCAAGGAGCTTATTCCCTGGTAATCTTAACTGAAGATAAGCTGATTGGAGTTCGTGACCCCTTTGGCGTTCGTCCTCTTTGTCTAGGAACCATTGACGGCGGATGGAGCATTGCTTCGGAAAGCTGCGCCCTCGACCATATAGGTGCCCAATTCGTAAGGGAAATCGAACCCGGGGAAATTGTAGTCATTGATAGCCAGGGAGTGAAGAGTTTTAAGAAGGAAAACGGTAAAAAGGCCCTATGCATCTTTGAATACATTTACTTCGCCCGTCCCGACAGCATCATCCAAGGCAAACTACTCTACCCAACAAGAGAAGCTATGGGTAGAATATTGGCTGAAGAATATCCTGTTGATGCTGATTTCGTCATGGGTGTTCCTGATTCCGCCACTGCCGCCGGCATTGGCTATTCTAATGCCTCCGGTATCCCGTACTGCGAAGGCCTCTTAAAAAACCGCTATGTAGGACGTACCTTTATTGAGCCTGACCAAAGGATAAGGGAGCTTGGCGTCCAATTAAAATTCAACCCCCTTTCCCGCATAATTGCTGGGAAAAGGTTAGTAGTCGTCGATGACAGTATTGTTCGTGGCACCACTACTCCTCGTGTGGTCAGTCTGCTCAAAAAAGCAGGTGCTGCAGAGGTTCATCTCCGCATCTGCGCCCCTCCTATCCGCTACCCTTGTTTCTTCGGGGTAGATATGGCAACCAGATGGGAACTCATTGCCGCGAGAAAGACTGTCCCAGAAATCAAGGAGCACCTTGGTGCTGATTCGCTGGGATACCTTAGCCTCGATGGACTAATTCGAGCTGTGGACCTGCCCAGAGATATTTTCTGCCTTGCTTGTTTTACTGGAGCATATCCCATTCCAGTTCAAATAGAGATGGACAAACTAGCTTTGGAAGTACTCCCTGAGGAGGAACTCAGTGAAATCCACCCCTAAGGAAGCTTATGCTCTCGCTGGTGTAGATGTTTCTCTTGCCAATAAAGTAAAAAAAATAGTTGCCCAGCAAGCTCGATCAACTTTTCGACCCGAAGTCATCGGCTCAGAATTTTTCGGCAGTATGTTCCAGCTCAAGGGATATGATGAGCCGGTTTTAGTCTCCAGCACCGACGGAGTAGGCACCAAGCTCAAAATAGCTTCGCTTTCGGGCAAAAACGATACCGTAGGTATGGACATCGTCAACCACTGCGTGAATGATATCCTTTGTTGTGGCGCAGAGCCCCTTTTCTTCCTGGACTACATTGCCATGGGCAAACTTAGGCCCGAGCAAATAGAAGCCATCATCTCGGGTATAGCCCAAGCCTGCCGAGAAGTCGGCTGTTCGTTAATCGGCGGTGAAACCGCCGAGATGCCCGGCATATACTCCCAGGAGAGCTATGACCTGGTGGGTTTCATTGTCGGAGTGGTGGAAAAAAAGAATATCATCGACGGCAGTTCCATCGCTCCAGATGATGTAATCCTTGGCCTGCCTTCCTCTGGATTGCATACCAATGGTTATTCATTGGTGCGAAGAATCTTTGGCATAGATGCTAACCCCTCATGCTTAAACAAATTTTATCCTGAACTAGGAAAGAGCCTCGGTGAAGAATTGCTCCAGGTCCACCGTTGCTACTATCCGCAACTTAAGCCAGCCTTGCCATTGGTTAAAGGTATAGCTCATATTACCGGTGGTGGCTTTATCGGAAATATACCTCGCGCACTACCCCAAGACGTTGCCGCTCATCTTCATAAAGATTCCTGGGATATACCGCCCATTTTCAATCTTATCCAAGAAAAGGGCGATATAGAAGAACCTGAAATGTATCGAGTGTTCAACATGGGGATAGGCATGACTATTGTTTGTTCCCCCCAGCAGGTAGCCCAGATCGTCACTATCTTGCCCCAGGCTAAAGTTATCGGCGGGATAATTAAGAAGGAAGACGAGGAAAGGGTAATAATAAATTAAAGGAGGTTCTGTGCGTGCCTTAATCAGTGTTTCGGATAAATCAGGCGTGGTTGATTTCGTCCAAGGTCTAAAAGAGCTGGGTATTGAGATATTCAGCACCGGTGGCACCAAGAAGTCTTTAGAGGCTGCTGGAGTAAAAATACATAGCGTCTCGGAGCTTACTGGCTTTCCTGAAATCCTCGATGGCAGGGTGAAGACTTTGCATCCCGCAGTGCATGGAGGCATCTTAGCCCGACGTGACCTTCCCCAGCATCTATCCGAGCTAACCCAGAACCGCATTGAGCCCATTGACATGGTGGTGGTCAACCTCTATCCCTTTGTGGAAACGGTGAGCAAGACCGGAGTTTCCTTAGACGAGGCACTGGAGAACATCGATATCGGCGGACCAAGCATGCTTCGTTCCGCAGCCAAAAATTTCCCCTCCGTCCTGGTAATAGTCGACCCCAGTGACTACGATACAATCCTGCAAAAGCTGCGCCAGGGCAATATAGATTCAGAATATAGAAAGCGCTTAGCCCAGAAAGCTTTCCAGCATGTTGCTCTTTATGATACGGCCATCGCTCAATACCTTAACGAAGAAGATTTCCCCGAAGAGATGACTATAGCCTTAAAAAAGGCTCGCAGCCTTCGCTATGGCGAGAATCCCCATCAGCAGGCTGCCTTTTACGTTGAGCAAAACGTGAGAAGAAGACAAGACGGCCTGGCATCGCTGGAACAGCTTGGCGGGCCCGAAATTTCCTTCAATAACCTTCTCGATTTAGATGCTGCTTTAAACGTGTTGAGCGATTTTACTGCTCCCACCATTGCCATAATGAAGCACACTAATTCCTGCGGACTTGCCTCCCATAATGATTTAGCCGAGGCTTATCGACGGGCTTTAACTGGCGACCCTGTAGCTTCCTTTGGCGGCATAGTTGCCAGTAACCGAAGCATAGATTTAGCCACCGCCAGGGAAATAGATAAGACTCATTACGACGCCGTTGTTGCTCCAGAATATCAGAAGGAAGCCCTGGAATTACTGGGAAGGAAACAAAGTCTGCGCCTTGTTAAAGTTGCCCCTTATCGCCATCCTTCACTCTCCGAATCGTGCTTCGATTTCCGTTACATCAGAGGCGGCTTCCTGGCGCAAGCGGCAGACCTGTTAACCGAGTCGGAGCTTCAGCCTCGCATAGTAAGCAAGCGCCAGCCTTCAGATGCCGAGTTATCAGACCTGCTCTTTGCCTGGAAGGCGGTTAAGGGCATAAAATCCAACGCCATAGTTATCGCCAAGGACAAAACGTTGTTAGGCATGGGGGCCGGACAGCCGAGCCGGGTGGTAAGCGTTGAGCTGGCTTTAAAAAGAGCTGGTGAACGAGCTAAAGACAGCGTCCTTGCCTCAGATGCTTTCTTCCCTTTTACCGATGGCCCGGAATTGGCAATCAAGCAGGGAGTCACCGCCATTATCCAGCCCGGGGGCTCGGTAAGGGATAAAGAGGTAATTGAGCTGGCAGACAAGTATAATATAGCCATGGTATTTACCGGTGCTCGCCACTTTAGACACTGACCTGGGCAAACACATAATCATTTAGCTCTAAAAATTTGGATCTGTGATTTTGAATTTGTTATTTAGAAATTAGTCCCGATTAAATCGGGAGAGTTTATAGAGATGAAGAAGTGAGAAATGTTTTGGTGGCGCCATGGCTAGAGTAGTAGTCGTATCGGACATGTTACGTGGCTTTCTCGAGGAAGGTTACCCACTTTATTGCGGTATCGAGGCCCGTCGTATCATACCCAACATCCAGAAATTACTGGAGCGAGAGTTAGAGCAGGGCTCGAAAATCTTCTATCTATGTGACCACCATATACCCGACGACCCGGAATTCAAAATGTTCCCACCCCACTGCATCGAAGGTACTGAGGAAGCTGAACTCATACCCGAGCTTTCGCAATATCCCGGTGAAATAATACCCAAAAGAACTTTCAGCAGTTTCTACAACACTCCTTTAGACAAAAGACTGGAGGCAATCAAGCCCGAAACCATAGTCGTCTGCGGCGTAACCACCCATA
>CAYYUO010000055.1:0-6011 GCA_964474965.1 uncultured Dehalococcoidales bacterium
GCAAGATCGGGGTTCACCCTGGTGAATTCCGGAAGCCCCTCAGGAATTGCAGCAAAGGCATGGCTTCCCTCATACCTGATAGTGCCGATGGTCAGGTAAACAGGAAACAGGAGAACCCAGAGAAAATCCTTTTTTTTCATCTAGTCGTCCTTGAGGCTCTAACTTATATTATTGTATGTATTGCCTGACAAAACTGTATTGTGTTTTTGGCAATTTGTCAACGCAAACTGGTAAACTAGGTCATCCATAGCTGCCAGGATTGGCGGGCTCTTCTATGTGGCTTTTCTATGTTAGTTGTGCCTGGGTGGCCGGGATATTCCTGGGTTCAAAGCTTAGCCCGCCTTTGCTTGCCCTCGCATTCGGACTTATCCCTTTCGCGCTTATACCTTTCCTCCCTAACAGCAAGAAGACATTAATAGTAACCGGCTTATGCCTCTTTGCCCTCCTCGGCGGCGGGCTTCGCTTCCCCTCAAGCTTGCCTCCGGTAGATGAGCATTCCCTCTGCTTTTACAACGACGCGGGGGTTGTGGAGATTCAAGGCATGGTGTCGGAGGAGCCTGACATCAGGGATAGGTATTGCCTGCTGACATTTTCCGCCAGCGAAATAATTGTAAATGGCGGAAAAGAGGAGGTATCGGGAACTGCCTTGATTCGAGTACCCCGATACCCAAACTACCGTTATGGGGATGTACTCAAGGTAACCGGTGAGCTGGAGACGCCTCTCCAATTTGAAGATTTTGACTACAAAAGCTACTTAGAACACCAGGAAATTTATTCAGTTATCTATTATCCCGGGGTGGAAGTCCTGGGCCATGGCCAGGGCATCAAGCCGTTGCAGTGGATTTATTCTTTGAGGGAGCGTCTCTCTGCTTCCTTAGCCAGAGCTTTGCCCGAGCCACAAGGTTCGTTGGCTCAGGCTATTTTGCTGGGTCTGAGAGGCAACATACCTGATTCCCTCTATATAGCCTTTTCCAGGACGGGAACGGCGCACCTGCTGGCTATTTCCGGCTTACATATCAGCATCATTATTGCCATGCTCCTCAGCTTTGGCATCATGGTCTTTGGCAGGCGGCGTTCCATATATATCTGGTTAACCCTGGCGCTTATGTGGCTTTATGCCCTGCTCGCCGGGATGCATCCGCCGATAATTCGAGCGGCAATCATGGGAAGCCTGTTTCTAATAGCCGAATATCTGGGAAGACAGCGAAGCGCCATCATTGCCCTGGCATTCGCTGCCGCAGTGATGGTGGGAGTTCAACCTTATCTCTTGTGGAGCGTCTCCTTTCAACTCAGCTTTTTAGCTATGGCCGGGCTTATTCTCCTCTATCCTTACTTCCAAGCGTGGGGGAGAAAGGGCGTTGCTTCCTTATTTGGAGCCAGGGAAAGAATTGTGGCCGTAGGCGGTATGATAACCGACGGCTTTGCCGTAACTCTGGCAGCTATCTTAGCAGTTGGGCCGCTTGTAGCCTATAACTTTGGCATTTTCTCCCTGGTTGCCCTGCCAGCAACCTTCTTCTCCTTGCCGGCTTTGCCCTTTATCATAGTCACGGCAGCGTTAGTCGCCTTCGTGGGACTACTTGCTTCGCTTGCGGCTCAAATACTCGGCTGGCTAGCCTGGCTTTTCCTCAGCTATCTCATTTTGGTAGTTCAAGGCTTTGATGCCCTGCCCCACTCTTCATTAGAGGTAGTCACTATTCCCACCTGGCATATCTGGGGGTACTATGTTATATTGGCGGGAGTTATAGTATCCCTCAACCACCGAAACCAGTTGGCTGATTTTTTCTCCAGATTAACTTCAGGAATAAAGAAAGTCGCCGAAGGCATTTCCAAGCTCCGCCCCGGCTTTTCTCCAAAATGGCTTATCCTTCCCCTTTTGGTAGTAGCCATCCTGGTATGGTCTGTAGCCCTGACCACGCCTGATGACAGGCTTCATGTGAGTTTTCTTGATGTGGGACAGGGAGATGCCATCCTGATTCAGACGCCCAATGGACAGGATATACTCATTGATGGTGGTCCTGACCCCCAGAAAATCAATCTGGAACTGGGCGAGAAGCTTCCCTTCTGGGATAGGACGATAGACCTCGTGATCTGCACTCAACCTCACGCCGACCATGTCACAGGCCTGGTAGAGATCCTTCAGAGGTACAAAGTGAAGCAAGTGCTTGACCCAGAAATATCCTACAACTCCTCTATCTATCAGGAATGGCTCAGGCTTATTGAAGATAAAGGAATCGAATATAACATAGCCCGGGCCGGACAGGAGATCGATTTGGGCAACGGAATCGAGATAGAGGTGCTAAATCCGCCGGAAAGCTTATTTGAAGAGACGAGCAATGATGTGGATAACAACGGAGTGGTGCTGAGACTAAGTTGGGAACAGGTCAGTTTCCTGTTTACTGCCGACATCAGAGAAGAAGCTGAATTCGAGCTTATCGGGCAGCGAGCTAATTTGAAAAGCACCGTGCTGAAGGTAGCCCATCATGGCAGCGAGACTTCCACCACCTCCCAGTTTATGGCTGCGGTTGACCCTGAGGTGGCGGTGATTTCGGTGGGGGCAGATAACCCATTTGGACATCCCACCCCTGAGGTGGTTGAGAGACTGATTGACAGGCTGGGCGAGGACAATGTTTATCGCACAGATGAGGATGGCACCATCGAGTTCATTACCGATGGGGAGAGGTTGTGGCTAAGATTTACCGGGAGTGCAGAGTTTTAATTTTCCCTGACCGCATCCGCCGCTCATTCCAGGTGAGCCGTATTGCGACGGTAAAAGTAGGCAGGTATCCAACCACGAACGGCACTCAGCTTTCTCCTGAATTCCGTCGGCAGCCCGAGATATGAGATAAATATCCATAGATAATAGACTCGCCGCAGCAGCGCAGCAGCGAAACCATCGAAGACACGGTCCCCTAACTGGGCCAGCACCAGATTCCTGCCCATATATACAACCTGTCCCTTAAATTTGTAACGGAAGGGACGCTGTTCCTCACCTCGCATGGCGCGGACGATGTTCCTGGCACAGGCCGGCCCCTGTCGCATAGCTACCTGCTGGGTCGGGGGATAGGGCACCGAGTCATTCTCCTGTAATGAATAAGCGCAATCCCCGAGTACGTAGACCCCGGGTGACTCAGGGACTTCCAGATACTGATTCACCACGATGCGCCCACCCTTCGCCTTCTCAAAAGGCAGCGATTCCACAACGGCCACCGGCTTCACTCCCGCTACCCAAATAACAGTGCGAGTCGGTATAGTCTGCCCATCGGCAATCTGGATACCACCCGACCAGACCTTGGTAATACGAGTTTTCAATAAAACCTTTATCCCTCGAGAGCGCAGCCGGCTGATAGCCAGTTCCGACATTTTAGACTTCATGCCAGATAAGAGAGCGTCTTGTGCCTCGACCAGGAGCACACTGGTCTGGGACGCCAGGGAAGGGTAATCCCGTATCAGCGCCTTGCGCACGAAGTCCTGAATAGCCGCCGCCAGTTCTATCCCGGTGGGTCCGCCTCCCACCACTACAAAAGTAAGCAGCTCACGCCGGCGTTTTTCCTCTCCTCCCCGCAATACCGCCTCGTAGTTATCCAAAATGCGATTGTGGATGCTGACAGCATCCCTCAGAGATTTGAAGGTTAGCGCATTTTCCTCTACATCGGCCATCCCAAAGAAATTGGTAGTGCTGCCCAGGGCTATCACCAGATAGTCCCACTCCAACTCCCCATCATCGGTGCTGACCACCTTCTTCTCCACATCAATGCCCTGCACCCGGCTCTGCCTGAACTTAACCGGTCCCGCAGCACCCTTTCCTCTCAGCAGGGCATGTAAGGGGAAAGAGATATGACTGGGCTCAATGCTCCCGCTGACTACTTGCCATATAAAGGGCAGGGGATGATGATAATCCCGTTGGTCCACCAGTGTTACCTCCAACCCCGGCGCATCAGCGGATGCCTTTTTCAACTCCAGTGCAGCGCCGATCCCCGCCGCTCCGGCACCCAGGATAAGTACTCTCTTCTTGTCTTCAGCCACGGCCATCTCATCCTAAAGTAACTTTTGCTATTTTAATAAGGTTACCGTTAGTTTATTCAGATGTCAATGATAACATCAAGAGACTGTTTACTAGCTACCGCGTGTCATGATGATTGCCTGAATCACTTAATTGGAGTATTCTTCTAAACGAGAACCACAGCTCAGCCGATTAGGGCACAGATAGCAAACTACCGGGGGTTAAGATGGTTGATTTAGATAACGCCTCAGTTTACCGGCAGTTCGATAAGTCAGGAATGCTGAATCACCTTAAAACAGCAAAATTCTAGGAAACCAGTGCATAAAACGAGGAGGAATATGGGAATAGAAAAGGAAATTCGATATCTGGATGATATGAGGACGGTCCTTTACGACAAGGCATGGGCAAGAACCGCCCCCAACTTCGAGGTTTATTATATGGAGCGAGGCATCGAGGAGAAAGATGGCTTAAGATATGATATTACGACAATTCCGCCCAAGATGCTGGGCCAGGAATTTGTAAAAACAAAAGGACATTACCACATCGGGGGATATCAAGAACTATATATTGTTTTGGAAGGAGAAGGAATTTTCTTGATGCAAAAGAAAGGAGAAGGGAAAATCCAGGATGTTTGCTATGTAAAAGCAACGAAGGGGGATTGTGTTTTAGTTCCTTCCTTTTATGGACATGTAACAATCAATCCTGCTTCAAAAATATTGAAAATGGGAAATTGGATATCAAAAGAATACAAAGCTGATTATGAAAGTATTGAAACAAAAGGAGGATTTTCGTATTATTACACGCAAGCCGGGTGGATCAAAAATAAAAATTATGAAGAAGTCCCTGAATTGCGTTCTGAAATGCCCCTGAAATCAATGCCGAGAAATTTAGATTTCTTGAAAGGGCCTAAAACCTAAATAAAGGGGCCTCATCCCCGATTGCAGACTTGACAAAGAGGCTTCGCTGCCGGGCTGCTGCGCGATTCTTTTATCTACGGATAATGCTAAACAGGGTTGACCCAACCCATATAGATGCGATAAACTTCATAAAGCCATGCCTTGTGCGTTAAATTATCTCGAGTGATGCTTCTAGAGCTGAAAGGGCATATTTGGTCGGGAAGATGTGTGGGCAAACCAACAGGTACGATAGGGGGGTGGCTGGGTGAAAGCTTTAATCTTAGCTGCCGGCAAAGGCACAAGACTTAAGCCACTAACTAACACTATCCCAAAGCACCTCCTGCCAGCGGGCAACAAGCCGATTTTATTCCACGTGCTGGACTACGTAAAAGAAGCTGACATCAAAGATATCGGCATCGTTGTCTCTCCAGACTCCGGCCCTTACATAGAAGAAGCCATAGATAGTGACTCAGAGTGGGTAGGAAAGATTACATTCATCATCCAGCCTGAACCCCTGGGGCTGGCGCACGCTGTCAAGGTAGCCCAAGGCTTCCTCGGCGATTCACCTTTTCTCATGCTCCTGGGCGACAACCTCATCCAGGAAGGCGTCAAAGATTTCCTGGACGAGTTCCACGCTTCCAACTCCGATGCTAGCATTCTCCTCAAGGAAGTGCCCGACCCCAGGGCTTTTGGCGTAGCTGAGCTCGACTCTTCAGGAAGAGTGGTACATCTGGTAGAAAAGCCCAAGAAACCCAAGAGCAACCTGGCCATAATCGGAGTTTACCTTTTCACCGCTGAGATTCACAAAGCTATAGCTCAGACAAAGCCTTCCTGGCGGGGGGAGCTGGAGATAACCGACGCCATCCAGAAGCTTTTGGAGATGGGAAAGGAGATTAGAAGCCACCTTCTCCGGGGTTGGTGGCTTGACATCGGCAACAATGATGGGTTCATCGAGGCTAATCGTGTTATTCTTGATGCCTTTTTGAAGCGGGATATTAAAGGAGAAGTGGATTCGCAAAGCCTCATCGTCGGCAGAGTCCAAATCGGAGAGGGAACAAATTTAGAAAGCAGCCGTGTTCAAGGTCCGGTATTTATCGCGGCAAATTGTCGTATAA
>CAYYUO010000056.1:0-5724 GCA_964474965.1 uncultured Dehalococcoidales bacterium
CAGTTATTGATTTGAAAGGTATCATCACCGAGGTAAACCAAAGAACGGTGGAGATACATGGCTACAGTTCCAAGGATGAGCTTCGAGGGAAAAATGCCCTCGAACTGCTTGCTCCCCGCGACCACAAGAGAATAGCAGCCAACATGAAGAAAGTTATAAAACAAGGAGCAATTAGAGGCGTCGAATACACTCTGCTCAGAGCAAATGGTTCTGAGTTTCCCGGTGAGTTAAGTACTAATGCGCTAAAAGATGCGTCGGGCAATCTCGTTGGTCACATCACCATTGTCAGAGATATAACCAAGCGCAAGCAGGCGGAGGAAGAAATCCGAAAAAGTCAGGCCAGTCTCGCCGAAGCCCAACATATAGCTCACATCGGGAGCTGGGATTGGCAGATAAAGCCAAATTCCCTACACTGGTCAGATGAAATGCATCGCATCTTCGGCATAGAGCGACCACAATTCGGTGCGACCTATGAAGCCTCTATTAACTGTGTCCATCCCGACGATAGGGAATTTGTTAAAGAATCAATTAATAAAGCGTTGTATGAAAATAAACCCCACGATATCGAGTATCGCATCGTCTTGCCCAATGGTAGAGAGCGTATTATTCACGCACAAGGTCGAGTCATTTTCGATAACACTGGCGAGCCAATTCGTGTGATTGGCACAGCACATGACATCACCGAGCGCAAGCAGGCAGAGGAGAAAGTGCAGCATCTCAACCTTGTGCTTCGTGCCATACGCAACATCAACCAGCTAATCGCCAGAGGTACCGACCGCGACAGCCTGCTCAAAGGTGCCTGTGATACCTTTGTCGAGACCCGCGGTTATTACAGCGCCTGGATTGCCCTTCTGGATGAGTCGGGCAAGCTGGTAACTGCTGCTGAAGCTGGCCTGGGCAAGAGTTTCTTGCAAGTTACGGCGAGACTGAAGCGTGGAGAGTTGACGCATTGTGGGTGTAAGGTGCTGGAGAAACCAGACGTTTTGGTGATAAAAGACGTGTCGTCGGAGTGTGCGGATTGTCCTGTGGCAAAAAAAGAGGATACTGGTAGAGGTGCTATGAGCGTCAGGTTGGAACACGGCGGTAAGGTGTATGGGCTGATGACTGTTTCCATCCCGCCTGGCAGAGCTGTGGAAAAAGAAGAACACGCCCTGCTTGAAGAGATTGCCGGAGATATCGCTTTTGCCCTGCACAGCATGGAACAGCAACAGGAGCGCAAGCAAGCAGAGGAGGCGCTGCGGACGTCAGAGGAGATGTATAAAACCGTGGTCGAAGATGCTCCCATCGGCATTTATTACAACGATTTTAAGGGAACGTTTCTTTATGGAAATAAGAGGGCCGAAGAGATAGTCGGTTATAAGATGAAAGAATTGTTAGGCAAGAACTTCCTTAAACTAAAATTGCTTAGGCCTGAAGAGATTGCCAAGGCTGCGAAACTGCTTGCCCTAAACAAGCTTGGCAAAGCAACTGGGCCCGACCTTTTCACACTGAACAGGAAAGACGGGACCACAAGCATTGTAGAAATTCGCACCAGGGTAAGCACTTTTGGCGGCAAGAAGGCAGCTCTAGGAATGGTCGAGGATATCACCGAGCGAAAGAAGGCAGAAGAGGAACTGAATAAGACCCAGGCCCAGCTATCCAATGCCGTGCAGATGGCGCATCTCGGACCATGGGAATATGATGCAATAAAGGACCTGTTTACTTTCAATGATGCCTTTTATGAGATGTTCCACACCACCGCTGAAGAGGTTGGCGGATATACCATGTCATCCGCCGAGTATGCAAGGCGTTTTGTCCATCCCGAGGATGCACCTCTTGTCGGCGAGGAAGTCCGCAAAGCCCTCCAAGCCGATGACCCCAATTTCAGCAGTCAGGTCGACCATCGAATTATTTACGCAGATGGTGGGGTTGGGTATATTTCCGTGCGCTTTTTTATTGTCAAAGATGAAACTGGAAGCACAGTCAGAACTTACGGAGTAAATCAGGACATCACTGAACGCAAGCAAGCTGAGGAGGCGCTTCAAGCTGAGAAGAATAAGCTTCAATCACTAATAGACGCCGTAGGAGACACTATCACCATACAAGATAGAGAGTTTAACATTATTTATCAGAATGAGCCGTCGAGGATAGCTTCCGGTGGTGACCACCTTGGGGAGAAATGCTACAGGGTCTATGAAGGCAGAGAGAAGATATGTGATGGATGTCCAGTAGAAAAGGCATTTAAGGACGGTAAGTCACACACTACGGAGAGGAAGACGAAAATCTCGGGGGAGGTTGCCTACTGGGAGAATACGGCTAATCCCATTAGAGACGCCGAGGGGAGGATTGTTTCCTGCCTGGAGCTAGCCCGGGACATCACTGAGCGCAAGAAGCAGGAGCAGGCGCTGGCTGATGAATTGACTCGGCGCCGTCTCTTAATCGACAAGTCCCTGGACGGGATAGTCGTCCTCGATGTCAACGCCAAGGTTGTGGAGGCCAACCAGCGCTTTGCCGAGATGCTGGGCTATACCCTTGAGAAAGTCCGTGAACTCCATACCTGGGACTGGGATAAAAATTTTCCCCGCAAGAAAATACTGGAGATGGGGCGGAATGTTGACGAGAAAGGTCTCCACCTGGAGACAAAACATACTCGCAAGGATGGTTCGGTCATCGACGTTGATATCAGTATCAACGGGGCTATGCTCGGGGAACAGAAGCTTATCTTCTGTGTATCCCGGGACATCACCGAGCGCAAGAAGATGGAGGAAGCGCTCAAGCAGGCAGCCGAGGAATGGAAGGGAACCTTCGATTCCATCGGCGATGCTATCTCTATTCATGACAGGGACTTCCAGATTCAGCGGGCAAACAAGTCATTTGCTGACATCTTTCACATGAGACCCGATCAAATCATCGGCAAGTACTGCTATGAGTTACACAAAGGGGGGAAACCTATATCAGGCTGTCCTCATAAGCAGACGCTGGCTACTGGAAAACCTGCGGCGGCAGAGTTCTATGAATCCCACCTGGGAAAATACCTCCAGGAGTCAACATCACCGATTTTCGATGAGAAAGGTGAGGTCGTCGGCACTATACACGTTACCAGAGACATTACTGAGCAAAAGCAACAAAATGAGCGGCTTATGATGGCTGACCGGCTGGCCTCCATTGGCGAACTGGCAGCCGGCACCGCCCACGAACTTAACAACCCGCTCACGAGCGTCATCGGTTTCTCCCAGCTGGTCATGGAGAAGGATATCCCTGACGACATCCGTGAAGACCTGAAGCTTATCTACAACGAGGCTCAGCGGGCTGCCAATGTAACGAAGAACCTCCTTACATTTGGCCGAAAGCATGCACCCGTGAAGCAGCCTAACCAGATAAATAACATTATTGAGGACGTGCTGAAATTACGTACCTATGAGCACAAAGTAAATGGTATCGAGGTAAAGAGACAGCTTGCTCCTGACCTTCCTGAAATCATGGTTGACTATTTCCAGATGCAGCAGGTTTTCCTCAACATCATTATCAACGCCGAATATTTTATGACTGAGGCGCATAATAGGGGAACCCTGACTATTACCACCAAAAAACAGAACAGCACCGTGAGGATTTCAATCGCTGACGACGGCCCGGGTATCTCAAAGGAAAATCTGAGCCGGATATTCAACCCCTTTTTCACCATTAAAGAAGCAGGTAAAGGAACAGGGCTAGGTTTGAGCATATGCCACGGGATAGTGGCCGAGCACGGCGGGCAGATATATGCCAAGAGCCAGCCAGGTAAAGGAGCCACCATTGTTGTCGAACTGCCCATTAACGGCCACTAACCATGTCAGGGAGACGCCATGAAACAGGCCAACGCCAACGAGAAAAGCATTGAGGGTGTGCTTGACCAGCAAGAAACATTGCTTATCGTCGATGATGAAGCTGCAATCAGGAAGCTCCTCTGCCAGAAATTATCAAGAGAAGGCTACCGGTGCGAGGAAGCGGATGCTGCTGAGCAAGTCCTGAACACGCTGGCAACCAGTCCGATTGCTCTGGTTATTCTGGATATAAAGATGCCCGGTAAATCAGGAATCGAACTCCTCCCGGAAATAAAGTCAGGCTACCCTGACACGGCGGTTATTATGGCTACGGCTGTTAATGATATTAATGTTGCCATTCAGTGCCTGAAGCAGGGGGCTGATGACTACCTCTGCAAGCCTTTCAACCTGGAGGAGGTTTCCCTGGCTGTCCAAAGAGCTCTCGAGAAAAGGCGTCTAAAGCTCGAGATCAGGGAATACCAGCAATTTCTGGAGGAAAAAGTTGAGGAGCAGACGGGAGAGATTAGAAAACTTTTCCTTGGCGCCATTGAGGCACTGGTATCTGCCCTCGAAGCTAAGGACAAGTACACTGGTGGACATTCCCGCCGGGTGACCGAGATAGCATTAGCTATAGGCAATGAACTTGGTCTATCCATACAGGATATGGAAGATTTACGCTGGGGGAGTTTACTCCACGATGTCGGGAAGATTGCGATTGACCAGCTTATCCAGAATAAGCCCGGCAAGCTGACAAGTGAAGAGTACGAGCACATTATGACTCACTCTCGTATAGGCGCCGACATTGTGCGGCCAGTGGTTAATGGAAAAACAGTCGAGATAATTGAGCACCACCATGACCATTATGACGGCAGTGGGCTCCATCAGGTTGTAGCAGGCAATGATATACCGCTGGGGGCCAGAATCCTGGCTGTAGCCGATGCTCTTGACGCCATGACATCCGACCGACCATATCGGTCGGCAATGTCCATCACAAAAGCTATAGACGGAATTAAGCGCTGTGCTGGCACTCAGTTCGACCCGGATGTCGTCACCGCATTCCTTAAAACAAAAACAGCCGAAACAGCGACAAAATAGGCTCGAAGCCTTCAAAGCCTCCTAGATGCCCGGGATATTAACAGTACTCTTTGACTTTCACCGTGTATCCTTTGCTTCCCAGCCCTTGTAACTCCAGGCGGCGGACACTGCCTCTTCACCTCATGCTAGGTGAAACTGTAACTTTAGCATCTTGACACATAAGCTGACTCATGGTGATAATTGTGATGTTATGGCAGGTAGCTTAGATGAAGATTTAGAGAAATTAAGACAAAACCTTAATGGCTTACCTCAACCCCAGGTAGAGCCTCCGCTTATAGTGGTCAGTGGCTTGCCAGGCACGGGTAAGTCTTTTTTCTGCCGCAAGCTGGCTGAAAGGTTGCCTTTTCTCATCTTAGCAAGCGATAATTTGCGAAAAATCCTGTTCCCCTCCCCCCGGTATAAGGAAAGTGAAAATAAGCGGCTTTTCTCTGCCTGTCATGTCCTCATCGAAGAGCTTTTAATAAAGGGAATACCTGTCATCTTTGATGCCACAAACCTGTTAGAGCACCATCGAGAATATTTATACCGCGCTGCCGAAAGAGCAGGGGCAAAGCTCATCCTGGTCTGGGTTGAAGCTCCCACCGAAGTGGTGCGGCAACGCCTTCTGGCCCGAGAAAAAGCAGCTATGCCTCAAAATGACTCGGAAGCCGGTTGGGAAGTGTATAATAAAATGAAGCCCCGAAGAGAAAGGATTGCTCGCAATCATCTTGCCGTTGATACCTCGCAGGATATTACCGCCGTAATCAATAAGATTGTGCGAGCAACAAAGAGATAAGAGCAAGATTTCCTTTCTTAACCTCTTCAATTCTTCATCCAAATAAAGTAAAATAAATGTTCTAAAATTTACACA
>CAYYUO010000057.1:0-5266 GCA_964474965.1 uncultured Dehalococcoidales bacterium
AGAGGTCGTTGCAGTCTGGGGTGCCGTCACCGTCGGAGTCGGTATCGGCGACACCACAGCCGCAGATACCAGGGTCTGTCTTATTGGGGTCAGCGGGACAGCCGTCGCAGGCATCGCCTACGCCGTCTGAATCTGAATCTGCCTGGTCAGCATTAGCAGCGCCAGGGCAGTTATCGATGCAGTCTGCGACGCCGTCACTATCGGAGTCGGTATCGGCGATACCGCAGCCGCAAATGCCGGGGTCTGTCTTCAATGGGTCATTGGGGCAGTTATCGTCATCATTGGCGACATAGCCTGGGGGCTGGGTGCAGGCCAGCATTGAGACAACGGGGTCGCCGTAGCCATCACCATCGCTGTCCTGATACCAGGTGCTACGGCCGTCGCTGACGGTGATGGAGACGGTGGCTTCGGCACTATCAAGCGCACCATCGTTGACCTTAAAGTCAAAGCTATCAGCACCACTGTAGCTGGCGTTGGGCTGATAGGTCACTTTGTGAGTCCCATCCGTGACAATGTGAGGAACCGACGTAATATTGGTTCCGCCGGTTCCCGTGCCATCATATAGATTGCCGTGAAGCGGTAATGTGGAAATTATATAGGTCAGGGGATCGCCGTCGGGGTCGGTTCCATTCAGAGTTACGGTTAAGGTGCTACAGGAATTAACCGACAGACCACTTTGGTTATTAGCCACCGGGGCCTGGTTGTAGGAGTAATAGACAGTGATCCGAATGTGGTCCACATATGCATTTCTAGTATTATTAGAATTGTCTTTTCTTGCTGATATAACAACACCAAAACCGGAACCGTTGATATCGTCGCTAGACCAGTTTAGCCCCCAAAGGTCAGTTGAACCGCCATAGGATTGATATGTATCGGTGTCAGAGTCTGGCCATGCTAGACCCGTGCTTTTGTCATCTCCACCTATTGTTCCGTTTTTTACCAAACGAATACTGTTGTCGCTTACTCTAGTACCTCCAGATCCTGTGCTTGCGTACCTATCCACTTCCACCACAATACCTTGGATCGTCGCACCGCTGGGAATAGCGAAACTGAAATTAGTTGCTTTTAGATAATGGCTAATCGGGTTGCGTCTCCTTAGCCTTGCGGTAGCGTAACTGTCATTTTGAGTCTGTGCGTAGGTAGGATTTTGCCAATCTACTGTTCCAACTGTGCTGTTATTAACAAAAGTCACACCGTTATTTGTGGCGCTTGACTCCGCAAATGCCGACACTTCCATTACCAGCCCCGTCTCATCACTACCACAACCGCAGCCTCCAGCCAGCACCACCAACAGCACCAGTACAGACATAATGCCAATAATTTCTCTTCTCATTTCTCTCTCCTCTTATTAATCCTGTCTATTTTCTTGTCGTCTCCTCGACTCGGCGCATTGCGGTCTATCCATCGCACAATTTTTATTTCCATAAGACATCATTGCCTTCAAGACATAAGACTTAGCCTTCTTGAGACCGGTTGCATCGCCAGTTCTGCAGCGGCTAGGTGCCAACCTAAAACTTCGGCCATTTATTTCACGGGCATATGCAACACTCCCTGAGCGTAATTGGGTATACTCTAAAAGCTGTTCGCTGTCCCGTCAATCGCCCATTAGTAACCCCTACTTTCGTAGGGGAGAGGCTTGCCCCCTCTCAATTTTGCGGGAGCACACAAGAAGCTCCTTACAGAGATTCTGATGAGATTGCCACGCGGAGTTTACCCTGAGCGGAGGCGAAGTGATGAACACCGAAAAGAATCCTTGTCATGGCTGACTATATGGGTAAAACTCTGGGTATGTTTGGTGATAATAACTTACCATGGGAGTTACCGGAATGAGAAAGTCAGCCAGCGAATATTGACAAACTTTCAAAGACAAGGTATTATACGGCCTCGGGGTGCTTGTCTGTTAGGGAGTGACAGGTAAGTTTTCCCCAAAGACCTGACGGTTTTCTAACTTATAAGCTTGCTAGTATGAGTTGGTATGAGAGTCGGCGCTCAGCCTCTATCACCAAATTTGCTGAACTTTACCGACTTTTTTATCAATCCGGCGCAAATCCCGAAAGGTCCCGAAAAACGCTTGGCAGTGCGGGGGTGATACACTATGGACTAAGGTTTTGGAAAAGCTAAACTATTACGTCAGGGAAAATCCCGGAGGAATGTCAGCTTTTTGACATAATAATAAAAACTGAAAAGGAGGTAGAACAAATGGCGATGGATTGGTTGCCAAGAGATAATAAACTTAAAGACCACCAGCTTGTCGGCGATGAGTTCTTTGGAACAGAGCCGCCGTGCACCATGTATGAGAAAAAACCTTTGGTTAACCCCAAGACCGGGGAAACGGTAGACGGGCTATACACAGCATGGGTTACCCTCAATAATCCGGCCCAGTATAATTCCTACACCACCGAGATGGTCAAGGGCGTCATAGCTGGAATGAAGAAGGCCTCGGCAGATAGGAGTGTTGTGGCCATCATCTTCACCGCTGTTGGCGATAGGGCGTTTTGTACTGGTGGCAATACCAAAGAGTATGCCGAATATTACACCCTCAGGCCAAGAGAATACAGGGACTACATTAATCTGTTTTCCGGGATGGTGGATTCCATCCTTGATGCTGGAGCGCCGGTCATTTGTCGCGTTAATGGGATGAGGGTGGCGGGAGGACAGGAAATCGGTCAGGCCTGTGATCTGGCTATTGCCTCTGACCTTGCTCTTTTTGGTCAGGCTGGTACCGGGGTTGGCTCGACGCCGGACGGAGGCTCAACTGATTTTCTCCCCTGGCAGCTACCTACTACAGAGCTGGCCATATGGAATTGTGTCTCCAACGAACTGTGGAGTGCCTATAAAATGCACAGGCTGGGCTTCATAACCGATGTAATGCCCGTGAAGAAGCTCAATGGTGAGTGGATTAGGAACCCTCTGGTGATTACCGACAGGTATGTAGAGGATGGAAGGATCGTCTATGGAGAGCCTAAGACCGGTGATGAGGCCAAGAAGGCAAAGGAGATTATAAAGACGTCCGAGACCGACTTCTCGCTCTTGGACCGAAGGGTAAACGAGGTTGTCTGGACCCTTACCAATCTCATGCCTATGTGCTTGATGAAGAGCATTGAGACGATAAGGTTGAAAAAGAAGTTCTTCTGGGATGGCAATAAGATAAGCGCCAAGTACTGGCTGGGGGCGAATATGAATATGGAAGCCTATCTTGGGTTCAATGCCTTCAATACGGAAGATATGACGGGTCAGCGCAGGATAGACTTTATTAAATTCCGTCAGTTGATTGCCCAGGGGCATAGCTTCGATGATGATCTGGCAGAGCAAGTCATGCCGAAGCCGAAGCCGAAGCAGTAAACTGATAAGGA
Organism: uncultured Dehalococcoidales bacterium; assembly: GCA_964474965.1. Taxonomy (GTDB): domain Bacteria; phylum Chloroflexota; class Dehalococcoidia; order GIF9; family AB-539-J10; genus RBG-13-51-36. The sequence goes on from CAYYUO010000057.1 coordinate 3,354, forward strand.
TGGCGTAAATACGAAAGCCCAGGGATAAACCGTGGGCTTTCGCTTTTTGGCGAAAAGTGCGCTTCGCTGTATAATAGGAACGAAATATATCCTGAAGGGAGGGAATATGAAATTCCAGAACATTGTCGTGGATAAGAAAGAGGGAATGGCGACTCTTACGATTAACCGCCCGCCACTTAACGTAATAGATAGTGATACATTGGTGGAGCTAAATACTGCCCTGGAGCAACTGGCGAAGGATGATGAAGTTAAGGTACTGTTGCTCCGTGGCTCTGGGAACAAGGCCTTCAGTGCCGGTGTGGAGGTAAAGGACCATATCGGGGAGAAGATGCCGAAGATGATGAAGGAGTTCGGCCGTGTCTTCCATCTCCTGAGAGGTCTTGGCAAGCCGAGTATTGCTGTGGTCAATGGCGTAGCACTGGGAGGTGGATGTGAGCTTGTTGCCGGCTGTGACATGGCTATTGCCTCCGAGAAAGCCCAGCTCGGTCAGCCGGAAATAAAACTGGGGGGGCTGGCGCCGGCGGCTGCTCCCTTGTTTCCCAGGATAATGGGGGAGAAGAAAGCGTTTGAGCTGCTGGTGATGGGAGAAAATGTCAGTGCCCGGGAAGCGGAACGAATTGGCCTCGTTAATAAGGTTGTTCCGGAAGAAGAACTGGACCAGACTGCGGAGGAGTTCGCACGCAAGTTCCTGGGAAAAAGCTCGCTGAGCGTCAGGCTCGTGAGAGATGCGCTGTATGATTGCGCGGAAACGCCCTCACTTGAGGCTTCGCTGGAAAAGGGGGTGGAGCATGGTATCAAGAGTTGGCAAACTGAAGATGGACAGGAGGGGTTGCAGTCGTATTTGGATAAGCGCAAGCCTGAATGGAAGAACAGGTAACTAGATTGGGGGTATTATGAGGTTGCAGGATAAGAAGGCAATTGTCACTGGTGGTGGGAGGGGTATTGGCCGGGCCGTGGCCCTGGCTTTTGCCAGGGAAGGCGCCGATGTGGTGATAAACTACCGTAGCAATGACGCCACTGCTAATGAGGTAGTGGACGAGATAAAGATGCTCGGCAGGAAGGCTGTGGCCTTGAAAGCGGATGTTGGCAATTACCAGGATGCCAGGTCAATGGTCGACCAGGCGGTGCGGGAATTGGGGGGGGTGGATATCCTGGTTAACAATGCTGGACTGTCCAGGCCCGCTTTGCTTTTGAAGATGGACGAGGAGACGTGGGACCAGGTTGTCGATATTCACCTCAAGGGCACATTCAATTGCACGCAGGCTGCCGCTAACCATATGAAGGAAAATAAGTACGGGAAGATTATCAATGTCATCTCCACCGCCGGATTGTACGGGACGATGGGGCAGATAAACTATGCCTCGGCGAAAGCGGGAATTATCGGGTTCACCAAGTCCGCATCCAGAGAGCTCGCCAGATACGCTATAAATGTTAATGCCATATCCATGGGAATTATCACAACGGAGATGACGGGCAAGATAAGAGAGGATGAAAAGCTAAAGGAAATATACCTCTCGAGAATACAGCTAGGACGGTTTGGCGAACCTGAGGAGGTAGCGCCGGCCTTTGTGTTTCTGGCATCGGATGATGCGCGGTACATCACCGGACAGGTGCTATCCGTTGACGGGGGCTATGTCGGGTAGTATCCTTGTTTATCACCCCTGAGAGGAACCTGCTACTAATGTCAGCTCGTTGACGTTAAAAATCGGGGGTCAGTACGATCCTCTTTTCCAATCCCCCCCTGTGAGCTTCTTCATACGCCTGCTGAATCTGGCTCATCGGTCTGGTCTCAACAAAAGGTTCTATCTGTATCTTGCCATCCAAGACCATCTTCAAAACCTCAGGGTAATACTTAGGTAAACAGCCCCAGGAACCCATAATATCAGCGTCAAATGCCATCAACCGTGATAGAG
>CAYYUO010000058.1:0-5040 GCA_964474965.1 uncultured Dehalococcoidales bacterium
GCTCACCACGAACTTCCAGGAGATAGAGACAAAGCAAGGCAAAAACTTGATGCTGAGTTAAGAACTGCCCTCTTTCGTCTATGATGCCAATGCGGTCGGCGTCTCCATCAGTGGCTAAGCCCACGTCAGCCTTCTGCTCAACGACCAACCGGGAAAGCTTGGTCAGATTTTTGGCAATTGGCTCAGGCTGAATTTGGGGGAAGGAGGGGTTTCTTTCAGCGTTAATCTCGGTAATCTTCAGGTTGCCATTTTGAAGGGCTGTCTTGAAGTAGCCGATGCCAGCACCATACATGGGGTCAACTATGATATTTAATTTCTGACGACGCAATTTTTCCATGTCAACAAAGTGGCTAAGGCAGTCGAAGTAAGCAGGAGAGGGGTCCAGGTAGTCAACAATCCCCTTCTTTAAGGCCTTAACCAAGGCAAGTCTTTTCACACCCCCACCCTGCCGGGTGAGGGAAGCGATATTCCCCTCCATCTGGGAGGTAATCCCCTCTGGGGCGCTGGCCCCGTCCTGAGATTTATATTTGAATCCGTTCCATGAACCAGGATTGTGGCTGGCAGTTATCACAATAGCCCCGGCAGACTTAGTAGCAGGGACAGCAAAGCTCACCACCGGCGTAGGGGCTGGCTTGAGGCAGAGGTGGACTTTGATATTGTTGCCGGCTATCACCTCAGCAGAGGCAGCGGCAAAATCCTCAGAGGCGAAGCGCGTATCATAGCCAATGACCAGGCTTTTTTTATCGAGCCTATTTTGCTTGAGATATTCCGCTACTGCCTGAGCACAGATTCGCACGTTGCCGAAGGTGAAATCCTCGGCGATAATCCCTCGCCACCCATCAGTGCCGAATTTGATTGGATTAGCCATGGGTCACCGTGATTATCATCTAGATCAATAGAAACGTCAAGTATCAATAGTTTTCACGGTGCCAGGCGTCCCCTTGACAGCATATAGATTAAACTATAAGCTGTGTAGACTACCCGGCACATTTTGGAAAACTTAAACCATTACTAACTTCAGAGTTTACTACATACTCCGCTGATGAGGAGTGAAGGCTTGAGTGCTAAAGTTAAAATCGTCACCGATAGCTCTGCCTACCCTGAGCCAGAGGTCGTCGCCAAATATGATATTCGTGTCGTGCCGCTCAGGGTTGCTTTCGGAGGTGAGGTTTTCGCTGAAGGGGTAGACATTACTAACGAGGAATTCTATCAAAGGCTAGCCAAAGGCGGAAAGCTGCCTACTACTTCACAACCTACTGTTGCCGACTTTATCAAAGTGTATCGCGAGCTGGCAGAGCAGGGACATCCCATCCTGTCCATTCATATTTCCAGCAAATTAAGCGGAACTTGTGCCTCAGCTTTGGCTGCCAAAAATGCGCTTCCCCAGGCTCAAATTGAGATAGTGGATTCGTTAACTATAGCCATGGGAATGTTAATCTCCCCTGCTGCCGAAGCAGCAGAAAGGGGAGAGACGCTATCTCAAATTGTGGCTTCTATAGAAAAACTAAACAAATGCATAAAGGTTATTGGTGCTTTTGACACATTGGAGTATCTCTGGAAAGGAGGGCGGATTGGGGCAGCTAGAGCACTGGTTGGTACCTTGTTGAAGATCAAGCCTGTTCTGACCCAGGAGGGCGGAGAGGTCAAGGTCTTAAACAAGGCAAGAACCAGGGCCCAGGCCATAGAGTATATGTTAGGACTTGTGGAGAAAGAGGTGAAAGGGAACGTCTTCCTTCATGGTTGGGTTGCTCACAGCCATGTCCCCGAGGCAGGCCGCGTACTAGAGAAAGGGCTTCGTGAAAACTTTAATTGGGTTGGGCTACGCTTTCTTGAGATGGGGCCGGTGCTAGGGACTCATATGGGATCGGGTCTAGTTGGTGTAAGTTTCTATTGTAACGAGGAATGGCAATCATAGTGAGCCAATTAGTACATTCATTCAGTCGTGAGCTCAAATTCTTCTAGGCGTGCTTAAAAATCGTCAAGTAAGGATTTTTGTAACTCTTTCAGATGTGAAGTATCATTATGCATAGTCAAGACAAAACGCCCATCTGCATAATTGAAAATCGTGATTCCGCCCACATCCTGCTTGATATTCCAGAAGTATGAGTTGTCCAACCCTAATAAGGAGCATATCAGGACTTTGTTCACAACCCGATGCGATACCAATACTACTCTGCCCTGGTATTTGGAAAGAACCTCATTAACTACCTCGATAGCTCTCCTTCTTACATCCTCCAGGCTCTCTCCGCCGGGCATTCTTACCTTGTGAGGATTATTGTGCCACTCGCTGTGGAGGGTCGGATATAGCCTCTTCGCTTCTTGCTCTGGCAGAGATTGCCATTTCCCATAATCGAAATCCGTAAGGCCTTCGGCAATGTGTACGCCGATTTTCTGATAACGGGCAATGATATTTGCCGTGTCCATCGACCTCCTTAAAGGGCTGGAATAAATAGCCTCTAATTCCCAATTGCTTAGATACTCGCCCAGTAGCTCTGCCTGCTTAATGCCCACTTCGTCCAGATTTACGTCCGTTCTACCCCGATATATCTTCTCCACATTCCACGCGGTTTCTCCGTGTCTTGCCAGGATAAGTTCTGCCATGTTTCCCACAATAATTATCCGATGTCTGAGAATTTATAGCAACCTGGAAAGAAACTTAATTTTTGAGCCTGGATAGTTGACTTGTGCGCATTGATTGATTAGGATGATAAGTGTAAAATAAACACTACAAAGGAGGCACGCCATGGTAGAGATGACGATTGACAGCATCCGAGTTAGCTTGATGAACTATCAAAGGGTGGTGATTTTAAAGGAAAAAGGGACTAATCGTTATCTACCCATTTGGATTGGTCCTGCTGAAGCAGATGCTATTGCCGTAAAGCTACAAAATGTCGAGCTATCTCGCCCTTTGACGCATGATTTGCTGCAATCTGTAATTTCTACTTTGGGGGCTTCAGTTGACTATATTGTGGTAAGTGGACTTAAGGAAGATACTTTCTATGCCCGACTTGCTCTCAGCGTTGACGGTGTTAAATTAGATATTGATTCTCGACCTAGCGATGCATTGGCCTTGGCTGTAAGAGTTGGGGCCCCAATATATGCTGAAGAATCGGTGCTTGAAAAAGCGGGCATTATACTTGAAGAGGAAACAGGCAAATCTGTTCCTGAAGGTAAAGTTGATGAACAGGAGCTGAAAGGGCTATCGGCATATAAGGATTTCATAAATACACTTGACCTGGAAGATTTCAAGAAACGCCAATCCTGAGAATGTCAATAGAAGCGGCCCTTTTGCTATTTCCAGACAAAGTCCCCTGCTTAAAATCCTAACGTGAAGGCTCCTTCTTCAGCTTGCCGGCCAAGACCTGCAAGGCAGTAATATATCCCTTCCAGCCCGAGCCGACTATCTGCTCTTCAGCTATGGGGGCAATTACAGATTTAGCGCGCCATTCCTCACGGTGGTAAATATCGGATAAATGGACTTCAATTACCGGTAATTTGCTGTCAACCAGGGCATCGAGCAGAGAAAGTCCGTAGTGGGTGAGGGCACCAGGGTTAATTATGATGCCCTGGGCAGAGTCCGCTTGCTCTTGAATAAAATCTATGAGCGCCCCCTCATGATTAGACTGAAATGTCACCACTTCGACATTTAAGGCCTGGCCTTCCTTCTTCAGCAGGGCATCAATTTCGCCCAGGGTCTTTTCTCCGTAAATTGACTTTTCTCTTTTGCCCAGCATATTCAAATTTGGTCCATGGATAACCAGAATTTTCATAAGGCTGCCCCTTCTTTTTGTTCCTCCGGCTCGGATAGTTTTACTTTACGTCGACAAGCCAAGCATTTAGCCCCATCCCCTCCATATTGTACTAAAAGATTACCACAGTAGGGGCAAGGCTGAGCTATTGGCCTGCGGTTTACGGCGAATTTGCATTTAGGAAAATTGCTACACCCATAAAACACTTTCTTCTTCTTGCTGATTCTTTCCACGAGTTCCCCACCACACTGGGGGCAAGGAACTCCCGTTTTTACTATATAGGGCATGGTTGTTTTACACTCCGGATAGCCGCTACAGGCGATAAATTTACCAAAACGCCCGACTTTTATGACCATGGGGCGGCCGCAATTAGGACATGTCTCCTCGCTCATCTGGGTCATGTTAACTTTTTCTAAAGTTATCCAAGCTTTATCTAGCATATCCTGGAAGGGGGGATAAAATTCCTGCAAAGCAGCTACCCATTCATATTTACCCTGCGCTATTCCGTCTAGTTGTTCTTCCATTTGAGCTGTGAAACCAGGGTCAACGATTTTAGGGAAATGCTCAGCCAAAATTTTGTTGACAGTTATCCCTAGTTCCGTAGGGTGGAATTTGCCCTCGGCTTTGTTAACGTAATCCCTCTCTTGAATGGTGGACAGGATAGGCGCATAGGTACTGGGGCGCCCGATTTCTTTCTGCTCCAGTGCTTTTATCAGCGTGGCCTCAGTGTAGCGGGGTGGGGGCTGGGTAAAGCATTGTTCGGGAAAGGTTCCCATATAAATCAATTTATCTCCAGTTCTCAGCTTGGGCAAGGAAACTCCGATGAAATCGGAGCTTTCTCTTCGTTCATCCTCTTCCTTGCCCTCACTATAAACACCCATAAAACCAGGAAATTTAACCACAGAGCTACTCGCTTTGAGTAGATATCCTTGAAGTTGTTTTGCACCGCCAGCATTGCTTGCCTCTATCTCCACGTTGGTTGTGTCGTATAAAGCTGCTGACATTTGACTGGCGACCATGCGCTTCCAGATAAGCTCGTAGAGCTTTAGCTGAGCCGGATCAAGAAATGGCCTGAGTTGCTCTGGTTGGCGGTAAATTTTGGTGGGCCGAATTGCCTCGTGAGCTTCCTGGGCCCACTTTGCTTTCCTGGCAAAACTACGTGGCTTTGGTGGGAGAAATTTGGCTCCGTATTTCTCACCGATAAACTCCCTAGCCTCGCTTATAGCAGAAGCAGCCACATGAGTAGAATCGGTGCGCATATAGGTAATAAGTCCCACCGAGCCTTCCTTGC
>CAYYUO010000059.1:0-4874 GCA_964474965.1 uncultured Dehalococcoidales bacterium
GAAGTATTGACAACCAAACAAGCCGGCATATTATAATAGCAAGAATCATACGTGAACTAGTTTCAATAATAAGGGGAAGAGCAGGTGGTTGGAGTAAGAGTCGCAATAATTTTAGGAGTTATCATTGGTATAGTAGTCGTATTTGCCTTGAGAATGAGTCGGGAGCGTTCTGTGTTCGAATCGATTATTGCGAAATTCATGGAAGCCGGGGCGGCAAGGGATATGGGAGCAGCGTATGATTGTTGGTCTCCCCACTCGGCTACTGAAGAAGACATAGCCGGGTTCATCGAAAACAGCTACGACGTATTTGCAGGCTACGAGCGCTTGACTATCGGCGACCAGGGGACACGGTCCGGTGTTGGAGGTATCACTGAAGGCGATGTGAGTGGCGACATTATTTATACCGGCGACCAAAGATTGCCATTAGGGGTTCGACTGGTGAAGGAGAATGGCGTTTGGAAGATAATAGGTATTCGAATAGGCTCGACCTCCTTATTTTTTACTTAGATGGCATAAATCAGTACGCCTGATTTAGCTGGTAGGCCGTACAAAGTTCGAACCTGTGATACCAAAGTTCCTTATCGAAAACCTTTTGAACAATCTTCGCATTACCTCGTCGTGAACCGATGGAAAATCTACCGGCGTCTGGTCCGGGTCCAAAATAATAAGTTTCAGTTTGCTGTCTCAAGGCTAACCCTACCTGCATCTGTGCTCTTTCTACGGGGCAGACTGAAGAAAAAGGTTGAACCCCTACCTTTTTTAGACTCCATCCAGATTTCCCCGCCGTGAGCTTCCACCAATCTCCGGCAAACCATCAGGCCGAGCCCCGCCCCTCTGGCCTGGTCGGGTCTCTTATCCTCCAGACGCTGGAATGGGCCGAAGATTCTGGCCTGCTCGCTGGAGGATAAGCCTTCACCATGGTCGCTGACACCTATGACAAAACGCTCCGGCTCTGCATTAACTGAGACTTTTATCTGGCTGCCCGGCGGAGAATACTTGGCTGCGTTGTCCAGAAGGTTGTAGAGGATGCGTTCGATTCTCAGTGGGTCAACATACATTAACATGGGCTCACTCGGGATAGAGGTGACGAAGCGGTGTGAAGGAGCCTGCTGTTTTATCTTAGAGAGTACCTCTTTGACCAGGGTTTTAACAGCGGTTGGTTCCGAATATAGGGACAATTGCTGAGCCTGGGCTCGTGAAAGCTCCAGCAGGTTTTCTATCAGGTGAGAGAGGGACTCGCTTTCCAGAAGGGCATCTTTGAGTAGTTGCTGTACCTCCTTTGGTGACAAGCGGTCCCACTCGGTGAGTAAAGTACTCAAACAACCGCCGATTACAGTCAATGGTGTCCGCAATTCATGGGATACGAGTCCAATGAACTCGTCTTTAAGCTGCTCAAGTTTTTTACGTTCGGTGATATCCACAAAGGAAGCCATCATACAGAAGGGTTCGCCATCAGCATCGGTAACCAGGTTTGCCAGGACCTGCACGTCGAAAGTCGACCCATCACTCCGCCTGGCCTTGCCTTCGCCCTGCCACACACCTTCCTCCAAGACTGTCTTCAGCGCCACACCAAACTCATTTTTATCTGCAAAGAAGTTGGCAGCGGGCTTACCAAGCACCTCTTCTTCTTGTTCGTAATCCCACATGCTGAGACAGGCAAGATTCACATTAGTTACATTGCCATCCAGGTCCGTGATGGCAATGCCAGTGATAGCTGATGCTACAGCATAGTCTTTGACTCTGAGTTCATTTTCTATTCTTTTCCGTTCGGTAATGTCCTGAACAGTGCCAAATCCACCTTTAAGTTCACCCTTTGAATCGAACTCCAGCTCAGCCCTCTCACGAACCCACTTTACCTCGTCGCCCACAATGATACGATGCTCAACATCATATGGCTCGCCTCTGAGGGCTGCCGCCCACTTATGGTCAACGTATTCCCTGTCCTCGGGGTGAACGATTGAGAGGAAAGTTTCATAAGTCATTGGCGTGCTCCTGGGGGTGCCGAAGATTCTGTAGGTCTCGTCGGACCACAGAAGCTGGTTGTGCCGAATGTCCAGACGCCAGCTACCGGTATGGGCTACCACTTGAGCACGGTTCAGATCCTGTTCGCTCTCCAATAATGCCTCTTTAGCCTTCCTGTGCTCAGTGATTTCTTGCTCAAGTCTCTGGTTAGTCTCAGTTAGACTTACCGTGCGCTCCTGAACGCGCATCTCCAATTCATCGCGCGCTTTACGCAGCGCCTCTTCCGAGCGTTTGAGAGACAAAAAGAGGGGCGCAATCCAGATTACTCCATTCAACATGAGTATCGATATTACAAGCGCCACTAACTCGGCTGACATGCTAGTGGTGTAGGGCACGCCCAAAACCTCTGCCTGGAATAGTGTGATGCAACGCCGGATAGCCATGAAAAAAAGGGCCGTTGCAATCAATACCCATGCCACGCGTCTACCGGTGATCCGGATTAATCTCAAAGCTAAAATTGCCGCTGCAAATTGAATTAGAATAGAAATAACTAAGATGAATGCTACGCTCATATCTCCATCTCCTTGCACCAGCCTGTTAATCAGGCCAACTGTTCATATTCTAGTTCTGCCCTGCTTGCCAGTCAACAAGAATAGTGGATATGTTTGACATTACTTGCATTGGCAGATATTATTTTAAGCAAACGAGCGTGTACGGGAAAATGCCATGAGACAGTTTCGTGTCCTCGTAGTCGATGATGAGCAGCGCATTCTTAACTTCCTCAGCTCCAAGCTGAAGGCTTCAGGCTACGAGGTCCTTACCGCCAGCGATGGAGTGGAGGCTTTAGAGCAGGTACAGGCGCAGGAGCCGGACCTGGTGGTGCTTGATATCTTGATGCCCAAAAAGGACGGTTTTGAGACATTAAAGGAGCTCCGCACATTTTCCCCGGTACCGACTATCATCCTCAGCGCTAAGGGAACCAATGCAGATAAGGTGAAGGGGCTTAGCCTCGGTGCCGATGACTATCTAGCCAAGCCTTTCAGCCCCGATGAACTGGTAGCACGAATTGAGGCGGTGAGGCGGCGTCTGTCACCAGATGAGAAACGGAAAATCCGTGACCAACTGTCTCTGGGTGATTTGGTTATTGATTTCAAAAAGCGCCTTGTCGTTGTACGGGGAAAAGAAACTAGCTTGACCCGCATCGAATGGCTTCTGCTCAGTGAGCTTGCCCAGAATGCCGGCAGTCTTATGCTGTACAGTGACCTTCTCACACGAGTCTGGGGGCCTGAGTATCGGGACGATATACAGATACTGCGCACGTGGATTAGCCGGCTAAGAGAAAAGATAGAGAGTGAACCTAACAATCCCAAGCTCATTCGCACCATACCCAAGACAGGCTACATCATGGACCTGCAGTCCGCCTGAAAGTGCTTTCTGCCTGGCCTCTCCAATACCCCCCAAAATGTCATAGTTTTGTAACTTTTTCCACCCGCATTTTATGACTTTTCCACTGCCTGATTTATAGAATATCTCTAATGCAAACTAGCATGTTCGAGCAGCAAGGTAAACAGGAGTTTCATGATTGCGGTACACCAGAGTCATGCCGTCTGTATCGGACATATTGCGTGATTCAGCATTATTTGAGAGCGAAGACGACCAAGGGAGAGGAGGATGAGTCATGAGAAAGACAGTTGCTGTAATTATGGCTGGTGGGCGGGGCAAGAGGATGGATATTCTGTGCCGAGTTAGGCCAAAGCCGGGGTTATCCTTTGCCGGGAGATTCAAGGTCATTGACTTTACGTTGAGCAATTGCGTCTACTCTGGAATCAATGATCTGGCCATATTAACTGACTACCACCGGTCCTATATGGCGAAGTACCTCAAGCAGTGGGGCTTAACAAATCCCGGCAAGACATTCCGTATCCTTGAGCCAAAATCAGGCTCATACAGAGGCACTGCAGATGCTGTATTCCAGAACCTCCCGTATTTGAACAAACTCAATACAGAAAATGTGCTGATACTTGCTGGCGATCATATTTACAAGATGGACTACGACAAGATGGTTGCCTTTCATGAGCAGTCAAAAGCTGCCGTAACCATAGGAGTCACCAAAGTGCCTATTGAAGATGCTCATCGTTTCGGCACGGTCGCCCTGGGTGATGGTAATGAGGTCCTGGATTTCGTGGAAAAATCCAGGAATCCCAGGAGCAACCTGGCCTCAATGGGCATTTACGTTTTTAACAAGGATGTCCTCGCGCAGCGTCTGAAGGAGGATGCCATCCAGCCGGAATCGCCACACGACTTCGGCTACGCCATTCTTCCGGGCATGCTGGGAAAGGACAAGGTCAATGCCTATGAATTTACCGGTTACTGGCAAGATATCGGCACACCCCAGGCCTATTACGCCGCCAATATGGACCTCGTCTGTGCGCAGCCTCGTTTCAACCTCAACGGAACACAGCCGATTCTCACCCAACGCCTGAACCTGCCACCGCCCAACATATCTCAGCAAGCCGAGGTGGTAAATAGCTTAGTCAGTCCTGGTTGCGTAATTAAGGGATATGTGGAGAACTCTATCCTATCACCGGGAGTCTGGGTTGATGCACAGGCTGAGGTATGGAATTCGGTGCTAATGTCCAACACCTTTATCGGATACCACAGCGTGGTAGATACCTGCATCATTGATGAAGGAGTAAGCATAGGCAAACTTTGCTATATCGGCTTCGGGAAGTCTACCCTGTCAGGAGACTGCGATATTACTGTGTTAGGGAAAGGAATTACCGTGCCATCTCACACTGTGATAGGGCGTGATTCCAGGGTATTGCCTCATGCGGACACATCAGGCTTCCGAGGTAACCTGATTGCCTCCTATTCTATCCTTTCGCAGCGTGGTATCGTCCAGAAATCATGGG
>CAYYUO010000060.1:0-4818 GCA_964474965.1 uncultured Dehalococcoidales bacterium
CCTGCGCTACCTGTGCAGCTACTATCAGGAAGGGCCTTTCCAAGACTCCCGGTGTGGAACAAGCTGATGTTAACTTCGCTTCGGAGAAGGCTTCAATAGAATATGATCCCACGAAGGTCGACCTTGCCAGAATTAAGGATACCGTCTCGCAATTGGGGTATGGAGTCGCCACCAGGAAATCCATATTCCCGGTAAGCGGAATGACATGCGCTTCCTGCGTTGCTCGCGTCGAAGAAGCTCTCTCCAGCGTGCCAGGGGTGATTTCAGCCAGCGTGAATCTGGCTTCGGAGAAGGCCACCGTGGAATATGTGGAAGGAACGGGGCTGGCTGACATGAGACGAGCGGTAAAAGACGCCGGCTATGAACTTGGTCCTGAGGTCCAGGCCCTGGAGGATGTGACCACTGCTGCCCAGCGTGAGATCCGAGTTATAAAGAATAGGTTTATCATCGCCGCCATCCTCACCGCGTCAATCATGGCCCTGAGCTGGGGTACTTCCTTTGTTGGGAAACCCTATCTATTGTGGGCTCTGGCTACGCCAGTGCAGTTCTGGGCGGGTTTGCGCTTCTACCGAGGGGCATGGGGTGCGCTGAAACACAGGACCTCCGATATGAATACTCTGATCGCATTAGGTACCTCGGTGGCTTATTTCTACAGCATGATAGCTGTTATTTCCCCAAGTCTTTTTGCCACGGGCGTAACGGAACCCCACTTATACTTCCATACCTCAGCGGCGATTATAACCTTGATTCTACTTGGCCGTTTTCTGGAAGCTAGAGCCAAAGGACAGACCTCGGCAGCAATAAAGAAGCTTATTGGTATGCAACCGAAGACCGCTCTAGTTATCCGTGAGGGCGAGCAGAGGGAGATTCCCGTTGAAGAGGTTCAGGTTGGTGACCTTATCCTGGTACGTCCCGGCGAGAGGGTGCCAGTAGATGGCGTAGTGCGCCAGGGCTACTCCAGTGTTGATGAGTCCATGATTACCGGGGAGAGTATACCAGTGGAGAAAAATGAGGGGGGTGAGGTTATCGGGGCCACTATTAACAAGACAGGCAGCCTTGAAATCGAAGCAAGCAAGGTGGGCAAGGATACAACGCTGGCTCATATCGTCCGAATGGTGGAGGAAGCGCAGGGAAGCAAGGCTCCTATTCAGCGTCTTGCTGACGTTATCGCCAGCTACTTTGTGCCGGCGGTGATTGGCATTGCCATCGTGACCTTCGTAGTCTGGTATTTGGTAGGACCAGCTCCGGCCCTCACTTTTGCCTTCCTCAACTTTGTCGCTGTGCTTGTTATCGCCTGCCCCTGCGCCTTGGGGCTGGCTACTCCAACCGCGATTATGGTCGGCACGGGCAAGGGAGCCGAGCAGGGGATTCTCATCAGGAATGGCGAGGCTCTGGAGAGGGCTCACCAGATAAACGCTGTTCTCTTGGATAAGACAGGCACTCTGACCCTTGGCGAGCCTGTGGTAACTGACATAATCTCTGTTCGTTCTTTTTCTAGGGAAGAGGTCCTCCAGCTAGCTGCCTCCGCTGAGCATAACTCAGAGCACCCACTTGGCGAGGCTGTGGTCAAGGCTGCTCTGGAAAAGAGGCTGGAATTATCTCCATCCTCAGATTTTAATGCCATCCCGGGGCAGGGTGTAGAAGCTTCGGTGGAGGGGAAAAAGCTTTTTCTGGGCAACCTCAAGTTAATGGAGGAACAAGGCCTTTCCCTAAACGGGCTGGATGAGAAAGCCGCTAAACTTCTCGAACAAGGTAAGACGGTGATGTTCCTGGGACTGGATAGTCAAGTAGCAGGAATCGTTGCTCTGGCTGATACCCTAAAGCCAGGCGCCAAAGAGGCGCTCCAAGCACTGCGCAAGATGGGTATTGAAACAGCCATGCTCACCGGGGACAACCGACGCACGGCAGAAGCTATTGCTCGAGAGGCAGGCATTGATCGTGTCCTGGCTGAGGTGCTCCCTGAGCATAAGGCCAGAGAAGTCAAAAAATTACAGGAAGAGGGGAAGGTGGTGGCAATGGTGGGCGATGGAATTAACGACGCTCCAGCATTAGCCCAGGCAGATGTTGGTATCGCTATCGGTACGGGTACCGATGTTGCCATGGAGACTGGAGATATTACTCTGATTAAGGGGGATTTGACGGGAGTGGTAACCGCTATATCTCTGAGCAAACGGACCATGAGGACTATCAAGCAGAACCTCTTCTGGGCATTTGCTTACAATACTGCTCTAATCCCGATAGCAGCCGGGGTATTGTATCTTGCCTTCGGGAATACAGGTGTACCCACTGGGCTTCGTTTTGCCTTGGGGGAGTATGGTTTCCTGAATCCTATATTGGCCGCCGGAGCCATGGCTGCTAGCTCCATTACTGTCGTATCCAACTCCCTTCGTCTAAGGAGGTTTAAGCCAGTTAAACTTGGCACTTAATGAGAGGAGGTGCTCAATGGCCATAGACCCAGTTTGCAAAATGGAGGTAGAGGAAGCTAAGGCAGCAGCTACTTCCGAGTATAAGGGAAAGAAATACTACTTCTGCGCTGTTGGTTGCAAGAAGGCTTTCGACCAGAATCCTGAAAAATACCTCGCCAAAAGTTAGTCTGGCTAGGTGAGCAAGGCTTTGCTGAATAGCTCGGATTTGTGAAAGGAGGTGCCTCATGGGTGAGTTTACAGAGGTGTTTAAAATAGACGAACTGAAAAACGGAACGATGAAGACAGCAAACGTGGCAGGGCATCAAATTCTTTTGGCCAGGGTTGGGGATAAGTATTATGCCGTTGACAATCTCTGCTCTCATATGAAAGGGAATTTATCGCAGGGTAAACTGGAAGGTACTGTGGTCACTTGTCCCCTGCATGGCTCTCAATTTGATATCACTAATGGTCGGGTAGTCCGCTGGTTAAAAGGGGGACTAATGTCGAAGGTGGGTAAAGCAGTCAAGCCGTCCAAAGACCTTACGGTGTACAATGTGAAGGTGGAAGGCGACAGAGTCTTGGTAGAGGTCTAGCCTTGTCTTGGCCAGGAAGCCTTGCGGAAGGACAGTATTGTGATGAAGTTAGCTTGTGCGTCAGATGAAATAAAAACGTTAGCACCTGGGGAGGTCAAGGCACTATTAGACAAGGACAAGAAGGGTGAGTTTCTTCTACTAGATGTCAGACAGCCTGAAGAGTATGAAGTTGGGCATATCCCCGGGGCTATATTTATTCCGCTGGGTGAATTGGAAGCCAGGCAGGAAGAGTTGGAGCGAGATAAGAAAATCATCACCTATTGTCGCTCAGGGCGCAGGAGCATGGCAGCAGCCATAGCGCTTTGTGGCCTGGGATTTAAAGATGTTAACCACCTCGAAGGTGGTATTCTCAACTGGCATAATGAGACTATAGGTGGAATGCCTAAAGCGAGGCCTGAGTTGGTAACTGAAGTGGCTGATGTTAAAGATATATTAATGCTGGCTATTAAACTGGAGAAGGGTTCCTGGGATTTCTATTTAGCGGCTAAAGAAAAGGCTGCATCGCCGCAGGTGAAGGAGAAATTCCAGATGCTAGCCGATGCCGAAGATGGACATATGCAGAGGCTCTGGGAGCGCGCAATCACCCTGCTTGGGAAAGGGGCGCTTCCGCCTTTGGAGAAGCTCAAGCAAGAGCTTAAGGTGGAACACATGGAAGGTGCTATTGAGATCAGTCCTGCTCTAGTCAAAGTAGATGAGGAATTCTCTGATGAAATGGAGGCACTGGAAATAGCATTGGAGAAGGAATATATGTCATATGATTTCTATAAGCGAACTTCGGTGTTGGTGGAGGACCCAGGTGCTAAGACGCTCCTTCATGAATTAGCCCTGGAAGAACGGAATCATGCTGACATTTTACTCAAGCAGGTATCGGAAATCGTTCGACAACAATGATTGAGAGGAGATAGCGCAGATGATTTTTGAGCGCATAAAATCAGAAGGAATAGCCCACAACTCTTATATGATTGGCTCGGAAAACGATGCTGCCGTGATCGACCCTCGACGTGACTGCCAGGTTTATATCGACCTGGCCCAGCAAAGAGGACTGAAAATCAAATACATTTTTGAAACTCATCGTAACGAAGATTATGTCATTGGCTCTGTTGAGCTGAATCACTTCACCGGTGCTGAGATTTATCATGGTCCCGGGCTGGACTGGAAATATGGCAATACCTTGAAAGAGGGGCAGGGATTTCAAATTGGCAAGCTCAGGGTGACCTCTATACACACTCCCGGGCACACTGACGAGAGCATATCCTATGCAGTGACTGACCTTTCCGCTGGCGAAGCCACGGTAATGGTATTCACGGGGGATGCACTATTTGTGGGCGATGTCGGCAGAACTGACCTATACGGTACCGAAGAGGCTCCAAGGCTGGCATCAAATCTCTATGACAGTATCTTCAATAAGCTCCTTCCCTTGGGGGATGGGGTCATTCTGTGTCCAACTCATGGGGCAGGCTCGGTCTGTGGCATGAATATTGCCGACCGGGATGAAAGTACCCTAGGTATAGAAAGAGCCCAAAACCCTCTACTTCAGATGAGCAAGGACGAATTCATAAAATATAAAGTAGCTGAGAAGCCAGAGAGGCCTCATTACTTCCGCCAGATGGAGAAGTATAATTTGGGAGGTCCTCCTCTACTAGGGTGTATACCCTTGCCGGCTCCGCTTACTCCAGCTGAGTTCGAGGAAGAGATGGAGCGAGGGGTGGTAGTTGTTGACACGAGTTATCCCGCTGCCTTTGGCGGCGCCCATATCAAGGGGTCTTACAGCATCTGGCTTGAAGGACTGCCTGTTTTTGCTGGCTGGGTATTATCTTATG
>CAYYUO010000061.1:0-4796 GCA_964474965.1 uncultured Dehalococcoidales bacterium
CAAGTGGGGATATATCACTTATCTGGTTCTCACTAAGAGACAGGGTTGTCAGGCTAGCGAGGTCGGCAAGTGGGGATATATCGCTTATCTGGTTATCCCCGAGACCGAGCCCTGTCAGGCTGGCGAGGTTAACAAGTGGGGATATATCACTTATCTGGTTCTCACTAAGAGACAGGGTTGTCAGGCTGGTGAGGTTGGCAAGGGGAGCTATATCGCTTATCTGGTTATGCTCAAGGCCCAGCTCTGTCAGGCTGGTCAGGTCGGCAAGCGGGGATATGTAGCTTATCTGGTTCCTCGCAAGATTCAGCTGCATCAGACTAGAGAGGTTGGCAAGGGGGAATATATCGCTTATCTGGTTATGCTCGAGACCCAGCATTGTCAGGCTGGTGAGGTTGGCAAGCGGGGATATATCGCTTATCTGGTTCTCACTAAGAGACAGGGTTGTCAGGCTGGTGAGGTTGGCAAGGGGAGCTATATCGCTTATCTGGTTCTCCCCAAGAGACAGCAGTGCCAGGCTGGTGAGACTAGCAAGCGGGAGTGTATTGCTTACTTGGTTCTTCGAAAGACCCAGCACTGCCAGGTTGGTGAGGTTAGCAAGCAAGGATATATCGCTTATCTGGTTACCCCAAAGCTCGAGCCATGTCAGGTTGGTGAGGTTAGCAAGCGGGAATATATCGCTTATCTGGTTATCCGCAAGAATCAGCACTTGCAGGTCGGTGAGGTCAGCAAGGGGGGCTATATCGCTTATCTCGTTCGCCGCAAGAATCAGCCATGTCAGGCTGGTGAGATCAGCAAGGGGGGATATATCGCTTATATCGTTCGTCGAAAGCGTCAGATGTGCCAGGTTGGTACAATACTCAATCCCCTGCAGGTCTTGGATTCCTCTAGCAGCAGCCTCGAGATCCTCCAACCCGGCAAGCTCCGAGGCGTAGATGTCTCCATCCGGTTTATTCAGGGCTTCCCTGACGGCAGCCTCCAGGTCGGCATCGGGGATGGTGACCACCGGGTCGTGGTTCTCACAGCCTAGCGGAACTGCTGCGGCACACAATACCAGGACCAGCATCACCGTCATCGCCCATGAAAAGCATTTCCAGGCTCTTAACTTAGCCATCCCTACCATCCTGCAGCTAACTTGGTTACGGGCGACACTAATCATCTACAGCCATGCCGGCTCGCTCCACCATCAACTTCGGTGTGCGAGACTCAGCATGTCCATTCTTAACACCTAACCGGGAATTGGCAACCCCTTTCTTTTACGGTGAGTTATTGACATTTTGTATAGCTTAGTTTTCCCAAAACCTCTAGCTTATGGTGCTATTGTATCACGCCCTAGTATTATTATATCATCCCCATAATGTTAAGTCTTTTCCCGAGATTTTTCCCACTCCCCTCCTTTGTAATACTTCGGCCCTCCACAGAGTAGAAGTTCAGGTTTCCCAAAATCTCTAGCGTATAGTATTACTATGCCACTCCCCCAGCCCTCCAAGACTAAAAAGGAGTATAATGTCGTCTGTGATTATAGATTTTCATACCCATATATTTCCCCCCTGGCTGAGGGAAAGGCGTGATGAATATATTAAGCTTGACCCTTGTTTTTCCTTGCTTTATTCCCAGCCGAAAGCCAGGATGGCGACAGCGGAGGAACTGCTTGCCAGCATGGATGAAGCCGGCGTTGGTTTGTCCGTCGTTCTTAACATCGGCTGGGTAGACCATGAGCTCTGTGTAAAAACAAACGATTATATTTTAGATTCAGTATCACGCTATCCGACAAGGCTTGTCGGCTTTTGTGCTATTCAACCCGCGGCAGGAGATGCTGCAGTAACTGAGCTGGAGCGATGTGCTAAATCTGGGGCTAAGGGAATTGGCGAATTAAGGTCTGATGTGCAGGGCTTCGATCTCACTGACAAGACAACGATGGAGCCTCTGGTTGATGCCGCGCTAAAGCACGACTTGATTTTTCTAACCCACTCTTCTGAGCCAGTGGGGCACGAGTACTCCGGCAAGGGTAGTATCACCCCTGACATTCTCTACTCCTTTATCACGGGTTTCCCGAATTTAAAGCTTGTTTGTGCTCACTGGGGTGGTGGGTTGCCTTTTTATGCCCTGATGCCTGAAGTAGCCAAGGCTCTCGCCAATGTCTTCTTTGATACCGCGGCCACCGTTTTCCTTTACAAGCCCAAGATTTTTGAGCAGATGAGTAACATCATCGGCAGTGATAAAATACTCTTTGGCAGTGACTATCCTCTTATGCACCAGAATCGAGTGCTTGCCCAAATCCAATCCTCACAGCTTCCTGAGGAAGATAAAGCCAGAATCTTGGGGACTAACGCCCAAAAACTGCTATGCTTAGATGAGAGGAGCCGGAGTATCGCGTAGCAGAGATACTTAAATAGCAAAGGAGGAGACTAGAAATGGGAACCAAGGGAAGAAGGAATGTGAAGAAGCCCAAGCAGCCAAAGGAAAAGAAGCAGGGAAAGTAAGATAACACATCGTCCCTATTGCAAATACGAAATTAATACTAGCCATAAAGTATTGTTTTCTCCTTGAAGAGAGGGATTGAGGTGAGGATAAAAATGGACAAAGGAGCGGAAGTGTCACATAATCCTGAGCAAATCCGTTCCTTTATTGCTGTTGAATTGCCTGAGAAGGCTAAAGAAGGATTAGCCAGGCTGAAGAAGGAATTGGAGAGAGATGAACATAAGTTCGTCAAGTGGGTGGACCCCGGGGGAATTCACCTCACCTTGAAGTTTCTGGGCAATATTCCTTCCAAGCGGGTAGCAGAGATAACTGAAGCTATAGAGGAAGCTGCACAGGGGATTTCTCCATTCCATTTAGAGATTTCAGGCCTGGGGGCTTTCCCCAGCCTGAAGCAAGCTCGGGTCTTTTGGGTCGGCATCGGTGGGGAGGTGGACAAGCTATCCAGGTTACAGCAAAACATCGACTCCGCGCTCGCCGCCCTGGGATTTGCTAAGGAGGAACGCTCCTTTGTGCCACATTTGACCCTGGCTCGCATCAGGCAAGGAGCATCACCACTGGAAAGAAGGAGCTTTGGCGAACTTGTGGGCTCTACCATCTTTGAAGATAAATATCATATTAAAGTCGAGGCTATCAGCTTAGTGAGAAGCCAACTGACGCCCGCCGGGGCTATTTATACCTGTCTGTCGGCGGTTGGGCTGGGCCATCAGGAAAGTCTAAAAAGAATCTAAAAAATTTGGGTTTATTCGGGGAGTGGCCTTGCAAACGAATTTTTTATAGTATATACTTATTGCCTTTGATATAGGAAATAAATTTAATTGTGGAGGTGGAACTTGGAAAACGGTTCATTACCTAAGTGCCAAAAATGCGGAAAGGGGGATTTAGTGCCTCTGTCTGACTTTGGTAGTCAAGGGGCACCGATTCACTACAAGGCCTGGGTGTGTACTAATCCTGATTGTGGTTACAATTTAAAGATCAGGAATGGTGAAATATACCTTGATGAGCCTATTCTCAGTGGAGAACTTCATACCCGCACACGCCGGGAATACACTCCTTAGCAGAAGATTTGCTTCGCTCAGGTAAATTAATTGAGCTGGCGGTTGACTCTTTTTTTCCGCGTCGATGCGTTGGCTGTGGGAAAATAGGTGGTTTTCTTTGCCCTGAATGTCTTGGGAAACTGCCAAGGCTATTACCTCCGCTTTGCCCCAACTGTGGCAGATCTCAGGCTAGCGGTATCGTATGTCCAGACTGTCGGCAAAGGCAAACTGAGATTGACGGCATCCGTTCTCTATTTAGGTTTGACGAGGTAATACGGAAAGCCATTCATCAGCTGAAGTATCGAAATTTGAAGGCAATCTCTCCCTGTCTGGCTGAATTGCTGGCTGATTATCTCGGGTCAAACCGCCTGCCTGGCGAAGCCTTGGTTTGCGTACCTCTTCACCCACGGCGATTGAGAGAGAGGGGTTATAACCAGTCCAGCCTTCTCGCCAGAGAGATGGGCAAGCGTATTGGTATGCCAGTGATTGAGGATTGCCTTATTCGGGTTAAGCAGGCACAACCTCAGGTGAGGGCAGTTGATGTAGCAGAGCGCTGGAGGAATGTAGCCGATGCTTTTGTGTGCCGTGATGAAAAGGTAAGCGGTAAACAAATTATCCTTATAGACGATGTATGTACCTCTGGAGCCACGCTGGAGTCCTGTGCCGCAGTGCTCAAGGGCAAGGGCGCTGCGTCTGTTTGGGGCTTAACGTTAGCAAGGGAGAGTTACAACTGAAGGAGGAGAAATGCAGCTACAGATTATCGCTAAGAATAATGTGGAGGTCTCTGAAACATTGGAGGCATATATTGAGAAGAAGATTGGCAAACTAGATCGTTACTTACCCACCGTCAGTGAAGGCAAGGTGGAAATTTCCCACGAAGGTGCAAAGCTGCCTGAGCAGCGATTCAGTGTTCAGGTTACCCTTGTCAGCAAAGGCGTCTTAATTAGAGCTCAGGAAAAGTCTAAGGATATTCGCATGGCTGTTGACAAAGTAACGGATGTGCTGTCCAAGCGAATCGAGCGATATAAAGGCAAACTATATGATAAAGGTAGAGGCATTTCTTTTGCTCGGCAGGGAGCGGCAATCGAGGCGGAGGAAATCGAGGCTCCCAAAAGAGTGGTGAAGACTAAACGCTTCTTGGTCAAACCCATGCCTGTAGATGAAGCTATAAACCAGATGGAGCTTCTGGGGCACGATTTCTTTCTTTTTATAGACGCTGAGACCGAGAGGCTCAATCTACTATACCGCCGCGAGAATGGCAACTACGGCCTTATCGAGCCAGAG
>CAYYUO010000062.1:0-4591 GCA_964474965.1 uncultured Dehalococcoidales bacterium
TTTCAGCAGCGAAGAGGTAGATAGATTATTCCGTGAATTAATTGTAGATAAATTGGCAATAAGCCAAATTTTGTTGCTCTTGCGAGAAAGACCCCTTTCCACCGGAGAAATCTCTGAGATTTTGGGCTTAAGCCCGTCTGAAGTATCGAGATACCTTAATAGCTCAGCAAAAGAAGGATTAGTCAGGTTCGACGAAATCCAGAAGTGCTTTGTTCCCGTCTAAGTTTAAGATAGCAGGAAGAAGATCAGGTGAAAGAAAAAAAAGAAGTTAAGACAGCGGCCACTTCTAACGGTAAAATCGATCAGATTATAGATAAATATCAAGGCGATTCCAGTGCGCTAATACAGGTATTACTGGAGGTTCAGAGCGAGCATCATTGGCTTCCTAAGGAAGCATTGGAGAAGGTCAGTGAGAAATTAGAAGTGCCTTTAAACCAGATACAGCATGTAGCTACCTTTTATAAAGCCTTTAGTTTAGTTCCTAGAGGGCGACATGAGATTCAAGTATGTATGGGCACTGCCTGCCACATTCGCGGTGCGCCACGCGTACTCGACATGGTCCAAGACCTGCTTGGAATTCACCCCGGCGAAACCGACCTGGACTTGAAATTTAGCCTGGAGACTGTTAACTGCCTCGGTTGTTGCGCCATGGGGCCGGTGATGGTAGTCAATGGCAAGTACCACGGAAAGACAGCGCCGGCCAAGGTAGAAGATATTTTGAAAAGCTACGATTAAGGGAAAATTATGCCAAGGATAAATTCGCCTGCTGAATTGAAAGAACTCAGGAAAGACATCCTGTCGAAAAGAGACCCCGATAAACCTTGTATTACACTCTGTTCCGGGACTGCCTGCCATGCTTCCGGTAGCGAAGAGGTTGCGGCGAGCATAGAAGAAGAGATTAAAAAGCAAGGACTGAGTGGCAAGGTAGACTTCAGGAAGACTGGTTGCCATGGTTTTTGTGAGAAAGGCCCTATCGTAGTTATTCACCCTGAGAAAATATGTTACTTACAGATAGAGCCTAAGGATGTTCCTGAAATTATCTCCCAGACTATAAAGGGGAAGAAGGTCATAGAGCGTTTGCTCTACACCGACCCTAATACCAATGAAAAGGCAGTTCATGAATTTGAAATTCCCTTCTACAAGAACCAGGAGCGGCTTGTTTTCGGTTCCAACGGGAAGATTGATCCCAAGAGCATCGATGACTACCTGGCGCTCGGTGGTTATTCTGCCCTAGCGAAGGCCCTTTCCCAGATGACCCCCGAGCAGGTATTGGAAGAAGTTAAAAAATCCAATCTGAGAGGTAGGGGAGGTGGTGGCTTTCCTGCCGGTAGGAAATGGGAAGAATGCCGCAATGCCCCCGGTGAGATAAAGTATGTAATCGTTAACGCTGATGAAGGTGACCCCGGGGCCTACATGGACAGGAGTCTGCTTGAAGGCAATCCCCACAGCGTGCTGGAAGGTCTAATCATCGGTGCTTATGCCATCGGCTCCCACGAGGGATATATTTACGTTCGGCAGGAATATCCCCTGGCAGTAGAGAACGTGGGTATTGCCATCAAGCAGGCTGAGGAACATGGTTTCCTCGGGGAAAATATCTTTGGTTCGGGTTTTGATTTCACTGTTAGAGTGCACCGGGGAGCCGGCGCTTTTGTCTCCGGTGAATCGAGTGCTTTGATGACGGCAATAGAAGGCAGGGTAGGAGAGCCCAGACCGAAGTATATCCACACCGCCATTAAGGGCGTTCGGGATAAACCCAGCTGCTTGAATAATGTTGAGACATGGGCGACGGTGCCTCTTATTATCAATAAAGGTGCTGACTGGTTTGCTCAACTCGGAACTGAAGGCAGCAAGGGGACGAAGATTTTCTCTCTGGTGGGTAAGGTAAACAATACCGGCCTTGTGGAAGTACCTATGGGTATAACCCTGAGAGATATTATCTATAAGCTGGGCGGTGGCATTCCCGGGGACAAGAAGTTCAAAGCAGTACAAACAGGAGGCCCGTCCGGAGGATGTATACCTGAGGAACAGTTAGACATGAAAGTCGATTTTGATGAGCTCGCCAAGGCTGGCTCGATGATGGGTTCAGGCGGCATGATTGTAATGGATGAAGATACCTGTATGGTTGATGTCGCCAGGTACTTTCTTGATTTCCTCTCCGATGAATCGTGTGGCAAGTGCGTCCCCTGCCGTGAAGGTATCAGGCAGATGCTTAAGATTCTGACTAATATCAGCAAAGGGGAAGGGAAAGAGGGCGACATCGAGCTTTTGGAGGAGCTATCCCAGGTGACCAGAGATGCCTCACTTTGTGCTTTAGGTAGGACTGCCGCTAACCCGGTTCTAAGCACGCTACGCTACTTTAGAGACGAATACGAGGCGCACATCAAGGAGAAGCGCTGTCCGGCTTACGTGTGTAAGGCACTAATTTCATATTATATCGACCCTGAGAAGTGTCAGGCTTGCACGATTTGTTTCAGGCAATGCCCTGCACAGGCGATTGCAGGTGGTAAGAACCAGATACATGTAATTGACCAGGAGAGATGCACAAAGTGCGGAACTTGCTTTGAAGTTTGTCCCCCTCGCTTTGGTGCGGTGAAGAAGATTTCTGGCGAGCCTGTTCCCCCTCCTATTCCTGAGGAAGAAAGAATGATAGCCAGAGAGAGTAAAGAAAAATGAGTGAAATCACTTTACAGATTGATGGCAGGGAAGTTAAAGCAGAGGAAGGGATGACCATTCTGGAGGCAGCACAAAGTGTGGGGATATATATTCCTACACTTTGCCACCACGAGAAATTAGAACCTTATGGGGCTTGCCGAATTTGCACAGTAGAAATAGAAGCTCGCGGCAGGACTAATCTTGTTGCGGCCTGCCTTTACCCGGTAGAGCAAAATTTGGTGGTAAGAACCAGGTCTGAGAGGGTGGATAAAACTCGCAAAGTGCTTCTGGAGTTGATACTAGCTCATGCTCCGGATTCCACAGAATTGCAGGATTTGGCTCAAGAGTATGGAGCAAACAAAGCCCGTTTTGAAAAAGAGCCCTCATTCTGTATTCTCTGTGGTCTATGCGTAAGATACTGTGCTGAGGTCAAGAAGAAGAACGCCATCGGGTTTGTCGGCAGGGGAACAAGACGGGAGATAATTTTCATTCCAGAGATAGCCTCCAAGGAATGCTGGGACTGCAAAGAATGTTTTCCGCTTTGCCCTACAGAGGCACTACAGGCAGCCTTCCTTCTAACTAAAGCTCTAATGGCTCCCGCGCCTACTTCCGCCCCCGAGTCAGAAGAATAGGCAACATCTGAACCTTCCTCAAACCCGGCAGGAGCACCTTGTTTCTAGAACGATTCTGCTACTGGGTGGGTAGAAAAATTTCGCTGCTCTTGCTATAATGCCCTGTTGCAAATAGCTATGATTCTGGCGGCCCGCATGGCTGCCCATCCTAGCTGGGATTATAGCCTTCCGCTAGCTGCAAGGATTTAATTTGGCGAAAAAATCTGTTCTGGTAATCGGTGGTGGTATCGCTGGTATCCAGTCTTCCCTTGACCTGGCCAATATGGGGTTCCAGGTATACCTTGTCGAAAAGACACCCAGCATCGGCGGTAGAATGTCCCAGCTGGATAAGACCTTCCCTACCAATGATTGCTCCATGTGCATCCTTGCCCCCAAGATGATTGAGGCGAGTCGGCACCCCAATATTAAGCTGCTGACCTATTCTGAGGTAGAGGAAGTGGCGGGGAAACCCGGAAAATTCAAGATTAAAATCAGGAAAAAAGCAAGGTCTGTGGATGAAGAGAAATGCACCGGCTGTGGTGATTGCTGGAATAACTGCCCGGTAAGGTTCAAAGCCTATGTTTCTCAGAAGAAGGGTGAATAGAAGTATGACCACTGAAGAAATTAGCCGGGTTGACCAGATTATCGATAAGTATGAAGGGGAAGAGGGTATCCTCATACAGCTTTTGCTGGATATACAGCAGGAACTGAACTGGATTCCTAAAGAGGTGGCGGAGCGAATCAGCCAGAGGCTTAATATCCCGCAGAGTCAGATATATCGTGTTGCCAGCTTCTACACGGCAATGAGCCTGACGCCCAGGGGCAGACATCTAGTTAGCGTCTGTATGGGTACTGCCTGCCACATACGCGGTTCACCACGGCTTCTGGATAGAATCACCGATGTATTAAAGATACAACCTGGGGAAACCTCCCCCGATAGGCGCTTCACTCTGAATACGGTTAATTGCCTTGGATGTTGTGCTTTAGGGCCGGTGATGGTGGTTGATGGAAAGTATCACGGCAAGTTAGCACCAGCCGAGGCAGAAGAAGTGCTGAAAAACTATGATTAAGGGAAAATTATGCCAAGGATAAATTCGCCTGCTGAATTGGAGGAACTCAGGAAAGGCATCCTGTCGAAAAGAGACCCCAATAAACCTTGTATTACACTCTGTTCCGGGACTGCCTGCCATGCTTCTGGTAGCGCAGAAGTTGCTGCGAGCATTGAACAGGAGCTTAAAAAACAAAAGTTAAGTGACAAGGTAGACTTCAGAATGACTGGTTGCCATGGCTTTTGTGAGAGAGGCCCTATTGTAGTTATTCACCCTGAA
>CAYYUO010000063.1:0-4518 GCA_964474965.1 uncultured Dehalococcoidales bacterium
TGGCTGATGACTTCAAAAAGCGCGTTATCGTGATTGACACCTCCAACGAGATTGCTGGAGATGGAGATATTCCTCATCCCGCCATCGGGCATGCCCGGCGAATGCAGGTAGCTGCTCCCGCTGAACAGCATGCGGTAATGATTGAGGCAGTGGAAAACCACATGCCCGAGGTCATCATTATCGACGAAATAGGCACTGAGCTCGAAGCCCAGGCGGCTCGTACCATCGCTGAACGCGGAGTGCAGTTGGTGGGCACGGCACATGGCAATACTCTGGAAAACTTGATAATGAATCCTACTCTCTCTGACCTCATCGGCGGCATCCAGACGGTTACCCTGGGAGATGAAGAAGCCAGGCGACGGCACACGCAAAAATCTGTCCTGGAGCGTAAGGCTCCGCCCACCTTTGGTGTGGTGGTGGAAATTGTAGATTATTACAAGGTAACCGTACATCCTGACGTGACCGAGGCTGTTGATGCTCTCTTGCATGGGCGACCCCCCAAGGCCGAAGTGCGCTGGATGGATGAAGATGGTGAGGTAAAGAAGGAGGCGATAACCTCCCCTCTTATGTGGGAAAGCAAGGAAGAGAAGCAGCCGGAAAAAACGCTGCGGTTCTACCTCTTCGGCGCTAACCGGTCTCGATTGGAACAAATTGCCAGGGAGGGGCGAAAAGAGCTGAAAATCGTCGCTGACCTTAAGCAAGCTGACATTTTCCTCACTACACGAAGTTATTACCGCCGCAAGCCGCAGAAGATACGGGATGCCGAAGCTCTGGGTATACCGATTTATGTCCTTAAAAGCAACAATGCCGCTCAAATGAAGCAATGCCTGGACGCCCTCTATCCCCGTGACACTCAATATACCTATGTCCATAATCTACAGCGTATCTTAGCCGGACGCCGCGGTTTCAACTCCGGCGACCGGAGCCTGGAACCTGGTGGCAAAAGGAAGTCGAGGTAATCCTTGGGACTATTCATCACCTTTGAAGGTGGCGAAGGCTGTGGCAAGAGCACCCAATCCAGGCTCTTGCTGAAAAAGTTTGAGCAGCAAAACATCCCTGCGGTACTAACCCATGAACCTGGGGGCACAGCTCTGGGTAACGAATTGAGGAAAGCACTTAAAAGGAAACGGGGCTCCTTTATTTCGCCCCAGGCTGAGCTGTTTCTCGTGGCTGCTTCCCGTGCCCAGCTGGTGGCTGAGGTAATTCATCCTGCTTTAGAAGAAGGTAAAGTAGTCATCTGCGACCGCTTCACTTACTCCACCCTGGTCTATCAGGGCTACGGGCGGGGGCTTGAGTTGAGCTTCGTGGAGACGGTCAACAATGTAGCAACAGGGAATCTTAAGCCGGACCTCACTATCCTCCTGGATATTTCGCCGGATGAGGGACTAGCGCGAAAGCGAAGTTTACGAGACCGTTTTGAGCTGGAAGACTTATCGTTCCATCGGCGGGTGAGGGAAGGTTACCTCAGGATGGTTGCGGCTGAATCTGAACGCTGGCTGGTGATAGATGCTTCTCTACCTAAAGCGAAAGTTGCCGGGATTATCTGGGACAGGGTGAGCAAGTTATTGCCCTCCCACCCGTCATTGCGAGGAGCGTAGACGACGAAGCAATCTCGCTACCCTTCGTTTTGTGCGATATACTTATACAATACCTGTGACTAAAAAAGAGGTCGCTGTGGCATTGAGCGGTGGGGTGGATTCCTCCGCCGCTGCTTTGTTGCTCAAAGAAGCCGCCTATGAAGTAGTAGGCATACATATGCGCCTCTGGGATTCTACTCACTCCGAATATCAGGCACATCGGGTGGAAGATATCTGCCGCATTTTAGACATTCCCTACCATCAGGTTGACCTGCAAAAAGAATTTGAGCTCTTTGTAGTTGACTATTTCTGCCGGGAATACCAGCGGGGGCGGACACCCAATCCCTGCGTTGCCTGCAACCAGTACATAAAGTTTGGCTTCCTCCTCGATAAAGCACTCTCCCTGGGTGTTGACTATCTGGCTACAGGCCATTATGCCAGGGTAGAGCATTCCGGAGATGGCCATCGCTTGCTTAAAGCAGCAGATACTGGTAGAGACCAATCTTATTTTCTTTATACTCTAACTCAGGAAAAGCTCGGGCATGTCCTGTTTCCTTTAGGCGAGCATAGCAAAGACGAGGTTAAACAGGTGGCAAAGCAGGCGGGATTGCCCACCGCAGCCAGGTCCAGCCAGGACATCTGCTTTATCTCCCAGAAGAACTATGCCACTTTCCTCAGCCAGAGATTTCCCGCTCAGCCTGGCGATATCGTAGATACACGGGGAAATAAATTAGGCCAGCATCGAGGAATAGCCTTTTATACTATCGGGCAGAGGCATGGCCTGGGGTTGGCCTATGCCAAGCCACTCTACGTCATAAAGATAGAGCCTGAAAGCAATAGAATTGTGCTTGGCCCTGAGAAAGAGCTCTACAGCCAGAAGCTCGTCGCCCGAAAGCTGAACTGGATATCGGGCAAGGCACCGCGGGAGCCAATTACAGCCAAAGCCAGGATACGCTATAAGTCAAAAGAAGCGGAAGCTGACCTCTTTTTCAGGAATGACTCCGTAGGTGTTCATTTCGCTCAGCCGCAAAAGGCGGTAACCCCGGGGCAGGCCATTGTGTTCTATAATATGGACGAGGTACTGGGGGGCGGGATTATATATTAAATGTAAAAATAAAAATGCAAAATGTAAAAGTGCAAAATGGAAGATGTGAGCACCTGGAAGGTAGCGGCAATCCCATTGGTCGAGTTCCAAACAAGATTGTAGTGCGACCTTTTAAGGTCGTGCGGTCTTGTCCTGGCACGAGGCTAAAGCCTCGCACTACATTGTTGCGTTTTGAGTTGTCATTTTGATTTTTAACTTTTAACTTTTAATTTTGGCAGAGATATGTCGCAGCCACCAAACCTCGATGAGGAAGATAAGCTTAAATCGCAGGGCTATGAGCTTATTGCCGGCATAGACGAAGTCGGGCGGGGGGCTCTCGCTGGCCCGGTAGTCGCCAGTGCTGTTATCCTACCCCGCCCGGCCAATTTGGCCTGGTTCGGGCTGGTTCGGGATAGCAAAGAATTGAACTCCAGGAAACGTGAGTCCCTCTTTGACCTGATTACCAAGGAAGCTATAGCTGTGGGCATCGGCATCGTTCCCCCTCAGGTGATTGATTCCATTAACATCCTCAAGGCAACCAGGCTGGCTATGATGCAGGCGGTGGAAAAGCTGCCCATACAACCGAACTTCCTCCTCATTGACAGGCTGAGCTTGTCTCAATGTCCCATCCCTCAAAAAGGGATAACCAGAGGTGATAAATCGTGTCTTTCCATTGCCTGCGCCTCTATCATAGCCAAGGTCACCAGAGACCGTATGATGAAAGAACTTGACATAATGTATCCTGACTATGGATTTGCCCAGCATAAAGGCTATGGAACGCGAAAACACATATCCTGTCTGCAAAAGCTCGGGCCTTCGCCGATTCACCGTCTATACTTTGCCCCTGTCAGGAACGCCATCGCAAGCCAAAATCCTCCTTCTTTGAAGAGCAGTGATGTTGTCCAAACCGAATTCCCTCTCCCATGAAGGAAGAGAATGGAGTTTGTCTCAGATTTGCCAGAGGAGTAGGGGGTGAATTTCCCCCTCCCTCTAACTCCCTCCCGCTAGGGGAGGGATGATTGTATAATTTTTGAATTTCCTCTCCCTCTATGGGAGAGGATTAAGGTGAGGGTGATGGACCGTCAAGAAGTTGGTAGGCTGGGGGAGAAAGAAGCCCGGAAATTCCTCAAAAAGCGGGGCTACCGTATTCGCGAGGTGGGTTTTCGTTGCCCTCGTGGAGAGATTGATATCATTGCCCAGAAGAAGGACTACCTTGTCTTTGTCGAGGTCCGCACCAAGAGCAATCTGGACTTCGGCACTCCTGAAGAATCAATAACAGACGCTAAAAAGAAAAAACTCATCTCCTTAGCCCTGACCTATACCAGCACTCACCAGAACCTCCCCTCTCTATGGCGCATAGACGTCGTAGCCATAGAAGTCGATGACAAAGGCAAGACCAGGCGCATCGAGCTCATCGAAAACGCCATCGAGCAAAGCTCCCGTTTTAATTGCTAGCTACTCTATATCAGACCGAAGCTCATATTTAAACAGACTTCAATGCGGACTTTTGAGAAAGGGTTTGACTTTTGTCACACGCATAACAAAAAGCTACATTGTTACACCACGATGCGACAATCTAAGCCATTGCGCAATTTCACTATGCGCTGTACTCTGGACCTTTGCCTCGCCTCCTTTTTACCCACACAACCAGTGCCACCGAAACCAGCACCAACAGGCCTACTACACCCATCTTTTCGGCTGGAGTAGTGTTGACGGCTACAGTACTCATGGCCACAACAGGCAATAGCCCGACCCTCACTATCGGCTTCAGGCTGGGATGCTCAGTTATGAACTCAGCTATCGGTGGGCTGACCTTGTAATAAAGGTCTACCAGGGCTTGTCCCAGAGGGTTAGTGA
>CAYYUO010000064.1:0-4340 GCA_964474965.1 uncultured Dehalococcoidales bacterium
GATATACAATCCTTCTGGTGGACAGGTGGTCATCAGGCACGAACTTGACAATGTGATTGCCTTTTTAGGGCGCTACGGGTGGTCTGTCACCTTACGAGAGACCAGCAAACCGCTGGAAGCAACCCAGCTAGCCCGTCAGGCTGTCAGCAGAGGTGCCAGGGTGGTTATTGCCGTCGGCGGCGATGGCACTGTTAACGAGGTAGCAAATGGACTAGTGAACACCGATGCGGCGCTGGGGGTGCTTCCTGTAGGAACAACCAACTCGTGGGCATTACAGATGGGTATCCCGTCCCTGAACCCCGTGCTTCCGGGCACCCAGGCAGTCAGGATGATTGCTGCTCTGGAGGAAAAAATTGCACACCCGTTACCGGCCAACTACTATCGAAATGTGTTGTTGGACGCTGTTCGAGTGCTCGTAGAAGGGCGCACCGTTGCTGTTGATATGGGTGAACTCTGCGGTCGCCACTTTTTAATGTGGGCGGGTATTGGACTTGATGCCGCCGTCGCGAGCAGTATATCGCTGAAAGAAAAAAGGGCATTGGGTTCCTGGGCGTACGTGCTCCCGACAATTGAGTCAGCTTATCGATACGCCGGCGCCGATGTCTGTCTGAATCTGGACGGGAAGGTGGTAAAGGTCAGCACGCCATTAATCGTCGTTAGCAATATTCAAGTTTATGGAGGTGTGATGGCTATTGGGGCTAGGGCTTGTGTGGACGACGCCAGGTTAGATGTGTGTATTTTCAAGGGAAAAGGTTTCTTCACCTTTGTGCAGCACGCTGTGAAGGTGCTATCGCGTAGGATTCTCCAGGACCCAAAAGTGGAATACTACCAGTGTCGTGAAATAGTCGTCGAGTCACCGCACTCGTTGCCGGTTCATGTGGACGGTGAGCCTTTTACCAGGACACCAGTCGCCATCCATACTGTGCCCTCATCGCTGAGGGTGATAGTGCCTAAGATTGTGCCGGCTAATTTGTTCAGGTCGTCAACTTGCTCTTCATACCAGTAAGAATTTCAGAGCAGAGAGGGGGGGATGGGGATGTTCATCTGAATGTCGGCTCAAGAATCACCTGCAACCTCCTGCAGTGCAAGGTGGTAGCTTTCATAAGTTCTAGCATCGAAGAGAACAAACACGACATCTTTAAGAGATGTCGCTTGCTCCTTAAGAAACGAAACGACAGTGCTTACTGCTATTTCTGCCGCTTCATCTACGGGATAGCCATAGGCTCCGGTGCTTATGGAAGGAAAGGAAATGCTGGTCAATTTATTCTCGGTAGCTAATTTCAGGCACTCGTAATAGGCACTCTTCAAAAGCTCAGCTTCGTTTCTGCTGCCACCATGCCAGACAGGACCAACGGTATGTATCACATACCGGGCTTTGAGATTTCCCCCTGTGGTGATTACAGCTTTGCCTGTGGGCAATCTTCCTTGCTTGGCAACAATTTTCTTACATTCCTCTAATATTGCCGGTCCCCCGGCCCGGTGTATTGCCCCATCCACTCCTCCTCCGCCCATTAAGCTGGAGTTGGCAGCGTTAACGATGGCATCGGTAGCCTGGCCGGTGATATCCCCCTGGACAATAGAAATTTTTGTTTTATTGACCGTCACATCCATCTTCCCTCCTTGTTCTGAAATAATCTGGAGTGTCTAGACATTAAACATGAAGGTAACTACATCTCCATCCTGGATGATGTAATTTTTGCCTTCTGTCCTTATCAGACCTCTTTTTCGTGCCTCAGCTATATTGCCACAGCTTTCCAAGTCACTATAGCTGATAACCTCAGCCCGGATGAACCCCCTTTCCATGTCGGAGTGAATCTTTCCTGCCGCTTTTGGCGCTGGAGTTCCGCCGGGGATAGTCCAGGCCTTTAGCTCGGAGGAAACTGTGGTAAAGAAAGAGACCAGTCCCAGAAGACTATAGGAAAGGTCGATAACCCGGTCAAGCGCCGGTTTACTCAGTCCCATAGCTTCACGGAATTCCTGGGCTTCGTCGTCGCTAAGTTGGGCTAGCTCCATCTCCAGCTTGCCGCAAAGAGCGACCACGGCAAACTGGGGGTAAAGGGAACTTATATCGCCTTCCAGTTGTGAAGCCTGTGATATTTGCCCCTCTCCTATATTGAGGACTACCAGCATGGGTTTGGCGGTAAGAAATTGATAGTTGGCTAACATTTTGAGTTCTTCTTTAGCCAGGCCTTGCAGTCTTATCGGTATTTCCTTCTCTAACTCCGCCTTAACCTTCTGAAGTAAAAGTTGCTCCTTTAAATAGGACTCCCGCTCTGCTGCTTTGGCAGCTTTTAAACTTGTCTCCAGTTTGTCGAGCCTTCTCTCCATGATAGCTAAATCGGAAATAGCGAGTTCTAAATCCAAGGAAGCTATGTCTCGTTTTGGCTCTATGCTTCCTTCAGGGTGGGGGGCCTTGTCATCTTCAAAGGTCCGGACTACCTGGAGCAAGGCATCGGCAGTAGTTAGATAATTCAGAAATTCTCCCCCCGGTCCTTCCTTGCCGAAGCCCTTGAGGGAACCGGCAACATCTGTGTAGCTCACCTCTGCGGGAACAGTCTTTTTGGGCTGGAATATGCCTTCCAGCGCTGATAGTCGGGAATCGGGCACTTTAGCCACGCCGGTATTGGGAGCCAGGGTAGGGGAATAAGCGTCAACTTCAGCCTTGCCTCTGGTTAGGGCATTGAAGATAGTCGTTTTGCCGCTCTTAGGTATCCCGATAATGGCAACCTTCATGATTATATCCTATCATATTCTACACGACTCTAAGAAAATGCCAATTTGCTAATAAAATCTCAAATACAATCCCAAGCTAATTTGAGTGTTGGTGATATAATTGGTATAAAGGCATGGGATAGCTCTGTATAACTTGATTACCAGCCCAACGAGCGGATTTGGAGAGGGTAAGCAGAGAGAAGTTGATTAAAAAAGAGGGTGATGACTAATGTCCAAAAATGAGACAAGCTTTGGAGTTCCACCATCTGTAAAGCAGCAGGTGCTAAAAGTTCTACCTGAGAAAGCTGAAGAGCTCATCCGCGAGCAATTGGCTAAGGGATACAAGATCATCGATCAATTACATCTCGCTGTGAACCAGGTGCTCTTATACGGTGTCGCGGCAAAGCTTAATAAATGGGACAAATACAATGTATCTCTTCTAGAAACCATTTTTACCACAACGTTATTCGCAAGAAAATATGAAACGTGTACGCCCTCTATTGACTCTATAAATATTAAGCCTGATACAGAGTCGCAGTCCAAAATCGCACAGTGGTTTTTAGAGAAAAGCAATGAACTCGAAGCAATAACCGAGCGATTACCCTTATTTGCGGTAGCACATAAATTCGCTTCCCCTAAATTGGAAATAGTACCTCAATCGGTTTCTGCTAAACAGGAAGTTGCTAAATCTGTTGGCAGCAAGGTCTTTATAGTCCACGGCCATGATGAAGCTGCTAAAGAAAAGGTTACTCGCTTTTTAGAAAAGTTAGACTTGGAGGCTGTAATCCTTCATGAGCAACCAGACAAGGGGAAGACGATAATTGAGAAGCTTGAAACGCACTCGTCAGACGTTGATATTGGCTATGCAGTTGTTCTTCTCACCCCCGATGATTTGGGCGCATTGGCAATAGAAAAGAATAAACTATCTCCAAGAGCACGCCAAAATGTTGTCTTTGAGCTTGGTTATTTCCTAGCTAAATTAGGTAGGGAAAGAGTGCATGCTCTCTATCAAGGGGAAATAGAACTTCCGAGCGACTATCAGGGTGTAATATATACCCCCCTAGATCCTCACGAAGCATGGAAAGCTAAGCTGGCAAAAGAATTGAAAGCTGTTGGTTTCAAAATAGACCTCAACAAACTTGCAACGTGAGGTATGGATGAAATCTTCTTTTGCTGCTCTAAATGGCCTCAGATGTTAGCTCCCCAAATATGTCCCTTTGTCTCAAATATCTATCTAGTGTCACATTTTTGCTTTTGAGCTTCTGCCGAGAACAGGTGGCGCTGTGATAGAATACGGCTAAATGTTCTACATTCTTTATGGTCAGGACGATTTCTCCCTTAATCAAGCCGTGGAGAAAATTAAAGCTGGCCTGGGCGATTGGGAAATGCTAGCGACTAGCACCACCAACTTAGAGGGTCAGCATCTAACTTTAAGTGAACTTAGAAATAAATGTGGTGCCGCTCCTTTTTTATCCTCACATCGCCTGGTTATAGTCGATGGTTTGTTAGGGCGCTTTGAGGTAAAGCAAAGCAGACCGCGGGCCGGCAGAGGCAAATCTGGAAACGGGTTGGGGGAATGGGAAGGCCTGGCTTCTTACATCGAGCAAATGCCGGAAACGACTGTGCTG
>CAYYUO010000065.1:0-4239 GCA_964474965.1 uncultured Dehalococcoidales bacterium
GTTGAGCCTCTAATTGCTTCATGGTATCTAGAGCCACACCAACAGCTATAAGCATGGCGGTGCTCTGGAATACCAATGCTTGAACATGGGTGATTTGTTGACCAATGAATGGCATAACTGCCACTACAGCCAGAAAGAGAGCGCCACCAAAGGTAAGGCGCTTTATGACTTTATTCAAATAATCAGCAGTTGCCTTGCCGGGTCGAACCCCGGGGATGAAGCCGCTTTGCTGTTGCAAAGTTTGCGGCAGGTTCATTTGCTCGAATATGACCATAGTGTAGAAGAAAGCGAAACCGATTACTAAAGCAAAATACAATACGTTGTAGAGCGCGGTATTAGCCTGAAATAAACTATTGATTGTATTCCAGAAATTTGGGTTTTCTCCTGTTGCGTCCATAAAAAATCGAGCTATCGTACCGGGAAGTTGCATTAAGGCTATGGCGAAAATAAGGGGTATCATCCCGGCGGTATTAACCCGCAGCGGTATGTAGGTGGAACCCGATTGGCGGTACATACGGCCACCGCGAAAAGTGCTCCGAGCATACTGTACAGGAATACGGCGATGAGCTTCAACAAATATGACTATAAGCACCAGCATAACTAATGCTAGAATAATGTAGGTGATCAACCCTCCGGGATTTCCGGCTCGAGCATCAACAATGCCACGACCCACTATCTCAGGAATGCCAGCCACTATACCACCAAAGATTATTATCGATATCCCGTTCCCAATGCCACGCTCGGTAATCAATTCACCCAGCCATACGAGGAACATCGTGCCAGCGACCATCGTTATTACTATGCTGGCTACGGTCAACGATCCAAGCGGCTCCATAGTAACTTCCCTGGCACGTAAGATACTAAGCATTCCGTAGCCTGAAAGGGCAGCCAAGGGTACAGTTAGCATATGAGTAATTCGATTGATTTTCTGGCTACCGAGCTCCCCCTCCTGAGATAGAGCCTGAAGTCTGGGGATTACCGGGGTCAGCAATTGCATAATTATGGACGCAGTGATGTAAGGATAAACGCCCATGGCAGCCACACTGAAATCCGACATGGCACCACCGCTAAAAAGGTCAAGCATGCCGAAGAGGGGGGTCTGCTCGAATAATTCTCCCAAGGCCTCAATGTCCACGCCGGGCAAGGGAACATGAGCTATAAAGCGAAAAACGACAAGGATACCGAGGGTGAAAAGAATTTTTCGCCTCAAATCAGGCAATGTCAATATATCCATCATTGCCTGGACGAGGCGTGGTCGGGTCGTTTTGCGCTGCATTCTAAGCCTGCTTTACCTTCCCTCCAGCAGCAAGAATTTTTTTCTCCGCCGATGAAGAGAATTTGTCAGCCCTAACTATCAATGGATGCTGGATATCGCCGGCGCCGAGAATCTTGGTCGGATGGGCCGGGGTGCTAATCAGCCCCACACGAAGCAATTCCTCAGATGTTACCTCAGTTTCTGGGGGGAAAATTGCTAGCTTCCCCACATTGACAATATTATATTTAGTTTTAAACACGTTAGTGAATCCCCTTTTTCGTGGCAGCCGTTTTATCAAAGGCAACTGCCCGCCTTCAAAGCCAAGGCGCACACCACCACCAGAGCGAGACTTTTGCCCTTTGCAACCTCGCCCCGAATAGGTGCCATGCCCGCTGCCATCTCCTCGACCTACGAGCTTTCTCTTGTGCTTAGCACCTACAGGAGGGCTTAATTCATTCTGTTTCATCTACCTTTTCTTCCTGAGTTTCCACATCGGTTTGAATTGCCGCTTCCTCACTTTTCCTCAAGTTAGCCAAGGCAAGCATCGTCGCCTTAGCTACGTTGATTTTGCTTGATCCACCTAATGATTTGCCGAGGGCGTCCTTTATGCCTGCCAACTCAAGCACTGCTCGAGCAGTATTGCTGACAATTAATCCTGTGCCAAGTGCCGCCGGCTTTAGTAAGATCTTGGACGCACCAAACTTAGCTAGAATTTCATGAGGGATGGTACCGTCCTTGATAGGCACCTCAATCAACCCCTTCTTCGCCACAGCACCTGCTTTGCGAACTGCTTCAGGAACCGCTGCCGCTTTAGCTAAACCAAATCCGACATGTCCCTGGCCATCGCCAACTACCACTAAAGCTCTGAACCGAAGGTGTCTACCACCTTTGACCACTTTAGTTACACGGTCGATGCCTAACAGTTTCTCCTCGAGACTCAGTTCTGAGGTATCGATTTTGGCCTTCTTCCCTCTTACTTTGGTAACCGCTTTCATAAGCTAACTCTCAAAACTCCAATCCAGCTTTCCTGGCAGCCTCGGCTAAAGCCTTAACTCTGCCATGATATTTATAGCCACCACGGTCAAAAACCACCTGTTTGATCCCTTTACTTAATGCTTTCTCCGCAAGCAAAGTTCCCACTATTCCGGCTTTCTTGCTTTTTTCCATTCCATCGGTCTTGCTTTTCACCTGAGAGTCAAGAGTGCTCATTGAGACTAAAGTCTGGTCCCTAGAATCATCAATAAGCTGGGCATGGACATGATTCAAGCTACGGAAGACACATAATCGAGGACGTGATATCGTTCCCGTTACTTTTTGCCTCACCCGTCTGTGTCGTATCTTTTTGATTGCTTTTGAACCTCTCCTGTTCATTATAGCCACTATTTCTTGCCTATTTTGCCCGATTTGCCAGGTTTAAGACGCAGTTTCTCACCAAAGTATTTAATGCCTTTTCCTTTATAGGAGTCAGGAGGGCGTATCGCCCGAATTTTAGCAGCCGTTTCCCCAACTACTTCTTTATCAATACCAGTGACGCGAATGCGATTTGTCCCCTCAACGGTGATACTAATACCAGGAGGGGGGGTGAACTCCACAGTATTGGCGTATCCTACCTGGAGCAACAGCTTGTCGCCAGTTTTCTGCGCTCTGTAGCCTACGCCATTTATTTCCAGGATTTTTTCAAAACCTTCACTCACCCCTGTAACCATATTTGCCAAAAGGCTGCGAGTAAGCCCATGTAAAGAACGATGGACTTTACTATCACTAGGCCGGGTTACAACCAAGTACCCATCCTTCAAAGCAATAGAAATGGCAGAGTGAAATCGACGACGGAGCTCTCCTTTGCTTCCTTTTACCACAACTTCGCTTCCATCAACCTTTACCTCGGTACCCTGAGGTATAGCAATAGGAAGCAAGCCAATACGAGACATAATTTACAACTCCTAAGTTAATTTACCATACATAGCACAGAATCTCACCGCCAAGATGCTGCTGCCATGCCTCTTGGCCAGTCATAATACCTTTGGATGTGGATAGAATGGCAATACCCAAGCCCCCATAGACACGAGGGATTTCACGTCTTTCCGCATATACCCTGAGGCCGGGCTTGCTCGCTCTTTCTAAACCTAATATTGCAGGCTGGCCATCTGTGTACTTGAGGTGGACTTTCATCATTGTCTGTGGTTTCCCTTTAAGCACTTCATAATGGTCAATAAAACCCTCTTCCTCAAGTATTTTGATGATAGAAAGCTTTATTTTAGAGGAAGGCACAAGCACACAATCATGATCTGCCATGATAGCATTGCGTATCCTGGTTAACATATCAGCGATGGGGTCAGTAATTGTCATTTCTCTTTCACCAGCTTGACTTTCTTATGCCAGGGATTACGCCAGTAACAGCAAGCTCCCGAAAACAAATACGACACAAGCCAAATTTGCGCATATAGGCACGCGGCCTGCCACATAATTGACAACGATTACGTTGCTGTACCTTATACTTTGCTGGCCGTTTTGATTTGACAATCTTAGATAACTTCGCCATATCAAGTTCTCCTGAAAGGCATGCCCATTAATTCTAGCAAGTCCCTGGCTTCATCATCATTCTTAGCCGTAGTAACAATGGTTACCTCAAGGCCGCGAATTTTATCTACCTTATCGTAATCAATCTCAGGGAAAACTATTTGTTCTTTTATACCCAGGCTATAACTTCCTCGGCCATCAAACGAATCCCGTGATACTCCGCGGAAATCCCGAAACCTCGGTAGAACAACATTAACCAGTTTATCAAAGAAATCGTACATCCGTTTACCTCGCAACGTCACCATCATCCCAATAGGCATACCAACTCTCAGCTTAAAAGAGGATATAGACTTCTTCGCCCGTGTGGTCACCGGGCGTTGCCCCGAAATTGTAGCTAGATCTTTCCCCGCTGCTTCAAGAGCTTTAGCGTCCTGTGTTGCTTCGCCCAAACCAATGCTAAGCACAAT
>CAYYUO010000066.1:0-4224 GCA_964474965.1 uncultured Dehalococcoidales bacterium
CATTTCGGCGGTGGTCTTGCCTGTCCCGCCAGCCGAGGTAGTTTGTCCGCTGGTTTTTGTATCCCAGAAGGAATTGCTAACAGTGCCCACTAAATTCATTCCTACCAGACCGCCAACATACTCATCGCCGGTCACGTTACCGTTGGAATATGAGTTGCTGACTGTGCCGAAATTTACTCCTGCCAGGCCGCCAATATAATAATTGCCAGTCACGCTGTCTGTGGAATAGGAGTTGCTCACAGTGTCATCATTCCCTCCCACCAGGTCGCCAACATAATAGTTGCCAGCCACATTGCCTGCAGAATAGCAGTCGTTCACAGTGCCATCCCAACCATTAATTCCCACCAGACCGCCAACAGAAAAAGAGCCAACTACGCTGCCTGTGGAATAGGAGTTGTTTACAGTGTCCTCATTCCATCCCACCAGGCCGCCAATATAATAGTTGCCAGCCACGCTACCTGTGGAAAAGGAGATGCTTACTGCGCCGTGATTACTTCCCGCTAGACCGCCAACATCCCACTCGCCAGTCACGCTGCCTCTCGAAATGGTGTTCATCATCGTGCCATCATTCACTCCCGCCAGGCCGCCAACATAATAGTTGCCAATCACGTTGCCTGTGGAATAGGAGATGCTCACCGTGCCGTAATTGCTTCCCACCAGACCGCCAACATCTAACTCGCCAGCCACGCTACCTGTGGAAATGGTGCTTATCACCGTGCCATCATTCACTCCCACTAGGCCGCCAACATAATAGTTGCCAGTTACGTTGCCGATGGAATAGGAGTTCCTCACAGTCTCAGAATTAATTCCGACCAGACCGCCAACAGTATACCAGCCAGTGACGCTGCCGCTAGAGTGGGAGCTGATCACGGTGCATTCATTAATTCCGGTCAGACCGCCAACAGCATACCAGCCAGTGACGTTGCCGCTAGAGTAGGAGTACCTCACAGTGCCATCATTTCCTCCCACTAGACCGCCAACGCGGTAGGCGCCAGTTATGTTTACGTTCTCGACACCCATGTGAGTGACTCTTCCACCAGAAGCAAGGTATCCAAATAATCCGACTTGCGAAACAAAATCAAAGTCGAAGCTCAAGTTCAAGATTTTGTGGCCATTGCCATTAAACTCTCCAGCCAGATAAGGAATGTAAAAATTAGCTTCATTACCTAAGTCCAGGTCGTTTGTCAATTTAAATTTTAGGGAGCCATCCTGACCAAAGGCGAGCAGCTCTTTGAAATCATTGACATTATCTATCACGTAATAACCATCTTCTTGAAAAAGCCTTTGATTGACATTTAAAAACTTATCGTTAGCAAGCCACTGCTCAAAGTCTGCAGCGAATAAAGCTCCAACGGTAATTATGTTCTCTCCGTTAATCAGAACCTCGTCGTAATTATAGTAAGAGTTGGTCACTGTGCCCTCATTAATTCCGACAAGACCGCCAACATGCTGCTTGCCAGCCACAGTGGCGTTCACCACGCCGACATTCTCAATGGCCCCTCCCTTATCAACAAAACCGAAAAGCCCCACATAATTTTCGTCAGGGCGGTTGATAAACAAGTCCCTTATCTCATATACCTGACCGTCGAAACTCCCGGTAAACCGGTCATCAGAGGTTCCGATTGGCTCCCACCCTCTTCCCCAATTGGCTGTCTCACTCGCCAGTTCCATATAACCAGCAGTAGCGGAATTGAGGTCGTTCATCAAAAGGTAGCTACCGCCTAGGTTGTCTCTGGCGGCATGCAAATCATACCAATCCCATATTTCAATGGGAGAGGAAGCACAGCCTACAATACCTGCAATTAAGGCTACCATGATCAAAAAGATGCTAACTCTTACTACGTGATGGTGTTTCCTAGAGTCAAATATTATCTTCATACTGCGCCTCAAGCGCTCTACAGGCCGGGATTGTTTGGGCTGACTTCCTTAATCTTGCAGTGAGGGGGCGCAGAGAAAAATAGAGTTGATCCCATTTTAATTTAAAGTTCTCTCATCCGTGGCTCTAGGTAAGCTACAGAGCTATCTAATGTGGCTAAATGTATATAGTCATCCTCGGGTACTTCGATACCGTAGCGTTTTCGTAGCTCCATAATGATGTCTAAGAAATCCATTGAGTCTAGGTCCACTTGCTCTCGTATTGGGATATCACCCTTGAGATTACTTAGATCTTCGTCTGGTATGATTTGGGCTATGATTTTCAGAATTGTGTCTTTAATTTGCTCCTTGGTCATGTACCTCCTGTTCGTCTATTCTAGGAATGCTTTCTGCTTTATTCCTCAAATTTTTTTTACTATAACAACCGAATTGATACCTAACATCCCGAAAGAATTATTCAATATATAGTTGACCTTGTCAATCCTTTTCGGCTCATTGATAACCACGTTGTTAAGAGGACACTCAGGGTCTAAGTGGTCAAGGTTGATCGTAGGGTGGATAATATAGTCTTCAAAAGAGGGTAAATTACCCGCTAATTCTAAGGCACCGGCGGCTCCCATAGCATGACCGATAAAACTCTTTGTGTTGTTCATATATGCATGGGGATGTTCGCCAAATACTTCTCTAATTGCCTGGCACTCCACAGGGTCTCCTTCGATGGTGCCTGTCCCGTGGGTATTGATGAGATCGATATCTTCTGGAGATATACCGGCTTTGTTAAGCGCAAGTTTCATGCATTGAACTTGTCTTTCTTTATTGGGGAAAATAAAATCAGTGGCATCTGAGTTGATGGCATAGCCCACGATTTCACTGTAGATCTTCTTAGCCCCCCTTTTAAGGGCGTCGCTTAGTCTTTCCAGAACAAAAACGCAGCCGCCTTCGGAAACAACCACACCATTCCTATCTTTGTCAAAGGGGCGGCTTGCCTTCTCAGGGTTGGGATGGGAAGCTAAGGCCCCTTCACTTTTGAAGCCAGCAAAGATACCAAAGGAACCAGTACACTCGGAAACGCCACCAGCTAGGGCTAAATCGACTTCATTCAGCAACAGCATTTGTAAGCCCTGTGTGAGTCCAATGTTGCCGCCTGCACAGGCAGCCCCCAATGTGTAGTGTGGTCCGGTAATCCCCAGATTCAGGGTGACTTCGCCGGCGGGATTATTAGCCACTACTCTGGGATTATGATGGTGCGACCAATATTTTACATTATAGTCAAATTGCTTAATTTCATAGATTTCATTTTCGGTTTCCACGGTACCATGCTCGGTAATCCCAAGGTAGATACCAATCCTCGATTTATCAAGGCAAGCAAGGTCTAATTTAGCATCAGCGATTGCCTCTTGGGCGCAGTAGATAGCAATAGAGCCTGCCCTCGTTCCCCGACGCAATTCCTTCTTTTTTTGATACTTCAGTGGGTCGAAGTGGCATATACCAGCCAATACTTCACCCATGTAGCGGATATTGAATTTCTGTATCCCTGATTTGCCAGCAAGTAAACTTTTTCGAAATTCCCCTAGATTATTTCCGTTGGGTGCCGTCAGGCCAACCCCGGTAATTACAATTCGTGCTTCATTAGGTTTCCTTGCCGTCATGGGATAAAACTTCCATCAAAAATGTATATATTAGAGAGGCTCAAGGAAATCTAGTTGCGTCGCTCCGAAGGGGTATTTCCCTGAACTCATCTTGCTAGGGCCATTTTCTCTACCATTCCAGACCCAGCATAAGACAGACTATGCCGCTGCCAATCCCCAGCATGGCAACTTTATCACAAGGGTTAAGACAACCCTGGTCAATTCCGATAGCCATGGTAATGGGAAGGGAAACTGATCCAATGTTTCCCAGATAGTCCACAGTGGAAAAGTCTTTTGTATCATCTAGTTCCAGGGTCTTGAACAATAGTTTACTATGCACGGCGCTAACCTGATGAGTAAAAAACCTATCTATGTCGGAGTTCTTCCACCCAAGCTCTCGTTTTGTGTTCTCCCAGGTGTCAGGCGCCAATTTCAGTCCATTTTTCAGGACCCCTTCATAGTCTGTGCGCATATCTGGGAGCTCATCCAAGTCGAAGAAAGAGGTATCGGCTTCTATGCGACAAAGACCATTATGCTGTGAAGCAGCGCGCGTTACCCCGCCAAGAAACTTATGACCGTCTTGCGATAGGGAGGAGTTTGTTAACACCGCTGCCACTGCTCCTGACCCCAAAGTTAGAGTGGCAAAGGCGAGTTTGAGCTTATCTCTGGTGATGTCTGGGTCTTTCAAGATTTTATCGATTGTTGTGTCAATAAGCCGTTT
>CAYYUO010000067.1:0-4096 GCA_964474965.1 uncultured Dehalococcoidales bacterium
AGCCTTTGTCCCCCTCCCAAATTCAGGCAATGGTTAAGGAGATTCTAACTGCAGACGAATTTTCTCCCCAAGCCAGAAGCCAAGTCGTTTCTGGAATCAAACTCAGCGATAATGCCTTAAGGGTTCTGGAAAGGAGATACTTGTCAAAGGATGGGGATGGGAAGGTCATCGAGACCCCACAAGAGCTATTTCACCGCGTAGCCAGGCATATTGCCTCAGCCGAGTCACATTACGATGACAAAGCAGATGTTTCCTCTTGGGAAGAGGCATTCTATCAGTTAATGACAAACCTGGACTTCTTACCCAATTCACCTACTTTAATGAATGCCGGCCGCGAACTAGGGCAACTATCAGCTTGCTTTGTTTTACCTATCGAGGATTCTATGGAGTCTATTTTTGATGCGGTTAAATATACTGCTTTGATTCATAAAAGTGGCGGAGGCACCGGCTTTTCCTTTTCCCGACTTAGACCGACAAGTGATAGAGTGGGTTCTACAGGTGGCATCGCTAGTGGCCCCGTCTCTTTCATGCGAGCCTTTGATGTCACCACCGATGTCATAAAGCAAGGTGGCATGCGCCGCGGAGCCAATATGGCAATACTCAATGTTGAGCATCCCGACATCTTGAAATTCATCGCGGCTAAGGAAGACCCGGAAGCTCTAACCAATTTTAACCTTTCCGTAGCTGTGACCGATGAGTTTATGAAAGCGGTGGAAAAAGGCACCGAT
Source organism: uncultured Dehalococcoidales bacterium (assembly GCA_964474965.1). GTDB lineage: Bacteria > Chloroflexota > Dehalococcoidia > GIF9 > AB-539-J10 > RBG-13-51-36. The sequence goes on from CAYYUO010000067.1 coordinate 729, forward strand.
TACAATTTGGTGAACCCTCGAACTGGAGAGGTGACAGATAAGCTTAATGCCAAAGAGGTATTTGACAAAATAGTTGACATGGCTTGGCGCACCGGCGACCCGGGCATTGTATTTATTGACGAGATAAACAGGCATAACCCCACACCCAAATTAGGCAAAATAGAAAGCACTAACCCCTGTGGGGAACAACCCTTGCTTCCCTTTGAATCCTGTAATTTAGGCTCCATAAACTTGTCCAAGATGGTGGCGGATAAAGATGGCCAGCCATACATTGACTATGACAAGCTATCTCAAACAGTCAAGCTGGCAGTCCGCTTCCTTGACGACGTTATCGAAGTCAACCAATTTCCCCTGCCGGAGATTACGGATATGACAAACACTACCAGAAAAATAGGCCTGGGGGTGATGGGTTTTGCCGACATGTTGATTCAGCTTGGTATCCCCTATGATAGTGAACAAGGGCTCGTTGTAGCCGAGGAAATTGCCCATTTCATATCTGAAGAGGCGGATAAAGCCTCGATAGAGCTAGCCCAAGAAAGGGGAGTTTTTCCTGCTTTCCAGAAAAGCATTTATGCCTTGCCCGATGGTCCTCATTTTCGAAATGCCTCTCGGACCACCATTGCTCCTACTGGCAGCTTGAGCATAATCGCTAACTGTTCCAGTGGCATTGAACCATTATTCGCCTTAAGTTATGTGCGTCATATCCTGGAAGGCGAAGAATTTATAGAGGTGAACCCGTATTTTGAGGAGACGGCCAAGAGCGGAGGGTTCTATTCCCCGAATCTAATGAAGCAACTAGCTGAAGGAAAGAGGTTAAAAGACATAGAAGAGGTTCCTGAAGAGATAAAGAAGCTCTTTATCACCGCCCATGACATATCTCCTGAGTGGCACGTTAAGATGCAGGCAGCATTCCAAAAATTTACTGATAGCGCTGTATCCAAGACGGTCAATTTTCCTCACGATGCAACGCCCGAAGATGTAGCTAAAGTGTATATGCTGGCTTACCAGGAAGGCTTGAAAGGGATAACTATTTACCGTGATAGGAGTCGAGATAGTCAGGTTCTCACTTTAGGTGAGGAGGTAAAAAAGGCTGAAGGCAAGCTAGCTCCCAGGAAAAGGCCTAAAGTTACCAGGGGTGTAACCGAAAGGGTAAATACCGGGTGTGGCTACATTTATGTGACAGTAAATTTTGATAGTCGTGGAATATCCGAAGTTTTCTCCACTCTAGGGAAGGCTGGAGGTTGCGCCGCAGCACAGCTTGAGGCTATTAGCCGCCTAACATCCCTGGCGCTAAGGTCTGGAATAGATGTAGATTCTATTGTGAAGCACCTGCGCGGCATTAGATGCCCTTCTATTGCCTGGGAGCAAGGACATGCTATTTTGTCCTGTGCAGATGCTATTGCTAGCGTGCTGGAGAAGTACATTAGAGAAAAGACAGAAACTAATGAAAAGTCCACTAATCCCAATATACCTTCCCAAAATCCTGAGCTGGTTAAAAGTTGGGCCGGGCAATGCCCCGATTGTGGTGGTCCTCTGATTTACCAGGAAGGCTGCAATATTTGCCTCGCCTGTGGCTTTACTAAATGCGGATAGAGTACGAGAAAAGCATGTGCTGAGCGGAATCGAATGATGGGTAGATCAAGAGGTAGTTATTATTCAGCTCTTAAGCGGATCACCAAAGTTGCCAATTCGGATTTTGGTTTAAGGAAGATTTGCAATTCTATCGCCAAAAGCACTGCCAAGGCAATGCATGCAAATGGCTGCCGCATTTTATCCCTCAATTCCCAAAAGGAATATTTGATCACTGTAGGCACATATGGTTTGAGCGACCTTTATCTGAAAAAAGGGCCGCTTGATGCCCGTAAAAGTCTCCCGGAGATCCTTGAAGGGGAAGTGGTATTTATTGCCGATGCTGCTAAGGATGAAAGAGTTCAATATCCCCAAATAGCACTAGAGCAAGGAATATCTTCTATACTTGGGGTTCCTATACTCAGGAAAGGAGAGGCTATCGGGGAGATTCGAATTTACACTCGTGAACCTCGCCAATTCTCCGAAGCTGATAGAAGCTTCCTCCTCAGTGTTGCTGACATGTGCGCTGTCATCTTTGAGAGAACAGAGCTCCATCAATTGCTGGAGCAAGACTATAAGGCAAGTAAGACAAGTAAGAGACGAAGAAAATCGTCCGAGGTATCTCCGTTACCTATTACTACCCAGGAGCCATCTAGTTTCGCTCATCCCAGCGAGGAGGATTTTGCCAAACTTTTAGACTTTTACTGTATTGAATGGCTCTATGAGCCCCGTTCCTTTCCACTCAAGTGGAAAGGCGGCAAGATAGCAGAGATGTTCACCCCCGATTTTTATTTGCCCGAGTTAGACCTTTACATTGAACTCACTACATTAAAACAAAATTTGCTAACCGCAAAAAATCGCAAGCTGCGCCAGCTCAGAGAGCTTTACCCTGAAGTCAATGCCATGCTTCTGACCAAGAATGATTTTCTCAAGCTGCTAGCCAAATACGGCTATGGCCCTCTAGGCGAAGCTAAAGTAGAGGGAGTCGACCGGGTTTTGTACAGCCACGCCAAAATTCAACGAAGGATAAAAACCCTGGCCAGACGCATTTCGCATGATTACGCTGGCCAGCGATTAGTGCTAATAGGCATCTTGAAGGGCGTTGTCTGTTTTATGGCTGACCTGATGCAGCACCTTTCCATTCCGGTTACCGTGGACTTTATGGCTATCTCATACTATGGTGGCGATGGTCAGGTAGTCAAGATAACCAGAGACCTCGATAGCAGTATAACAGGGCAACATGTACTGATGGTTGAAGACATTGTAGATACTGGCATGACACTGAATTACATTCTCAGTCATCTCTCTGCTCACAATCCTGCTAGTCTTCGCGTTTGTACCTTGCTTGATAAGAGAGCACGTCGATTGATAAATGTTCCGCTTGATTACGTAGGCTTTGAAGTTCCCGATGAGTTCGTAGTGGGTTATGGATTAGATTACAACGGAGAATACCGTAATTTGCCCTTTATTGGCATCCTCCATCCCGAGCTAATCAAAGGCGAGGGGCCGCGATAATCAACCCCAACTTAGCTCCTTCCTTCCATAGCGATACTTAATATAGCCTGTATAACAACAAAAACTGGGGATAAAAAAGTGCCCCAAGTAACCTCCCTTTTCCTGGCTCTCCACCCACCTTCTTTTCTGCTTCCGCCTACCTTGCGCTGGGCTTTTTACTTCCCCGCACTTTTCAGCTTCCACTTACTCAGCGGTCGGCCACACATACCAAGTTTCTGTTCAATTACTTGGAGCATTATTATATTAACACACCCCTAAAACTTTGTCAAGGGGTTGTGCTGGCT
>CAYYUO010000068.1:0-3922 GCA_964474965.1 uncultured Dehalococcoidales bacterium
TCGATAGCTTCAACGCCTGTATGACCTTCTCTGGTGTTACTGGAAGCTCCTTAAACCACACCCCAGTGGCATCATGGATGGCACTAATTACCGCCGGCGGTGTGCTTACAATACTCCCTTCGGAAGCCTCTTTAGCGCCAAATGGGCCATCCGGGTCATTTGTTTCAACATCTATCAACTTCATCCTGGGTACATCCATGGACATGGGCATCTTGTAATCCAGGAAGGTGGGATTCAGTGTTTTACCTTTATCCATTATGAAATCTTCATATACAGTTTGCCCCAGTCCTTGAACAGCCCCCCCTTCAATCTGCCCTTCAGCTGTTATGGGGCTGAGTAGTCTCCCACAATCGGAAGCAATGACAAAATCGGTAATAGTTATCTTTCCCGTTTCCATGTCTATCCCTACCCTGGCAGACTGGGAAGTGAAGCTATAAGAAGTCCCTCCATTACCTATACCAGTGGTGAGGTCTAAAGGTTCTATCCCGTAGCTGGAGTAACCAGTACCCAGGATAACAGCCCCGGTGCCTGAGTAACAGGCAATCTTCGCTAGTTTGCTAAAGGGCATACTTTTTTGCCGGTCTGATTTGACGAAGACCTGTCCCTCTCTAATTTCAACCTCTTCAGGCTTTACCTGCCAGGTTTTGGCAGCAGCTTCCAAAAGCTGTTTCTTAGCTTCGCGTGCTGCCTTTTGGGTGGCCTGTCCGGCTAAAATAGTTACCCGGCTACCATAGCTGCCGGGATCGACGGGAGTATAGGCGCTATCCACTCTCTTTATATCTATATCCTCTAGTTTAATCCCTAATTCCTCAGCGGCAATTATGCATAGTACCGTGTCAGAGCCCTGGCCACAATCTGTAGCTCCGGTAATGAGATTGACTGTGCCGTCCTCACAAATTCTGACAACAGCGGCGCATGATTGGTGTCCCAATTGTCTCGCTCCACCCAGGTATGAAGTGCCTGATAGGCCAACACCCCAGGAAATATTACCTTCTTTTCGAGGCATTTTGTCCCGGTCTCGCCAGATTGGGTCCCGGGCAAGTTTTTCAATACACTCCTTAATGCCGCAAGTCTTCAACGTTACTTTGTTGATGGTCTCATATATAGCGCCCGGTTTTGGATTGTCAATAGCATTTCGCATCCTTATCTCTACCGGGTCAATCCCCAGTTCCTCAGCTATCATTTCCATCTGAATTTCAGCAGCAAAGCGGCTATGGGTAATTCCATGTCCCCTCATTGCCGCCCCTATGGGGTTATTGGTGAAGACACGGTAGGCATCGTACTTGAAGTTTGGCAGCTTATAGGGAAGTGGTGTTGCAAACCCAGCGAGGTACATGGTAAGGGGACTAACAGCGGTATATCCACCCCCATCGGCGATGACGCGATGCTGTATCGCAGTCAGGGTCCCATCTCTCTTAGCTCCCATCTTACTGTAAACGATCATGCTATGGCGCCGCCGACTAGTGGTAAGCTCCTCTTCCATGCTCTCCACATATTTTACTGGCCTTCCCGTCAGTTTGGATAGTAAAACCGCGCAAAAATCTCCTGCCAGCGAATCATTTTTTGTGCCGCCAAAGCCGCCACCAATGAACGGTTGAATAACTCTTATCCTACTTAGCGGTAGTTTGAAGCACGCCGCGAGGTGCCGATAAAGAAAGTAGGGACTTTGTTTTGCTGCCCAGACGGTAATATAACCAGTAGGGTCGTAGAAGGCGAGGATAGCTGGTGGTTCCAGATAGCCATGAGTCGCCCTTGAAGTTCTGAACTTATCTTCACGGACGATATCTGATTCAGCAAAAGCCTTTTCTACGTCACCAAAGTTCCAGTGGTATTCTACGCTCATATTATTCTGGACATAATCATGAACCTTGGGTGCTCCCTCCTGCATAGCCTCTTCTGGGTCAAAGACCCCGGGTAACTCTTCATAATCAACTTTGATAAGGCCACAAGCCTCCTCAGCCGTGTCCTCGTCAATCGCTGCTACTCCAGCTACCGCTTCGGCCATGTAGCGTACTTTGTCTACTGCCAGGGGAGGCTCATCCCTGGTACTAGCCATCCAGCCCCATGTCCAGCCGCCAAAATCCTTGCCGGTAACTATTGCTTTTACCCCCGACAACCTCTCAGCCCGGCTGGTATCGATGTTGAGGATTCGGGCATGGGGATAGGGACTCCTTAGCAATTTGCACCACAGCATATCAGGTAATGAATAGTCAGCAGCGTATTTTGCTTTTCCCGTAACCTTGGCTTTTGCATCTACCCGAGGTATTGGCTTACCTATCAATGAATATTCAGCCATCTTTATTTCACCCTCCGCATATTCTCAGCTGCCACCTTGATAGATTCAATAATCTTAGTATATCCAGTGCAGCGGCAAAAGTTACCAGCTATCGCCTTCCTTATCTCCTCCTCATCTGGAGTAGGGTTCTCCTCAAGTAGGGCTTTCGTCGACATTATCATCCCCGGGGTGCAGAAGCCGCACTGTAGGCCTCCACATTTGATAAATGCTTCTTGGATGGGATGCAGTTCATCTCCGTTAGCTAATCCTTCAATAGTGGTAATGACTCTGCTATCTGCTTCAACAGCCAGCACCAAACACGAGTTAACCGTTTTGCCATCCATGATAACGGTGCACGCCCCACACTCGCCAAGCCCACAACCCTCTTTTGTTCCAGTTAATCCCAAATGTTCTCTGATAACGTCGAGTAATGTTTCCCAGGGCTGCACACTAAGCTCATAAAGAATACCATTCACTGTCACTTTTATCCGCTTCATCAGGATACCTCCAATTCTTCTATTTCTATATATGGTTGAATTTTACCCTCTACCTAGAATAAGAAATGGCCTGGTTAATTGCCCGCTTAGTTAGAACCTTGACCATCTCTCTTCTGTATTCAGCTGAAGCTCGGTGATCACTAATCGGGCGACACTCCTCAGCAGCACGCCAAGCTGTCCTTTCTATCAGCTCTTCACTCAACTTCTGTCCTCTAACTATGTTCTCTGCTTGCCTTGCCCTAATCGGGGTTGGGGCTACTGCTCCAAGGGCTATCCGTATGTCACTGCAGATTCCGTCGTCGGCTACCACTACCACCGCTACACCAACCATAGCTAGATCCATAGATCTCCTCGGTGTAAGCTTTAGATATCTCCCTCTGCTATGTGGTGGCAAGTTAGACACCTGAATCTCTTGCAGGATCTCTTCATCGGTAAGACAGGTCTCGTTTGGCCCGGTGAAAAAATCTTCAATATTAACGATTCTCTCCCCTCTTTGGTTAACGAGCCTTAACCTTGCCTCCAGGGTAAGCAATGCTGGTGCAGTATCAGCCGAAGGAACAGCATTACAAATGTTGCCAGCTATGGTGCCTCTATTTCGCACTTGGGGAGAAGCCATACTCTCAGCAGCGTGGAATAGTACGCTGAATCTCTCTTGGATTATTGGTGAGGTTTCCACGGCATGGATTGTAGCCAGAGCGCCAAGGCTTAGCCCACTACTGTCATCGTATTCGATGTAGTCTAAATCCCGTATGCCTTTTAGGTCGATTATGTACTCTGGTGCCTTAATTTCCCTCCTTTTCAGTTTGGGCAAAACATCAGTGCCCCCGGCAATTACCTTTGCCCTTCCCTTATATTGGGAAAGCGAAGACAAGGCTTCTTCGATTGTCTTCGGTGCCAGGTATTTAAACTTTGGCAGCTTTCGGTAAAACGTTACCACTATTGTCCCTCCGCAAACAGTTTAGTTTTCCCAATAATTCGAGCTTATGGATTATACTATACTATCCACACGCCACCAAGCGGATGTGGTGGCCGATCACATAAGCAACACCGAGCTACGAATTTTGGCGATTTCTCTTTCAATATACTCTACAGGAGCAAGATAGGCAAGAGATTGGTGTGGGCGGTGTGGATTAAACTCAATAAGCCAGGA
>CAYYUO010000069.1:0-3911 GCA_964474965.1 uncultured Dehalococcoidales bacterium
TGCCATCGGCAACGCAGATCTCGTTGAAACCGGCGGGACCGATTAATCTCTTGCCGGCCTCTTTTTCGACAACTTTCACCTCAACGGACTTGTCTTGCCAGGCCAAAAATTCACACGGGGCAATCTCGTCCTTGTGCTTGCGGGCGGTTTCCTCGATTGCCTGAGCTATTTTCTGTCCCCTGGCTGTCTCAGGGCTGGCTATAAAGGTAATAGATTTAGCTATCTCTTCGTCGGAATACTCCATTACAGAAAACTGGGGATATGCCAGCTTTCTTACATCGTCTATTTTATAAAGAAGCATCCCCAGTCGCTCGATTCCAAAGCCTGCATTGAACACAGGGTATTTGATGTCGAAATTGGCCAGGGCGACAGGCGAATACATTCCGATGTCCGCTATCTCGAGCCAGTTGCCCTTATGCTTGACGAAGGCCTCTTGCTCCTGCCCGGGGACGAGGCAGCTTGAACGAGCCTTATGCTTGACGAAGACCTCTTGCTCTTGCCCGGGGGCATAGTACTTGGATGTTGCTATCTTGGTCTCAAATTTGACGTCGGAGAAGCCGTATTGCTGCATGATATCCCTGGTAATCGCTCTTCCCGCATCCAAGGACATTTCGGGGTCCATGACCACGATGGATGCCGAGTGGTGGACTCGCAAATGCTGGGCATCTTCTCTCTGTTCGTTGCGATACCTGGGCCCTACGGAGAATAAAGCGACTGGAAAGCTGGCTTTATCCTGTAAAGCTGCTAAGGTATGAAACCAGGTAGCCGTCATGTGACTCCTCAGAGTCTTGCTGGAGGGCACTGGCTGTAGGTCTTTCATCTCGGGGAAAACCTTGTCCAGGAGCTCCGTAGCCTGGCGATCAGTGATGCCCAGTCCGGCAATAAGCTCTTCGATGAGGTTATCCGCCTCGATTTCCCCTTTTTTATAATTTCTCAAAATAGTCTGCAGTTTTTCAATGTCAATTTCTTCTGCTATCTTCTTTAGTTGAGCTATTCTTCTCGCGCTCAACCCTATGTCAGGGCGGGGCAATTCAGCTAGGTAAAAAGCCCTGTCGAGAATAGCTCGAGCTTCCGGCCCATACTGCTTGACCACATCGCTGTCGGGCAGCATTGTGAGATTCTCGACCTCGTCAAAGCCCAGGTTTAGCAATATCTGGCGGGATTTTTGAATTAATTCCCGTACAAGATGGGGGTTGCCTTTCCTCGGCAGAGAGATTTCAGTGCCAGTGGGAATAAGCTTCGCTGTAGCTGTCCAGGCATCGGTAAAGTTGCCTTTTGCCCTGGACTTTATTTCACCTGTATCGAAAGTTGCCATGATGCAAAGTATACCTTAAAGGGGCTATTCTATTCTACGCTCAGCCGCTGAGTGAAGAGGGACGGACCTTAATCCTTCAGAATTTTCTCAGTCAAGAAATCCTTCACTACGTCTAAGACTTGCTCTTTTGAACACTCGGCTCTCCACATTCCATCCGGAAAGTTGAAGAGCAACCACTTCCTGTGAGTCCCCTTGCCCACGATGAGAATGAAATTCCCCGTCTTAGGGTCCTGGGAAATTTCTATTAAGCCTTTGTTCTTCAGCCCCCGCATTCGCATTCTGTCTCTAACCCTTATTTCCTCGATTTTAATTTTTGACACCTCCTTCTTGTCCTTATAGCCCTGTGTGGAATGCAGGTCGTTCGGGTCGGCAGCGCTTACAGTCCCCGAACCATTGCCTAGAGAGTAGCTAGATTTCTATTGTTTTTCGCCCTTCTCTCCCGCGGTATCTTCTACCCTTTCTACCTCGATAGTGCATTCCGTGACCAGTGCGGCAATTGCTCCCAGCGCAGCCAGTACCGGGGCTGCCAGGACCGTTACCGCAGTCACACCAACGCCTACCGTCAGCGGAATGTCTATCAAAGGACGCCCCTTATGTATTAAACGGACTCTTCTGATATTTCCCTGATGTATTAGCTCCTTGATCTTCTCGACCACTTGACTTCCATCTACAGTGAACTTCTCGGTTGTCATTGCTTTTAACCTCCTTACCCTAATTTTGTAGTGCGACCCTTGAGGGTCGTGCTGCACGAGGCTAAAGCCTCGCACTACATCATCCGGCGTTGATGCACCGCAACAAGTATTGCTTCAGCATGTTTAGCGCGGCTTCGGCAGCATCCCGCTTGTTTCCCTCTCGATTTCCCTGAAAGACATGCTTCTGATTCAAGCTCTCACCTCTGGCTGCCAGGCCGAGATAAAACAAGCCCAGCGGTTTTTCGGGAGTATCGCCTGAGGGACCGGCAATCCCGGTATCGGAGACGCATATATCCACATCCAGGAGCTTTCTGCCGCCTTGAGCCATCTCCAGAGCCGTTTGCTCGCTCACGGCCCCATAATTTTCAATGGTCGCACTTTTTACCCTGAGCAAGGCGATTTTTGCTTCGTTGCTGTAAGCCACTACAGAGCCCTTGAAGTAATCCGAGCTACCGGGGACGTTGGTTATCCTGTCAGCTATCCTGCCGCCGGTAGCCGACTCGACTGAGCCAATAGTCAAGGCCTTTCCTGTTTTAGCCTGGTATTCCCTTATCAGCCGGGCGATTTCTACTTCCAGTTCCGCCATTATTTTCTCTTATCTGCTAAATGCGTTTCTATTTTATTCATTCCACCATCCTCCGCCTGAACAAGAAAGTACCTAAAGCAAAAAACACCACGGTATAGCCCAGGACCCAGTAGACATCTGTGGCAATACTACTGAAGTCAGCCCCTATAATAACAGCTCGTGCCGCATCAATAGCATGGGCAAAGGGAAGAGCATTCCCTATGCCGTAAAACACGCCTCCTATCGTTCCTAAGTCTATCCAGATTCCTCCGAGTACAGCTACGAGGGTTATTATCGCTGAGCCAACGCCCGACACTTGATTCACGGCAAAGAGCAGTCCCAGAATCATTCCCAGTTCCACAGAGCATATCCCCATGATGAGAAGGATGAGAAAAGCGAGGCCGGTATTCCCAGTCACCTCAAGTCCCAGCAAAGCCCCTATGCCGAAGCATAGTAATATTTGAAGGATAACCAGTGGGATGTAGGGCAAGGAGTAAGACAAAATAAAATCGTGTGGCTTGAGTGGGGCGACGAGGAGTCTTGACAAAAGTGCGCTTTCCCTGTCTCGGGCGAGCACCACGGCTGAAAACATTAACAAGAAAGTAAAACCAAAGACCGCTATTCCCGGTACTAACATGGAAGGAACGAGAAAGCTTTCGTCCCTCATACTCCGACCAAGAGCCCAGAATATAACCAGAAAACCTGCGGGAATCCCTATTTCGAGCCCCATAGATATAGGGTCTCGCCACATCTCCTTGAAGTTTCTTATGGCTAATTCCGCAAATCTCATTCTCTTAACTCTTTTCCGGTAAGGTGCAGAAATACATCATCTAAGGTGGGTTGTTTCAGAGCCATGGACTGGATAGCAACTCCCCTGGGGCGCAAATAATCTACTATCTCGTAGAAACTCAATTCTTTAGCTCTAATCTCAATTCCGTCCTCTGTTGCTTTTACTTCTGGGTATATCTCCTTTAGACCCTCAATGACATCCGGGGGCAGGTTCTTTGCCCTGACTACCATTACTTGCATATCGGAGATGCTGTCTTTTAACTCCTGCGGAGTTCCCAGGGCCGCTATCTTGCCCTCGTCTATTATCGCTATTCTATCCGCCAGGGCATCAGCCTCTTCCAGGTAATGGGTCGTAAGCAGTATCGTCTTTTTCCCCTTAAGTTCTGCTATATGTTCCCATATACCTCTTCTTGACTGGGGGTCCAGGCCCAGGGTGGGTTCATCCAGAAATAGCACCTGAGGGTCGGAAACAAGAGCCATAGCGATGCTGAGCCTCCTTTTCATCCCTCCGGAAAACTTCCGCACTTGATCTTTAGCCCTCTTAGCCAGG
>CAYYUO010000070.1:0-3892 GCA_964474965.1 uncultured Dehalococcoidales bacterium
CTGGCATAGAGTGTGTGCCTCTGAAGCCTGGGTCAGCAACATTCCCGCTGCCGGGAGTGGAAGTTGATGTAGTTGGTGAGGATGGCAAGCCGGTGCCGGCGGAGCAGAGAGGTTTCCTGGTAATAAAGAGGCCCTGGCCCGGGATGCTCCTTGGCATACACGGAGACCCGGAACGCTACAAGGAGGCCTATTGGTCACGTTTCCCCGGCGTTTACTATACCGGTGACTATGCCGTAAAGGACAAAGATGGATACTTCTGGGTCCTGGGGAGGGCGGATGAGGTACTTAAAGTGGCCGGACATAGAATGGGTACCGCTGAATTAGAAGACGCTGCTGTCTCACATCCTCAAGTAGCTGAAGCAGCAGTTGTGGGTAAAGCGGACCCGGTGAAGGGCGAGAGCATCGTCGTCTTTGCCAGGCTCAAAGAAGGTGTTGACCCTTCTCCGGACCTGAAAAAGGACCTCGCTGGTCACATGCGAAAAGTGGTGGGGCCTATAGCAGTTCCTGATGAAATTTACTTTGTCGCCAAGTTACCCAAGACAAGGAGCGGCAAGGTTCTGCGGCGGGTTTTGAAGGCCGTGGCCAATAATACCGCCATAGGTGACCTCACGACTCTGGAAGACAAAAGCTCTGTGGAGGAAATAATCAAGGTCTATCAAGAACTTAAAAAGGAGAAGGAAAAGGAGAAGTAAGATGTTGCCAGATATTAATTTCCTATGGAAAAATCAAAATTAAACAGCGTAGTTATAGACCAGGAGGTGTAAAATGGAGAATACCCTTAAGGCAGAGCTTGAGGTCAACGATGTATCTGTTGAACTCAACCCCTTCGTCGAGGAGTCCTTAGCTCGAACTGTGGTCGGTGCAGTCTCTTCCTTGAAGGGAGCTGAAAACATACGGGAGCTGGAACTTTATCTGGAGCGGGGCGATGTCAAAATCGTCGTCAATGGGAATGAACTTCCCCTTACCCCTTTCCCCGCAGATATTATCGCCAACACAATAACCGGTTTGGTCTCTTCATTAGAGGGGGTGGATAAAATAGACAATTTGAGGGTCAAGGTTAGGGCAGTATAGTCAATTTTTGATACAAAAGTCACATACAACAAGGTTGTTAACGTGTGAAAATTGAGTGATAAATCAAGGTAGTTTCTGGTGCAGATTAAGAAGATAAAGGTGAGAAAGGAGGATGAAGATGACAGAGCAGCTATGTCCGGTTTGTGGTTGCACCATCGTGGGAGCTGGCTACGAAAAAGAAGGCGTTAAGTATTGTTGTGAGCCCTGTGCCACCGGTAGCGGGCCTTGCAAATGTGGATGCTGCCACCCGGTTGAAGAAGACAAAGAAACGAGTTAGATCGGTCTAGGATATAGTGGGGCTGCTAAGTAGCAGGGAGGTTTAAATGCCTAACCATCTGATAAACGAGACCTCTCCTTATTTGCGTCAACATGCGCATAACCCGGTGGACTGGTACCCATGGGGTCCAGAGGCATTCGAGAGAGCTCAAAGGGAAAATAAACCCATCTTTTTATCTATAGGGTATTCAACATGCCATTGGTGCCACGTGATGGCACATGAGTCTTTTGAGCATCCTGAAGTAGCCAGGCTTATGAACGAGGCTTTCGTTTCCATAAAGGTAGATCGTGAGGAACGTCCTGATATAGACAATGTTTACATGAGCGCCTGTCAGGTGATGACAGGCAGTGGAGGTTGGCCTCTTAGTATCATAATAACGCCGGATAAAAAACCTTTCTTCGCTGCCACTTATATCCCCAGGGAGGGTCGATTTGGGCTGATTGGAATGACGGAGCTAATCCCACGAATTAGAGAGCTTTGGGCAACGCGGCGAGGCGAAGCGTTAGGTCTATCTAATGAAATTGTCACCTTACTTCAGCAGACCTCGCAGGAAACACCGGGCAAAGAACTAGATGAAGCGACACTGGAGCTCGCATATGAGCAGCTTGCCAAACGATTTGATGGACAGCATGCTGGTTTCAGTAGTGCCCCGAAGTTTCCCACTCCGCACAACCTCCTCTTCTTGCTACGCTACTGGAAACGTAGTGGCAGCAAAGCAGCGTTAGATATGGTAGAGAAAACCCTCCAGGCAATGCGGCGCGGCGGCATCTATGACCATGTTGGATTTGGCTTCCACCGCTATTCCACAGATTCGCAATGGCTTGTTCCCCACTTTGAGAAGATGCTTTACGATCAAGCTATGTTGGCTATGGCCTACACCGAGGCTTATCAGGCAATGGGAAAAGGAGATTATGCGAAGGCAGCACGGGAGATTTTCACCTACGTTCTGCGGGATATGACAGCGCCGGAAGGCGGGTTTTGCTCGGCTGAAGATGCGGATAGCGAGGGAGAGGAAGGCAAGTTTTACCTTTGGACGCGGGATGAAGTTGGACAGGCGCTTAGCAATGAGGAAGCAAATTTCGTCGCCAAAGTATTCAACATTGAAAAAGACGGCAATTTCGCGGAGCAAGCCACTGGGAAGAAGAGTGGCCTCAACATTTTACATTTAACAAAGACGCTTGGAGAACTCGCCTCCGACTTTAATCTGTCTCAACAAGACCTTCAGACGCATTTGGGGGGTATACGGCAAAAACTGTTTGATTACCGCGAGAAACGTGTCCATCCTATGAAGGACGACAAGATTTTGACTGATTGGAACGGTCTCATGATTGCTGCATTGACAAAAGGGGCTCAAGCCTTTGATGAGCCTGAGTATGCCGAAGCGGCCTGCCGTGCCGCAGATTTCGTCCTTGAGAATATGCGTAAACCGGATGGACGGCTTTTGCACCGATATCGAGATGGCCAGGCTGGCGTAGAAGCTAATCTGGATGACTATGCCTTTCTAGTTTGGGGTCTAATAGAACTGTATGAAGCCATTTTCAACACAAAATATCTCAAAGTTGCTCTCGAGCTGAACAGTGATATGGTAAGGCATTTCTGGGACGAAGATGCTGGTGGGTTTTATTTCACACCCGACGATGGCGAAAGCCTGTTCGTCAGAAAGATGGAAATTTATGATGGCGCTATTCCATCGGGAAATTCTGTGGCAATGCTGAATTTGCTTCGTCTAGGGCGTATGACTGCGACTTCCGCTTTGGAAGAGAAAGCAGCGAGAATCGGTAGTGCTTTTTCCGGAATCGTCAAACAATTACCATCGGCGCATACTCAACTCATGGTTGCCCTGGACTTCGGAATTGGGCCTTGTTATGAAGTGGTTATCGCCGGCAAAGCGGAGGCGGAGGACACCAAAGCTATGGTAAAGGCGTTGCGAACACGTTTTTTGCCGAATAAGGTGGTACTTCTCAATCCCGATGAACGAGAATCGTCTGAAATAGCTAAGCTTGCCGAATTTACCAAAAATCAATCGAGCATCGGGGGTAAGGCAACAGTTTATGTCTGTATGAGCTATAACTGCAAACTGCCAACGACGGATATAGGCAAAATGCTGGAGTTACTTAATGTGAGATAGCCATTCCAGAAATGGAATAATCTGAATTTGGTTAAAGAAGGTCGGGAATGGATAAGCAGTAACATCTCCATAATGCTTTTGTCATTCCTGAAATGTTATAAATTTGTAATTTCTTTGACCGCCGTTTTATAACTTTTTCATTAGTTCTGGTCTAAGATTGCAGCATAAAAGTATTGTTAGTTAGCTTTGCCTGACAATTTCTTGCTCAGGTCGAGCACAGCAGGCAAAACACAGGTAGTAATAGATTGGAGGTGATCTCTATGTGATGGTGTAAGGGAAATACAAATGCCAAAATGAAAAAAAGAAAAGGAGAAAAAAGATGGCTAAAGTAGCACAAGAAATGGTAAAGAATGCAGGCGTCAATCTAAAGCAACTACTAGAACTTCTGGTCAACAATGCAGCTGCCGAACTCACCA
>CAYYUO010000071.1:0-3614 GCA_964474965.1 uncultured Dehalococcoidales bacterium
TGGCTAAATTGGGACCAGAGAGGACGCAAATTTGCTTTCTTAATGAAGGACTAATCTCCCCTGCCAGCACCTGTGACATCCTCCTACCACTATCTACTTCCAATCCTTTGGCGGCGCTCATTAATAGCATCGAGTTAGTGAGATAATTCTTGGCTTGACTGACGTTTTCTCTCAACTTTTGAGAGGGGACGGCCCAGATTGCCAGGTCAGCCCCGTTTAAGGCTTCTTCGATGTGGCTGGTAGAGGAATAGCGACGCCGTCCCTGGTTTAATTCTCTGGCCTCAGCCTCGCTTCGCGTCCACAGTTTTACTGCTGCACCCTTATCACTCAGCAAAACGCCTAAAGTATTGCCCCAAGAGGTATTACCTATGATGGTAACTTTAGGCATGGTCTCTCATGCTTTTTTTACCACAATTGGCGTTCTGTGCCTTGCCTTAAGCGTTTTATATTGTCCTGGTGTTGATAGACGAGCAATGCGATAACTACTAAACCGTAAGCTAGATAGATGGGAGAGAAATTGTAGGCGATGGTTAAGGGTATCATTAAGCACCAAGCAGCTAAGGCTCCAAGAATAGAACCCTTGGACATCTGCCGGCTGCGTAATGCTGCTATAGCTACGACTTCGGCACCAAATACGCCCGCGAGAGGACAAATAGCAAACAGTGTGCCAAAATAGGCAGTTACCCCCCTACCCCCCTTAAACTTAGCAAATACGGGCCAGTTATGTCCTGCTATTGCGGCCAAGCCGGCTGCAACTTGGGCTACATGCTGCCAATAAACGGACACGCCACCAATGGTGAAGCTACCGCTGCCGCCATCTATAATTACTGCGGCTAGCATAACCGCCCCACCAGCTTTAACCACATCAAGAACGATAGTTAAAACGCCGAGCTTGGTCCCCAAGGTTCTCATAACGTTAGTGGCGCCAGTCTTACCACTTCCATATTCCCTGATATCAACGCCACGTTTTAGCTTGCCTATTATCAAGCCAAAGGGAATAGAGCCAAGGAGATAAGCAATGGCTACTACAGCAACAAACTTAGCTATCATCATGTTCTCATTTCCATCCTTTTATTTATTTTACGGGTAGTCTTGGTGAAAATCAACTTCAAAGGAACGCCGCTAAAACCAAAGCCCTGGCGAAGCTTATTTTCCAAGTAGCGTTGATAGGAAAAATGAACCAGTTTAGGATTGTTAACCTTGAGAACAAAAGTTGCTGGCTGAGATTCATCTTGATAGGCTCGAGCAATGTGCAACCGCCTAGAACCTGCGCGGGGTGGGGGATGGCTAATTACCGCCTGTTTGACTAGCTCGTCAACTTCCGATTGCGGTATTCGCTTTTGTCTTTCCTGCCAGATTTCCCAGGCCTGGGGTAGAATCCGGTTTACCCCCTGCCCTAGTTTGGCAGAAATGTAAATGGTAGGTATGTAGGGGGCAAATCTAAGTCTTCGCTCCATGCTATGCTTGAATTCCTGTCTTTGTTCTTTGGGAACAAGGTCCCACTTGTTGACTAATATTATTATACCCCTTCCGACTTCAATAATATAGCCAGCGATATGCATATCCTGGGCAGTAATAAATTCACTGGCATCTATTAGCAACAAGGCAACATCACAGCGGTTGATAGCCTGGAGGGCGCGAAGCAAGCTATAATAGTCCACTCCAGCACCGACCCTTCCACGCCGTTTAATCCCAGCAGTGTCGACAAGCAAGATTTCTTTATCACCCCACCGAACCATAGCATCAAGCGAGTCGCGAGTTGTCCCCGGAGACTCATGGACAATAGCTCTTTCATCTTTTAATAATGTATTCAACAAAGTTGACTTGCCTACATTAGGTCGCCCAACGATGGCTAATTTAGCTTCCCCTGGCTCTGCAATATTGGGAGGTTGCGATGGCAAGGAAGCTAGCACAGCATCCATTAAATCGTCTATCCCTCGGTTATGGTGGGCACTGATAGCTACAGGCTCGCCCATGCCCAGATGATAGAAATCAGCCACCTGATTTGCTTGCTTGGAGGAATCCACCTTGTTTACTGCCAGTATTATAGGCTTATCGGCGGCTCGCAGCACTTCGGCAATTTCCTCATCGGCAGCAATAGCTCCGTCTTTGACATCTACCAAGAAGATGAAGGCATCCGCTCGGGCAATGGCTGCTTCGACCTGCTGCTTGACCTTTTGTTCCAAAGCCTCTTGTGGCTTTGCTTGCCAGCCACCAGCGTCAACCACAGTCAATTCCTGCCCTTGCCAGGAAACAAAAGCAAAAACGCGGTCCCTGGTAGTTCCTGGCAAATCAGCAACCACAGCTATCCTTCTGCCCGCCAGGCGGTTAAGCAAAGTGGACTTGCCCACGTTGGCTCTGCCTACAATGGCTACAATAGGCCTGGTCATTTGACTGATACCGTCGGATTTGACAGCAGCTCCACCAATAATGCTTTCTGCAGATGAAGCCTGTTTTCTACCTGGTCAAATATCACTGACCGGGGATCGTCTAACAGCCCTGCAGCAATTTCCTCCCCCTGGTGAGCCGGCAAGGGATGCATCAACAAAACATCTCCTTTAGCCGAGCTTAATAATTTATTATCAACCTGATAGTCTGAAAAGGCACGACGACGTTTCTCCACTTCAGCCTCCTGTCCCATGCTAGCCCACACATCAGTATATACTATATCAGCGCCTTTGGCTGCTTCATAAGGGTCACTGGTTAGCTTAACCTGGCTGCCACTAAGAGCAGCAAATGTCTTTCCTTGATTCAATACCTCTTCATTAATCTCATAGCCTGGTGGAGAGGCGAAGTGGAAATTCATGCCCACCAGGCAGGAAGAGAGAAGCAAGCTATTGGCCACATTATTGCCATCGCCAATGAATGCTAAAGTCAAACCAGGAAGCCTCCCTTTCTTTTCATAGATCGTAAAAAGGTCGGAAAGAGCCTGGCAGGGATGTTCCAGGTTGGAAAGGGCATTAATTACAGGCACAGAAGAACTGTCAGCGAGAATTTGCACAGTCTCCTGGGAAAATGTACGAGCGGCAATGACGTCGACATAGCGGCTGAGCACTCGAGCTATATCAGCCGCTGGCTCTCGCTTGCCCATGCCTACCTCTTCCGGAGACAGGTAGATAGCGTGTCCGCCTAGCTGATACATAGCTATTTCAAAGCTGACTCTGGTTCGCAAAGAAGGCTTTACAAAGAGGAAAGCTAAGGTCCTTCCGGAAAAGAGAGGCGTTGCCCCTTCTTGTTTCATACGCCGGGCTTGCTCTATAAGGCTTTCAATGTCCTCGCGGTCAAGGTCGGCTATCGAGAGCAAATCCTTTTTCATCTTTCGTCTCTCTTGATACTACTTTAGCGTATCACGTTTGTCAATTTTACAACAAGCTCCAGGGTTGTTACTGGGATGGTAAACTATTTGAACTGTATTATAATGAGCCGGATGACCAACCCCGACATGTCGGGGTCCTCGAATTGAATCCTATAGTATGTCGGGGCAAAATATGGAGATAAATGTGAAATGCTATTCAGGCCATGTCTATGCTGAAGAACCACGGTCTTTTGTCTGGCAAGGAAAGGAACTTAGAATAAAGTCAATAGAAAAAGCCTGGCAGGAACCAGGCAAAAGA
>CAYYUO010000072.1:0-3512 GCA_964474965.1 uncultured Dehalococcoidales bacterium
CCTTTTCATCCCTCCGGAAAACTTCCGCACTTGATCTTTAGCCCTCTTAGCCAGGCCTACCATCTCCAGCAGTTCCTCTGACCTCTTTTTCACCTCTTCTTTCGCCAATCCTCGTATCCCCCCAATCAAGCGCAGGTTCTCCCAGGCGTTAAGATGCTCCGCTATTGCTGTCTCTTGCGGCGAGACATCTATTATTTGTTTCACTGCCATGGGGTCTTCATGTATATCACGGCCCATGACCGTGGCTGTGCCACTGCTCGGTCTGAGCAGACAACATAGCATCTTGATAGCAGTTGTTTTGCCAGCGCCATTCGGTCCTAGCAGGGAGAATAGCTCACCTTCCTTGATAGATAAATCTATGCCATCTACTGCTACCAGCTCTCCGAATTTCCTGGAAAGGCTAAATGTTTGAATGGCGAAGCGATTGCCGCCTGTCCCGTAGCTCATAGGTCCTTCTATAACTCCACTTTATCATTTTAGCAGCTTTCCTTGCTATAATTCAGCGGTGGCTGAATTAAGCGACACAATTACCTTTCTGGGTACCGCCGGTGCCAGGTTTGTAGTGATTCGCCAGTTTCTTGCTTCAGGGGGTGCCTGGCTTACTCTGGGCGACACTCAAATACTCCTGGACCCCGGTCCTGGCTCCCTGGTCCAGATTGCCAGGAGGAAGCTCGATCCCACGAAACTGGACGCTATTATTTTGTCTCACAGACATTTAGACCACAGCGGGGATATTAATATCATGATTGAAGCTATGACCGACGGAGGGACAAAGAAGCGCGGCACGGTCTTTGCCCCCGCCGATGCCTTGAATCAAGACCCCGTTGTTTTGTCTTATTTACGGTCTTATCTTGAGAGCATCCAGGTCTTAACTGAAGGAGGGTCCTATGTAATTAACGACGTTTCTTTTAAGACCCCCATCAGGCACAAACATCCCGTGGAGACATATGGCTTTATTTTCCAGACGCCGCGGCATACCTTCTCCTGGATTACTGACACCAGATATTTCGATGATTTAGCCAATCACTATGAAGGCGATTTGCTGATTATCAATGTGGTCCGATTGAATCCAGGAGCTCCCATTGACCATCTAGCTCTTCCCGAGGTCAAGAGTATAATTGAGAAACTAAAGCCCAGGATAGCCATACTTACTCATTTTGGCATGACCATGTGGCGGGCTAAACCCTGGGAGCTGGCTGAGAAATTGACCGAGGAGACCGAAATCCGGGTCATCGCCGCCAGGGACGGCATGAAATTCGACCTGGCACAGTTAGAGCGATGACAGGATGCAGGCTCTACAATAGCAAGTTCTAACTCACCATCTTCCTGCTGAATAATGCAATCCCGGCAGCAAATAGGACGACTGCCCAGCCAACAAGCCAGTAAAGATCGGGCATGATAGCTGAGAGAGATGAGCCGTTGATAATAGCCCGAGAACCATCTATAGCATGGATAAAAGGAAGGGCTCCGGCAACGCTTTTAACAGCCGAAGGCATACCCTTCACTGAGAACCAGGCCCCGGAGATCATGGCCATGGGAACGATGAATATCCAACAGACGCCTGCTTGAGACTCACTCTTGATTAAGCTGCCCACTATCATGCCTATCCCGATAGAGCAAAGCCCGATAAGGAAAAAAATAAGAAAGGCATGCCCCAGATTGCCGACAATGGTCAAGCCCAGCGCCATCCCCACGCCAAGATAAATCAGCGTGGAGACGATGAGCACCGGGATAAAGGGCAAGGAATAGCCCAGAATGAAATCCCAGGGTCTTGCCGGGGTAGTAAACATTCGAGCCAGAAAGCCCTTCTCCCTATCACCGGCAATTATCTCCGCCGCTGTGGAAACTAAAATCATGAGCCCGAAGACAGCTATCCCGGGAGCAAAGAAATTGACCGTCTCGTTCTTTATTTTGCTCTCTGTTCCCTTTAGTTCAACATTTAAAGGGGGAGCCACTCCCAGGAATTCAGAGCCGACAGCCTCTATTATAGGTTTTACTTGTAGACCTATCATCGGGTCTGCTTCCTTGTAGACTAACTCTAAGTTGACAGTTTGTTGGGCCTGCTTTGCCGCCTCGAATCCTGAGGGAATTAATAAATAGAATGATATCCTGCTGTCCTCCAGGTCCTCTTGGGCCTGAGATTCTTCACTATATATCGACTCATTCAGCTCGATAGCCTCTATGCTTCCAAGACATTGTATAAAAGCAAAGGAGGTTTGGGAGTGGTCTTCGTCCACTACACTCATCGCAATAGGGCTGGCCTGCTCCCCGGCGAAGGCAGAGCAAAATACCAGCATAAAGGCAAGGGGCATTCCCAGGAGAAAGCCTAGAAGCACAGGGTTTCTATAAATCTCCTTCAGATTCCTTTTGCCAATTTCCCAGAACTTCATTTCCTTCGCCTCCCTTCTAGTCTCTAAGCTTCTTTCCCGTTATCTGGATAAAGACGTCCTCCAGGGTTGGCTGCTCTAAGGCAGCAGAATAAACGGTAACTCCTCGAGAATGGAGATAGTCCACGATCTCTTTGAAGTCTAAGTCCTTGTGGAAAATCCTGAGCTTCTCCTTGACCTTCTCCAACCTGGAGTATTTGCCTTGTAAATCCGCTATGACCTCAGCGGTGAGGTTTTCTGTTGAGACGACCATGCTGCGCATCTCAAGGAGATTTGTCTTTAGTTCTTGAGATGTACCCAAAGCTACAACCCTTCCTTCGTCGATAATCCCTATTCGCTCGGAGAGGAAATCCGCTTCCTCCATATAATGGGTAGTGAGAAGAATGGTCTTCTTTCCCTTAATCTCAGCTATATATTCCCAGATGGCTCTTCTCGACTGGGGGTCCAGTCCAAGGGTAGGTTCATCCAGAAATAATACCTCGGGGTCAGAAACAAGAGCCATAGCGATGCTGAGCCGCCTTTTCATCCCTCCGGAAAACTTCCGCACCTGGTCTTTAGACCTTTCCATAAGCCCCATCGTCTCCAGTAGTTCCTTCGAACGTCCTTTTACTTCGTTAGAACTCAGGCCATGGACCTTGCCAATCAGAGCCAGGTTTTCCCAGCAGTTAAGGCGCTCAGAGAGAACGGTATCTTGAGGTGATACCCCGATGAGTTTTTTGACCTTAAATGGCTCCTTAGCGATATCATAGCCCAATATGGAAGCAGTCCCCCTGGTTGGCTTTAAGAGGCAACACAACATCCTGATGGTGGTAGTCTTCCCTGCCCCGTTAGGGCCGAGGAGGGAGAAAAGCTCGCCTTTCTTTATCTCCAAATCGATGCCGTTTACCGCTACCAGGCCATCGAATTCCTTGGTGAGCTTAAAGGTTTGTACTGCGTTCATTTCTTCACCCCCCCTTACAAATAATAACATACTCAATACTTTAGGAACGATGACATCTAATGGTAAAAAGATTGACTTCAGCAGCAAAAATGAGAGCTTCCTGGCAACGACATATTTTCCCGGAGGGTTTCCCCTCAAGTATCGTCTGCGCTGGAGCGTTTCACTTCCGTGTTCGGGATGGGAAC
>CAYYUO010000073.1:0-3509 GCA_964474965.1 uncultured Dehalococcoidales bacterium
TATCAGACGTTGTGCACAAGGCATTCGTTGCCGTGGATGAAGCTGGCACCGAAGCGGCTGCCGCCACTGCAGTTATTATGCCATCGGCTGCGCCGCCTGAACCTACTGTGGAAGTCACCATAGACCGCCCCTTCATCTTCCTGATTCGCGACATTGAGACGGGCGCCATTCTCTTCGTCGGGCGTGTCCTGAATCCCGGTGCCTAAGTAAATGCCGCTTGTATTGTTACTCTAGAGACAAAGAAGAGGGTCGAGGTTAATTCCCCGACCCTCTTCGATTTGAGGAATACCCTCGCCAGTTTTAATGACTACATGGTGCTAAGCCCAAGGTTGTCTCCGAAGCCCTAATCCCCGAAAGGGGATTGCATTTTTCCTACTTTCGTGCAATGCTGTGCGCACCCAAGTAGATAGTCTTTCAATAAGAATAGCGTAAAGGGAGGGTTACGTTTATGAGAATAGCAATCATCGGAGCAAGCGGACAGATTGGAGCATTCATTCGCGATGAAGCGCTGGCACGGGGGCATCAGGCAACTGCGATTGTGCGCCATCCTGAGAAGATAACTGCGCAGGACCCGCGTCTGACCGTTGTAAAAGCAGACATTCTTAAAGATAAGGTCGATGAACTCGTGAAAGGTCATGACGCGGTCATAAGTGCCTACAATCCCGGCTGGAGCAATCCCGATATCTACAATGAGCAAATCAAGGGTTATAAGGCGATTATCAGCGGGGTCAAGAAGTCTGGAATAAAAAGATTGCTGGTTGTCGGTGGGGCCGGAACTCTTGAAGTCGCCCCTGGTGTGCAGCTCCTTGATACGGTAACTTTCCCGGAGAACATAAAAGGCGGAGTGCTGGCAACCAGGGAAGTACTCCACATGCTAAGAAAAGAAAAGGAACTTGAGTGGACATTCCTGAGTCCGCCATCCTCGATCGCCCCCGGGGAGCGGACGGGGCATTACCGGGTTGGGAAAGACCAGCTTCTTAAGAACAAGGAAGGCGAAAGCAAAATCTCCACGCAGGACTATGCCGTTGCCATGCTCGACGAACTTGAGCATCCGCAGCACATCCGCGAACGATTCACTGTCGCCTATTGAGTAGGCTTTCAACCTCCATAAACTACAGATGCATGGAATAGGAGTAAACAATGGCTTCTGTGAAAGATGTGCTGGACAAACTCCGGAGCAAGGCTCAGCCAGAGCAGTTAGAAGGAATGGCTAAATACGGGATGACAGTGGAGCAGAGATTAGGTGTCTCAGTTCCTGATATGAGAAAACTGGCTAAAGAGATAGGGAAAGACCATAAGCTGGCACTGGACTTATGGAGAACTGGAATAGCTGAAGCAAGGATCGTGGCTGCGATGATTGGTGACCCTGTTAAGCTAACTGAAGAGCAGATGGAGGACTGGGTGAAAGACATCAATTCGTGGGATGTCTGCGACCAGGTGTGCATGAATCTCTTTGAAAAGAACCAATTAGCCTGGAAGAAAATTGTCGATTGGTCTGAGCGGGAAGAAGAGTTTGTCAAAAGGACTGCCTTTTCGCTGATAGCTTGTCTGGCATGGCATGATAAGAAGGCGAGTGATGAGAGATTCATAGAATTGCTTCCTGTGATAATACGAGGGGCTACGGACGAGCGTAACTTCGTCAAGAAAGCAGTGAACTGGGCTCTTAGAAACATCGGGAAAAGGAACCTCAATTTGAACGAAGCCGCAATAAATACTGCAAAGGAAATCAAACGACTCGACTCGAAGGCTGCTCGCTGGGTTTCTGCCGATGCTATCAGAGAACTAGAGAGTGACGCTGTCCAAAGCAGACTCCGGAGATAAACCTTAGTCCGTAATGTTTGACCCAATTCACAGCACTGTTGAGGACTTCTTCTGCATGAGGTAAACTTGCTGTTCTCCCAGTAAAAGACCGAGAAGAGGCAATGAGTCACCAGGGAAACAAATCCAGAAAGCCTATGAGACGAGTACTCTGGGTTTTGCTGGCCCTCATTGTGGTGGCTGCTGGGATTATCCTAGGTATATCAGGTTATGCTGCTTCCTCGCTGACCCGGTTTGAGCGAGTACCCATTGAGTGTAACCCCGCCGACTTCGGGTTAGAATATGTGGACGTTTCTTTCCCCAGCCGGGACGGTCTCATACTGCGCGGCTGGTGGCTTGAAGGGAATGACGATAAGCCGGTTATTGTTGTGGTTCACGGGTCAGAAGGTAATCGAGCTCACCCAGCGGAAAGAATGTTGGGAATTGCTAAAGACCTGGTGAGTTATGGCTATAATGTCCTCATGTTTGATATGAGAGGGCATGGAGAATCAGAAGGGGAACATATCTCGGCAGGCTATTATGAGAGAAATGATTTGCTGGGCGCCACTGACTATATCAGGCAACGTGGCATTGAGAGTAAAATAGGTGTCCTTGGTTTCTCAATGGGAGCCGCTACTTCCTTAATGGCTGCTGCTGAATCTGAGGAAATCGGTGCAGTGGTAGCTGATTGCGCTTACGCTGATATCGTTAGCATTATCGAGTCCGAATTCTCAAAGAGAAGTAACCTGCCGAAATTCTTCATCCCGATCATCTTATCTATAGCCCGGAACATATACGACGTTGACTTCACTGCAATCAAGCCCGAGGAGGCGGTGAAGGAGATTTCTGCACCTGTATTCATTATCCACGGAGGACAGGACGACATGGTTCCTGTCCAGCATGCGTATCGACTGAAAGAGGCCAGCCAAAATCCTGACAGCAAGTTATGGATAGTGCCGGAAGCACAACACGGGAACTCATATCTTATGAGGCCAGCAGAGTATAAGGAACAGGTCATATCCTTCTTCGACGAAGCTTTTGACTGAGATTGGGATAGTAGCGAAGGGGAAGCAGCGCAGAGCTAGCCAGCTGCATGGAAACCAATGTTGAACAATCGCCTGAAGTGTTGCTTCAGTGCAAAAAGACAGGGGCGAGGTTAACTCCTCGACCCTATTCTATTCGATTTGAGGAATACCTTCACCACCATTATATTACTACGCGGTGCTAAGCCATCTGACTTTGGACTTAACCCAAAGAGCTTTAAGGTCTCAGGGTCTTATTGCAATCTAGAACACTGCCTGTTAAATTAAATGAAATCTTGTTGGAAGGGAGATAGCTCATGGAGATTAGACTAAACGCACACGGGCGGGACTCACTGGCGACGAAAGTATTTTTCAGCGACGAAAGTGGTTTCGAAGTTGCCTCCGTAATCGTGACGGGCAAGACCGATGCCGTTCTTATTGATGCACAGTGGACGTTATCAAATGCCCATCGAGTAATCGCAGAAATACTGGAAACAGGCAAGCATCTTAAAACGATTTATATTACGCATGCGCATCCCGACCATTACTTTGGACTCGGCACTATCGCAGAGGCTTTCCCTGAAGCTCGGGTTATAGCGCTCCCCTCTGAAGCTCGCATCATCAATAAACAGTTCTTCGGCAAAATCGAGCACTGGGAAAAAGTGATAGGAGTTATAAACGTACCCAGAA
>CAYYUO010000074.1:0-3460 GCA_964474965.1 uncultured Dehalococcoidales bacterium
GGGGCTTCGAGAATTCACTGAGATGTATCCCCAAAGAGCACCCCGTCTGGTAGAAGAGTTGGGAAAAAGGGCGTGGAAGACATCGCGATATAGAAAGCGTCTGAAGGTATAAGTCCGAAGGCAAGGGCAAACAGAGGCGGGCTAAGCTTTGAACCTAAAAATATCCCGGCGACCCAGGCACAACTAACATAGAGAAGCCACACATTTGCATTATACCAAAGCAGCTATAACCAGCTTATCTCTGTGGTAAAACGGAATTATACAGTGCTGACTTCTTCAGCAGGCTCGTTATCCGGCCCTTGGCATATCAAGCTAGACTCCTAAGCACCGGGAATGGCTGAAATAAGAAGATGAGAATCATATTTACCACCCGTGTACATTATATGCTCACCTTTGTTTACAGTTTCAGTATGTCCGAAAGCTGCATAGGTAAGGATATCTCTGCCTTGCACCACGAGTCTTAATTTTTCCCCTCGCTCAAATAGCGTACTTGAAGGCCAGATTTCTATCTCTACCGGAACAATTTCGCCAGGCTTAAGCTTCAATCCTCTCTGGTGCTTAAGGACAGGCTGATGAGGCATCGATTTCTCCTCGTCGAGTTCACGATGAGAAACTCGTAACCAACCAAGGGCTGCCGGGGCGTAGTCATACATTAGAACAGTGTGCGGAAACCTCACAAAATCACCAGCACGATCATATTTCTCTATTCCTATAAATAAATCCATGTCATCACTACCCTCTGCCTGTACCCAGAGTTTCAGCTTCATATATCCTGTTAGCTCTGTCTTGTCATTAAACTTATATTCGAAATGAGTGCTTCCGGTTTTTGCATCATAACGAACTGAGCTCTCCTTTTGAGGCGGGTTATTTGTGAGTGTCCCAGCTGCATTCAAAAACAATTTTGTATATTGAGTTCGAGCTAATGGCCATTCATTTTCAGTTCTGAAATTCCCGAAGTAAAACCGTTCCCTCACCTCCAGCCTGACCTTAGGCCAATACTTTACTTCATTATTATCAACGCCTTTCAGGTATCTATCGAAAAATTGTTTCTGTAAATCTACCATCTGGCGAAAGAATTGCCATTTTTTTCTGCCATGGATTAAAAGATATTTATCTGTAGAGGCTATCTTCTTAAATGCTTCAAGTGTCCCGCGTGTATGTAGCCCGTGGTCCGACCAGCTCGCCACAATAAAGGCCGGCACAGTTATCTTTGTGAGATCAGCATTTTTGCTAGCCCAATAGTCATCAAAAAGCGGGTGCTCCTTAGCCATCCTTGCCAAGTCTTCTACTTGTCCCGAGATTGAGCAACTAAAAGCCTCCTTCCCTAGAAGCCACACGAAAAGGTTACTTGGAATGCCTCCGTGAAAGGCAAACTCGCGGTAAAAATCGCTCACCCCCTCCCAGGGGCTAATTGCTGCCAGGTGCGGTGGATGGAGCGCTGCCACTCTCCATTGGGTCCAGGCCAAATATGAGACTCCAGCCATACCAACTTTGCCGCTACTCCATGGTTGCTTGGCGACCCATTCAATTAAATCGTAGCAATCCTCTGCTTCTTGCGCACTCATGAATGTTAGAACTCCTTCAGAACCCCAAGCCCCACGTGGGTCTACATTGATAATAACATAGCCATGAGGGCACCAGTAGACAGGATCAGGTGCTTCAAAAGCACAGTACTCAGACATATCAAAGGGAGCTACGCCACTTGCTGGATAAGACGAGTCCTTAAACGGAGTATGTTTCCCATAGGGGCCCCACGCGATAAGAGCCGGGTAACTCCCCTTTTTCTCCGGGCGAAAGATATCACTATATATCTTTATGCCGTCACGCATTTTGACGGCGACATTATATTCACAAATTATTCCCCTTTCCTTATCAACCTTTGAACGTGGTTTGTTTCCTGGGTAAAGAGGCGCAAAGCCAAGTGTGGGACTTATACCTTCCCAAAAAAAAGTTTCAAATTTTTCTTCACCTTTCATAACGGTTGCCGCCTTTCTGCCGAGCTTATTTAGCGATTTTGCCGCAATCCATCATGCCTGTCAAGGAGCGATTTGAATCATAATTGTCAACTGTTGGTTTAAGTGGTGTTACTGCCGATTCGGACACTCCCAACAACGAAATAGCTAGCATTACAAGCAATCCTCCGGCAAGTGCTATAGTTACTTGGCGAACTACGCCTTTGACCGATGTGCAGCCCGGCCAGCGGATTTGGAGGGAATAGGAATTACTTAGACCAAACATTCTATTCTGCTTGATAATGCTAATAGCAGTCGCTGTTTATGCCTTCAGACATCCTGATATTGACGACTGGTGAGGATACTAAGTATCGAAGGACACCATAAAGAAGCATAGTGACGGTTCTCTCGCTTGTGATACAATGATTTTCTGAGGCTCATACCCATGACAAGAGTTGGCATCTTTTTGGTTGCGGTAGCCTTAATTGTCGGGATGGTAGGATGTGTTCCTGTTCAATACAACCTCACTATCGATAGTACCTGTGGAGGGGTGGTAACTACCCCTGGAGAGGGGACTTTTACATATAACGAGGGGAAAGTGGTGAGACTGGTGGCTAGGCCGGTTCTCGGCTACTGGTTTGCCAATTGGACCGGCGATGTGGCGACGGTCAAGACTGTCGATTGCTTCTTAACAACTATCACCATGAACGGAGATTACTCCATAACAGCTAACTTCGTCGGATACAGCGGGCTGAGATGCATGGGTAACACTCATGGTATGTGTAGTGATAATAACTTACCATGGGAGTTACCGGAATGAGAAAGTCAGCCAGCTTTTACTTCTTTAAGGGAAAACCCATTGCCCCGACAAATCGGGGCGAAGAATCTCGCCTCAGTTGTAGGACGGCATTTTATATGCCACTCTGGCCGAGAAGGCGGTCGTAGTAAGCTTGCTGGCGCTGGTCTCAGTGGCACTGGCTACATAGGCAAAAAGGCGGCGAGGCAGCACAAATGGCTCCGATTCGATTTAGAGCCAAGCTATTCTCAAACTTCACTGAACATGTTGACGGCTGTGATACAATAGATGCTGGGAGTTGCTCCAGAGTATCTGGGCAACACGTGGGTGGAAAAAGAGAACCGACGATGAGTCAGAAGAAAGCAATTGATGCCACGGCAGCCGAAGCAGCCGTAAGACGAATGCTTGAAGGTCAATATGGAGGGAAGATTAGAGGCCTTACCTTTGGCAAAGTCTGGTATACTGCTGCGGCCACTAGAGAGTTCTGGGAGGTTCAAGGAGTCCTCATATACAGGAAGAGTGTCTTTAGTCAGGAGCGCCGAAACTTTCGATACCAGGTAGACCCTGATAGCGGTGAGGTGATGGGTTACGAAGAGACAACCGTCAGGTAGGCTGATACGAAGGATAGCCCAGCCAGCGGATTTGGAGAGGCATTCCATGCAAAAGGGCACAATAAAACGGCTAATTGCAGACCGTGGTTTTGGGTTCATCA
>CAYYUO010000075.1:0-3401 GCA_964474965.1 uncultured Dehalococcoidales bacterium
TTTAAGTACCAGAACCTGAAGTTCGTTATCACTGAAATACGTGGAATGAAGATAGTGAAGGTCATAGTAACCAAGGAAAAGGGTGTTGCTGCAGCGTAGGTCGGGGAGGAGCTTAAGTTTATCCTATCTTAGGGTTACAACCAGCACTTAATTGGTATAATCTTTGCATAAAAATAACGGCAGACGAGACTGCATTGGCGCTAAGCAATAACCCCCAGGCCCTTATTGCTTTGATGACTAAGCTGACTGACCAGGATCTAACCGAGCCGAACCTGGCCAGTAGGCAAAACTTCTATTTTATGGCCATCCCACCTATAATGAGAGGGTAAAACTAGCTTATCCCGACATGTCGGGATATTTCTCGCTGTCAGTCCCGATTTATCGGGGCGAGAAATCTGAGGAGGTCTTTTGAAGCTTATTTTAGTTAGGCATGGCGAAACTTATTGGAATCATGAGAGGCGTGTCCAGGGAGGCGATAGCGATATCGAATTGAATGATAACGGATTGGAGCAAGCCAGGAGGCTGGCAGCTTTCCTCGAGAATGAACCCATTATTGCTATACTCTCCAGTCCTTTGCAGCGAGCTATAGCTACAGCCGAAGTCATAGCCAGCCATCACCAGTTGCCCGTAGAGGTTGACCAAGGACTTAGAGAGCTCAAAGTTGGTGAACTGGAGGGCATGTCTGTTTCAAATTTAAGTACCACGTTCAGCCAGTTTTTACTGCAATGGTGGCAAGATGGGGGGGCAATGAAATTGCCCAACGGAGAAAGTCTTGTTGAATTGCAGCAGAGAGCCTGGAAGGCTGTTGAACGTCTGCTAGAAAGGCATAAAACTAATCCTGAGCGCAACGAAAGAACTACGGTGGTAGTCAGCCATTACTTCGTTACCTTAGCCATCATTCTCAAAGCTTTAAATTTGCCTCTGGACTGCTTTACCAAATTCAAAGTAGACCTCGGTGGGGTAAGTATCCTCGATATTCAGGATTATGGCCCCCGCTTGGTGACATTTAACGACACCTCCTATTAGTGTTAGCTGCGAG
This sequence comes from uncultured Dehalococcoidales bacterium, assembly GCA_964474965.1. Classification (GTDB taxonomy): domain Bacteria; phylum Chloroflexota; class Dehalococcoidia; order GIF9; family AB-539-J10; genus RBG-13-51-36. The sequence goes on from CAYYUO010000075.1 coordinate 1,040, forward strand.
GGGCAAGGCAGATAGCAATAACAAATGACAAATCTCAAATGCTAAATCAAGCTCAAAATATTAAACAATGTCAAATGATAAATAGGAATAGTTTTGGTATTTAAGCGTTTGGATTTGAATTGTCATTTAGGTTTTGACATTTGGGTTTGTTTAGAGTTGCGAGAGGTAAGGCAATAAGGAAGTGCTATTAACAAGATTACGCTAGGAGTCCCACTACCATTGACAGTGCAGGGCGAGTGACGTAATCTATATGCATGTCAAGGCAGTTCCAAAGCATAGCTGCCACTTGAATATTGTTGGCCGGGTGCCCAACTCAGGCAAACCGGGCTCTAGGTTAACTTCGCCAATCATATGACTTTTCCTTGGACGATAGGGTTAAGCTCGCGCTGCCTTGGCTTGCCAGACATTAGAATGATGTGGATAGCAGTATGCCTAAAGTAGATATTAACGGGATCAATATTTATTATGAGGTTCATGGCCAAGGACAGCCTTTGATATTGCTGCATCATGGTTTTGGCTGCACTAAAATGTGGGAAGATTTGCTTCCCAAATTCGCTGCCAAATATAAAGTCGTTTCATATGACCGCAGAGGCTTTGGTGAGTCGGATAAGGGGGAGGACTTCTGGGATTATTATCGGAGCGAGCAATATAACCAGAGTAGCGTTGAAGAGTTATCAATCCTGCTGGAACATCTGAATATCAAGGGTGAAATCCGTCTCCTTGGTCAGTGCGAGGGTGGTGTCATAGGATTTTATTATGCGGCTCAGTACCCCCAGAGAGTCAAGGCTATAGCCATATCAAGCACATTATGTTATAGCAAAATTCATATGTCTGAACTTAACAGTAGCAGAATGTTTTCTTCCTTTGAAGAGGCCGATGCAGAGTTCCAGCACAAGTTAGTTTACTGGCAGGGAGAAACTTGGGCACGGAGATTTTATAACCTTGCTCTTCCAGGTGGAGGCGCCTACGGCTCTGGAGTATTTGATTTGAGGGGCATCCTTAAGGATATCCATTGTCCGGTACTGGTCTTGTACCCTGATAGAAGCGGATTGTTCGAAGTAGAGCAAGCTGTTTTAATGTATCGCTCGTTACCTGACGGGGAACTGGCTGTTCTCCCCTGCTGCGGACACAACACCTATGCACTACAGCCTGAGGAGTACCAGAGAATCATTTTGTCCTTTTTCGAAAGGCACTGCTAAATAGCCCCCCTTCAAAAGTCAAAGCTAACCAAGTACTGTGGAAGCTGGTAAAATAGGCGCAAAGCAAGGATGTAATCCCTGTGAACAAGATTAAGCTAGAGTCGAAAATTATAGATTTCATCCAGCGGTATAGCTTGGTTTCACCCTGGGAGATAGTGGTTGTTGGGGTCTCGGGTGGTGCTGATTCAGTATGTTTGCTTCACGTCCTGGCAAAATGCCAGAAAGGACTGGGGATAAAACTTCACGCAGCTCATCTAAATCATCAACTCCGAGGTGTTGAATCCGAAGCCGATGCCGAGTACGTGTCTGATCTGGCTGGCTCGCTTGGCATTCCCATCACTATTGACAGGCAGGATGTGGCTGCCTACAAAATTGAAAAAAATTGCCCCCTTGAGGAAGCTGCCCGGGAACTCCGCTATGCCTTTCTTGCCAGGGTAGCTCGAGAGGTTGGAGCCAATCGAATAGCCGTAGGGCATACCAGGGATGACCAGGTGGAGACAATTTTGATGCACATATTACGGGGAACGGGAGTTACCGGGTTGTGCGGCTTAGTCCCTTGCTCGCCTATGCCGTATGATGGGCAGGAGGTGTCATTGCGAGCCCCGACTTATCGGGGCAATCTCTTGGTAATAAGACCGCTTCTGGATATTACTAGAGAAGAAACAACGAGTTATTGCCAGGAACATCAGCTTGACCCCCGTGTTGATTCCTCCAATCGTTCACTTTCCTTCTTCCGAAATCGCCTTCGCCTCCAGTTGTTGCCACTGCTCAGGCAATATAATCCGGGCGTTGACCAGGCCCTGCTCCGTTTGGCTGATATTGCCAAAGAGGATAATGCGTTCATTGAACAGCAAGCCTCTGAGCTGTGGGACGAAATGGCCCGGCAAGAGAATAACGCCATTTACCTAGATAGGAAGCAGCTTGCTAGCTTGCCGATAGCCTTGCAGAGACAATTATTAAGAGCAGCTGTGACCAAGTTGGCCGGGGATTCTCGAGACATTGAAGCCAGTCATATTGAAGCGGCAAGGACCCTGCTGAATAAAGCGGTGGGCAAAAAAATCTCCCTGCCCCATGGCTTTATCTGTCAGGGCGGATATGATGAGATTGTCGTTGCGAGCACAGCCAAGCAATCTCAGTCTCCGCCATGTCCTTTTCCTCCGCTG
>CAYYUO010000076.1:0-3391 GCA_964474965.1 uncultured Dehalococcoidales bacterium
TCGGTATCAAACTCAACGACCCCGCCGTTCTCATCTATGAGCGCCAGCTTGGCATTGACAGAGCCAATATCTACGCCCAGAAAATAACTCATTGCTCGGCGCTCAATTGTAGCAAAAAACAGACTTTATTAAAAGCGCTTCTCCTCTCCCTTGACGGGAGAGGATTAAAGTGAGGGTGAACAAAGGAATTCCAGGGACACAATACTAATTAGCCTACTACAAATTAGGTATGTTGAAAATATCGTTTAGTAGTATTACCAAACGGCTCAGCCTCTTAGCTGGCTCAAGGTTACTTCAATCGGCTTCTCTGGAAGTGAAAGTAGGGTTCCATCTTCCCAATCGTCCATCATGCCGGCATACGCATTCAGGGCATGACACAGCGAATCAGTTCTAACATATCTATTTTCATAGTTCCAGAAAATACCACCTATTGCTTTTTGAGGTTCTCCTAGGAAGAAGGTATTTTCTTCTGAATAGGTGTTCTGAATAACCCATCGTATTACCCTTATTATTGCCTCTTTGTATTCATCACATCCGTCCACGTTCTGTTCCTGACAAAATCTGTACATTTCCATCATCACTTCAGCTAGCCAGCCGTTTCCACTGGTCGAATACGCCCGGTACCAGCTTCCGTGATAGACGGGATGATTTATATCTTTTGCTTGTCTTTCCAGAAGTTCGCCGCCGCATTTAAGAATCATGTCCTTATAGTAATCGTCTTGATTTATTTGGTAGAAATCAAGCAAAGACATCACTATCCAGGCACTTGAGATTGGGTTTTTCCAGCGGTAGTCATCCCCTAGATAACAACCCTCTTCTTCAACTCTTGCCGAGAAGTGCTGGGCAATACTTTCTGCAGCGTCATAGTATCTTATTTCTCCGGTAATTATGTAGAGCCGGGAAAGTGCAGAAAGAACTTGACCATTATAAAGAAGTGATTCTTTTTCACTATAAACCCATTTCCCCCCTAGAGATTCTTTATATCCGTACATAGTTCCATCAGGTTTCTGCATAGTAGTTAGCCAATCACCACCCAGCTTTGCCGATTCTAAATATCTGGAGTCATCCGTTCGCTCATATAAATCTAACAACGTGAATATGCTTAATGCTGTGGTACCAACAGGAAATCTCGATTGTTTTATCCCGCTTGGGAGATAATACGAATAATGAAATGCACCATACGTTTCTTCATCTTTACTTTGCATCGAAAGCAGGAAATCTCCCCACTTCGGTATACCTTCCAGTATCCGCTCATCCTGGTCGAAATCATAAATTTTCAAAAGCGTATATATGATTGAAGCCGAATATACAGTATGGAGCCGATTCCCAAAGTTATCATTTAAAGTGTCATACCTTTTGTAAAACCCATACTCGTCTTCATCCATCGCCCTGAATAAGAATTCTTTCCCCTGCTCAATTTTCTGGAGCATTAATTCCTTATCCAGGCTGCGTATTATCACCAAGCCCTCCATAAGTTCCTTCCCTTCCCCGTTATATTCTATAAAGGAAAACGGAAGGTCATCGTGGCAAAATGAACGGCTGTAGTCATACTCGAAGCGAGGTATAAGCTCAAACAAGTTATCAACCTGGGTAAAGAAGTGAGGAGGATAAGAGAAAGTAACCAGAAATCTTGCTTCTTCAAGGTCTTCCTTAGTAAACTCTGGGTGCGCTTCTTCTAGCGCGTTTCGCGTTGCCTCTTCCAGTGTTAAGGATAATATTTCGTCCTTCCCTTTACTGCCCCCAGCCCCTTTTATTTCTCCCTGGTGATATAAGGTTATGTCAAGCTCCCAATTGCCTTCAATTTCTAATTCCGCAGGGTATTGCGTGGTCTGCCCATCAAGGTGATTCTCAGCTACCGTGCGCACAAATTGGATACACACATTTCTAAACTGGTCGCTATCAGTGTAGACTTCTGTCCCGTCCTGCTGATTACTAATCCCAGGAAACAGAGTTAGCGGAATTAAGATTGAAGCGACGATAGCCACCACTACCGGAACTCCGATGACTAATACGTAGCGCACTTTGCGGGAAAGCCACTCCTTTGACGCTACCCATCCTTCTTCAGAGCGCAACCGCTGTCGGTAGTGCCCATCAACAAGAGAGAGCACCCCGGCGACCACCGACAGTCCACTGAAAGGCAGCACGCTCAATGCATCACTCAGGGTCAGGCCGGTATTGACCGAGATGAGCCACCACCACCAACCGGTGAAAGCCCCACCGATGACAATAATTGCACAGCCCCCGGCGCGGGGCCGTGCAAGCATTATTAATGTCAACCCCAGAAACACAATAGCCGGCACGAAGTAGGGCAGACGGAGGATCCATAGTTCCCACCACCCCCCGTAACACATTGCTCTTACGCCCCAGAATGTCCACAAGCTGGTTACTACAACCATCACCGCCAGGGCAATGTACCCGGCTAACCGGTGCTTAAACTCCCAGCGATTCATAACTTATTTCCTACGCCCAGAAAATAACTCATTGCTCGGCTCTCAATTGTAGCAAAAAACGGCCTTTCCTAAAATGGGAGCCTCCTCTCTCTCGACGGGAGAGGACTAAGGTGAGGGTGAACAAAGGAATTCCAGGGACACTATACTAATTTGGCTACTACAAATCAGGTATCATGGCCTAGGCTCTAGAAGCTCGAAGCCGCTTTGTTTGTCTTGGACACGCACCACCTTTGTGCCGAGGATTTCATAGAGGATAACCTCTCCGACAAGCCAGGTGGTGACGCCATGCCGCAGGCATCCGGTCATGGTCCGCCCTGCCCGCCCCAGCGCAGCATGGATATGTAGAGCCGGTCTGCCATCCTCACCGGGAGCGAGCACACCCACCCCCACCACTTCATGGGCTCCATCAATGGGCAGGAGCATTGGCTCTGGCGGCATTTCCTCCGAACGCCTCGGGCCGACAACTACGTCGCCACCCCCAACTCCACCCACCAGAATAGCCTGTCCCACAGATACCCGCTTCTCCTCGGCAAACCGCTCGATACATTCGGGCACCACATCTCCATCCTCCAGTCGTATTACGAAAACCCGGCCAATTCGTCCTTCACATGCTTTCATGCTAAACCTCCTCTGGAATTCCAAGCTAAATTCTAAACTCCAAGCACTAAATCCTAAACAAATCCCAATATCTAAATTCAAAGTTCAAAACTCTTTTGGGCATTGGGCTTTTGGTCATTTGATATTGTTTAGCATTTAGGATTTAGAATTTAGGATTTTATTTTATGAGATTGCCGCGCCTTAAGCATTTCCCTCTCTCTAGCTCTCTCCTGCCAGGGGAGAGAGAATTATAGGCAGGCGAGTTCGGTTACCAGGAGTTCTATAGCCAATTTATCACTGTATTTGCCAGTTTTGATGGCCAAGTCGGTCTCCAAAAGCTTATC
>CAYYUO010000077.1:0-3378 GCA_964474965.1 uncultured Dehalococcoidales bacterium
ATACAGCCCGGCTGTTCATCGCCGCTAGTGCTGTTGGCATGGCTCAGAGCTGCCTCGACGCTTGCATCAAGTACACTAAAGAGCGCCATCAGTTTGGTAGACCTATAGCCAGCTTTCAGTTAGTGCAAGAAGCAATAGCCAGAATGGAAGCAGAAACTGAGGCAATTAGATGGCTGGTATATTATGTTAGTGATCTCAAGACCAAGGGGCTTCGTCATGCTAAAGAGATATCCTCGGCCAAGTGGCTTGCCACTGAGTTAGCGGTGAGAGCGTCGGCTGAGGCAATCAGGCTTCATGGCGCTTATGGCTGCACCGATGACTTTCCGATAGCGCATCACTACCGTGATGCGGTGCTGAGCACCATACTTGGCGGTACAACTGAAATGCATAAGTTGACCATCGGGCGTGAGCTTCTAGGCATAAATGCCATGGTCTGACGAACAAGTCGAACGAATGCTATATAGAGTACAGAAGAGAGATATCATGCGGGCCTCAAAGGTATTGGCCGATGCCTTTCAGCGCGACCCGCTCTGGAACAAGATCTATGAAGGAGACCCCGATATTGGGAAGAGATTCCAAGCCTTCTTTGAGGGGGGTGTAAGGTATTGTCTGAAGTATGGTGAGGTCTATGCCCCGTCGGAGGATCTGGAAGGAATTATAGGACTGGTCCCGGGAAAGTATGCCGACATGAACGCATGGCGCGCAATACGCAGTGGGACCATGAGCGTGGGGATGAGAATGGGGTTGAATACTGCGATGAAGATGGGAACTATCTTCAAACCGGTTGTCGAAGACCGCCGTGAACATATGGCTGGTTGCGCCTTTCTGTACGTGCTGGTTTTCGGCGTGGCTACGGAGTTGCGGGGCAAGGGGTTGGGAAGGAAGCTGATTGGCGCGGCGATTGAAAAATCCGAACGCGAAGGGCTCCATCTGTATCTCGAGACTGAAACAGAAGAGAATGTGAGGATGTATGAACACTTCGGGTTCAGGCTGCTCAAGAGGCTCACTCTGCCGATAGTCGATCTTCCCATGTGGGAAATGGTGCGGGAACCGAAGGCCTGAATCAGGCGGAGCAATAAGCGCCTGGGTCGTCACGCAACAAAATATTTATGTTGCGACGGACAGATGGTATCACACGAAATAACGGAATATTACGTTCTTGACATCTTTGCAGAGCATGGTTATGCTTGGCGGCGCAGGCCGTGACCAAGATTATTGCCACGTGCGGGTTGGAATAAAAAGCCAAGGAGCTATACCTTTTTAATGAGAGGACTAAAGATAGCGGGACCAGTTATACTAAGTTTCATTCTCTTCATCTCCCTATCGCATTTAGTCTGGCATTTTCGCTCAACCGGACCGCACTCAACCCCGATTTTGTTACCGCTGAAGGCGACAGGTTGGAAATAGCTGAGAGGCTGGAATCAGGTATGGTGCATATTAACGGCTCTTCGGTTCATAATGAGCCTCAGGTCCCGTTTGGGGGGATGAAGGAAAGTGGCTACGGACGGTATGGCGGACGGGCCGCTATCGAAGAGTTCACCGAACTCCGCTGGATAAGCATACAAAGGACTCCAAGGCAGTATCCTTTCTAAAGATACAAAAAATATAAAAGGGGGTAACAAAAATGGCCAAAGAGATTATTCTTTACAACCTGAGGGACGATGTCAAAGAGGAGGACTATGTAAAGTGGTGTGAAGACTACAAAGGGCCCTTGTTGATTGGGCTACCCGGGTCGAAAAGCTTTACACTCCTCAAAATGATGGGAGGAATACAGGGGAACGTCCAGAAAGGCAGCCCACCAAGTCCAACAAAGCCTCCGTTCAATTACATTGGCATTTTGGATGTAACCAACCCCGAGGAATGGGGAAAATCCAAGGAGAGCAAAGCCTTTAATGAATTTTTTTCCCAATGGTCATCCAAATGGGCGGCTGACTTTTATATACTTGGGGGCATTGAACTCTATTATGGGGAAAGCGATTAAGTTAGCTTTTCCAATTCTCTTGCCCTTAGTGCATGAAGCTGTTCGGCCGCAACGGTAGTGGATATGACGGACTGAAAAAGGACTGAAACAAGATATCTTCAAGCTTCACTGGATTAGCTAGTGTTATAATCAGGGTTTGGATGTATAATATACTTGACAAGAATTGTGCGTTCAAAGGAGGGATAAGTTATGAATCAGGCCAGTCAGTGGTACAAATTACAGTACCCAGAGTGTTTCGTTAATGAAGAGCTACGAATGATGCAAAATACGCTTGCCGATTTTGTCGACAAGGAGATTATGCCGGTCCGTGGCAAGATTGATGATGATGTAACACATGAAGAAATAATTACTCCCATCCTGAAAAAATTACAGGTAGGCCTGGGCTACCAGAAAAACAAGATACCCAAAGACTTCGGCGGCAACCAGCAGCTTTCCATGGTCGGGGATGCCCTGATACAGGAGCAGCTTTCCCGCGCCGACTACGGCATAAGCCTCCACAGCGCCTGCACCGACTGGGGGTTGGTACCAGCCATCCTTGCCTACCTTTCACCATCGCCAACGGGGAAGGCATGGGGAGAAGCAGTGTTCAGGGAATTTGCCCCCAAGTTCACCGGCAAGGAACTGGCCGTTGCCTGCATGAATTTCAGTGAAGAAAACTCCGCCTGTGATGTTGAGAACCCGCTTAATGAGGGCAGGACGGTAAAGGTGAGGGCGGAGCTTAAGGGCGATGAGTGGGTGGTAAACGGTAATAAGTTATGGGCATCCAATGCCGGCATTGCCGACCTCAACTGCGTGGTCTGCAATATGGACCCCAGGAAGGGAATAGACGGCTTTGCTCTGGTCTATGTTCCCGAACCGTGGACAGGGGTTTCCCATGGTAAATTCGAGGTCAAGTGCGGGGCTAACGCCGACAGGAATACTCCCACCTATTTTGACAACGTCAGGGTGCCCAGGGAGTGGGGAATACAGGGGCCCGAGGCCTGGGCCATTTTCACTAATACCGTGTCTGCCCCCATGTCCCTGAATGCCGCCAACGCCATTGGTACTCTGCAAGGGGCTTTCGATATCCTGGTTGATTATACGGAGAACAGAGTAGCTGGAGGTAAACCGATCAACCAGCACATGCACGCGGCGATGATACTGGGTGAGATGGCAGCGTTTATATCGGTGGGCAGAGCCGCCATCCTGGAGCTGGCTCACCAGTATGACCACATGGATATCTATGGTATGTGGAACACGGAAAGCATGTTTGCTAAAGGGCATGCAGTGCACGCCTATATTACCCGCACCGTGCCCGACCTGGTATCAAGGGGCTTAGAGCTGATGGGTTCTTTTGGCCTTGTACGGGAAAACGGTTACGAGAAGTATTACCGTGATGCCGTAGTGCTGAAAATAGT
>CAYYUO010000078.1:0-3363 GCA_964474965.1 uncultured Dehalococcoidales bacterium
TAGATGTAAAGGTGACTTTGTATGACGGGAGTTTTCACGAGGTCGATTCTTCAGACGTGGCGTTCAGGATGGCAGCCTTCATGGCTATGAGGGATGGGATGGATAAGGCTAAACCTGTTATTCTCGAGCCAATTATGGAAGTAGAGATAACAACTCCCAATCAGTTCCTCGGGGACATCATTGGCGATTTAAACTCTCGAAGAACTCATATTGAAAGCATTGAGAGTCGCGACGAGTCCTCTGCTGTCCGTTGTCTTGTTCCTCTGGCGGAAACATTCGGTTTCGCTGGAGATTTGAGGTCGCTCAGTCAAGGGAGGGCGAGTCATACTATGTGCTTTCATCGCTATGAAGAATTGCCTCAGGATTTGGCTGAGCAAATTGCAGCTAGAATGGGAAGAACCAGATGACCGAGCAAAAAGTTCGTATCAAAATCAAAAGCTTCGATCATAGGTTGGCTGATCAGGCAGTAAGGCAAATAGTAGATGCAGTGGAGCGTACCGGGGCTATCGTGGTTGGGCCAGTACCTTTACCCACAGATATCGAAAAATTTTGTGTTATTCGTTCCCCTAACATCGATAAAGATTCCAGGGAACAGTTTGAGATCAGGACTCATAAGAGGTTAGTTGATGTTTTGCAGCCAAGTTCCAAGACTATAGATGCCCTGAGTCAGCTTGACTTGGCATCTGGAGTGGAGATAGATATTAAGTTATAGTTAAAACCATGTTTCCAGGCATTATTGGTAAGAAAATAGGCATGACGCAACTGTTTCAGGAAAGCGGAGAGACGGTGGCGGTAACGGCTATTCAAGCCGGGCCTTCTGTGGTAACTCAGATAAAGAGCCAGGACAAGGACGGTTATGATGCTATCCAAGTGGGCTTTATTGAGAACAAAGTGAAGCAATCTCGGCTTAGCTCTCCAGAGAAGGGACATCTGCGAGGCTTAGAGAATGTTCGCTATCTTCGTGAATTCAGGACTGATCCCGATGAAATCGGGATTAGCTCGGTCAAGTGTGGTGACAAAGTGGATGTTGGATTCCTGAAGCATGGTGACTTGATAAATGTCACTGGCCTTTCTAAGGGCAGGGGCTTTGCTGGTGTGGTTAAGCGGCATCATTTTGCAGGCGGGCCAAAGACTCATGGCCAAACTGACCGCCATCGCGCCCCTGGTTCAATTGGAGCTACTACTTTTCCCGGCCGGGTGCTTAAAGGGAAACGCATGGCGGGGCATATGGGAAATAGGAGAGTCACAGCGCGTAATCTTGAAGTAATTCAAGCTGACCCCGAGCGTAATTTGCTTTTGGTGAAGGGTGCAGTACCTGGAGCCAATGGGGAGCTGCTAGTAATTGAGAAGGTAAGGTAACAGGAAGTGCAAGTGCCAGTTTATAGCTTAAACGGTGAAGTTGTTGAACAAATAGAGCTTAGCCAAGCCATTTTTGCTCTTCCCTTTAATGAGGCAGTAGTTCACCAAGCGATGACTAGGCAATTAGACAATAGGCGCCAGGGTACTGCGTCCACCAAGACAAGGGGGGAGGTGATTGGAAGTACAAGAAAACTTTATGCCCAAAAACATACCGGCAGAGCGCGGAGGGGGGATATAAAATCACCTCTTCTCAGAGGTGGTGGGGTAGTTTTTGGCCCCAAGCCACGCACCTATCGCCAATCGATGCCCAAGAAAATGAGGAGGTTAGCTTTGAAATGCCTCCTCTCGGCTAAGGTTAGAGAAGGAAATATAAAACTGGTACAGGAACTTGATTTTGAGGGACCCAAGACAAAAGACATGATAAATGTTCTGTCCTCGCTCGGCATCGATTCCCCCACTCTAATTCTTACTGCTCAGTCCACAACCAATGTGGTTAAATCAGCGGCTAATTTGCCTGAAGTCAAAATACTGCCTTCGGCTCTAATTAATGTATTGGATTTGCTTTCCTATGAAATGCTGGTAGCCACTGTACCGGCAATACGCAACATTGAGCAAATTTGGGGTGAATAAATTGCATTTTTACGAAGTTCTGCGGCGTCCTTTAATTACAGAGAAGGCTACTTCGCTTAAGGAAGAAGATAAATATGCTTTTGAGGTAGCGGGCAAGGCTACCAAGTCTCAGATTAAGGAGGCGGTGGAGCGGGCTTTCAAGGTACAGGTAAGCAAAGTCAATGTGATGACGGTGCCCGGGAAGACAAGAAGGTTTGGCAAGAGACAAGTAACTAACTCACCCTGGAAAAAGGCAATAGTTACCTTGGCACCGGGACACAAAATTACTTTCTTTGAGGGTGTCTAATGGGCTCAGTCACTAAGTGGAGAAAAAAGAAGATGTCAAAGCACAGGCATAAGAAACTTCTTAAAAAAACTCGTTGGCAAAGGACTCACAAATAAGGAGCGATTCGTGGGATTAAGGACGTATCATCCAACTTCTCCTGGCAGGAGATTTATGTCTGGCGCTACTTTTGAAGAGTTGACCAAGGTAGCTCCTGAGAAATCCTTACTGGTACCGCTGAAGAAGAAGGCAGGGCGTAATAGCCGAGGTGTTATAACTGTGCGTCACCGAGGTGGCGGCAGCAAGCGTAAACTTCGCCTTATCGATTTTAAGAGGGATAAAATTACCGTTCCAGGGAAAGTAGCTTCCATTGAATATGACCCTAATAGGTCAGCTCGCATTGCCCTAATTCATTATGCTGATGGAGAAAAGCGTTATATACTCGCCCCTTTGGGCATCAAGTTAGGTGATATCATACAGGCAGGCGAAGATGTTGATATAAAACTTGGGAATGCCTTGCCATTGGAGTCTATTCCTGTGGGAACTTTAGTGCATAATGTTGAGTTTGAGCCAGGCAAGGGGGGAAAGATTGTTCATAGCGCAGGAAGTTCCGCCCAAATTGTAAGCAAGGAGGGCCAATATGTTGTGCTTAAACTCCCTTCGGGTGAATTGCGTAAATTTCACCACAGGTGCTGGGCTACTATTGGTCAGATCGGCAATGTTGACCACGGAAATATAAAATTAGGCAAAGCTGGGAGCAGGAGATGGTCAGGTTGGCGACCTTCGGTCAGGGGTTCCGCTATGACTCCGCGAGACCACCCGCATGGGGGTGGAGAGGGCAGGGCTCCGCGAGGAATGCCTCCGAAAACCCCTTGGGGAAAGCCAGCTTTGGGGGCTAAGACACGCCGCCGTAAAACGTCGGATAAAATGATTCTTAAACGGAGGAAGCAGGATGTCACGCTCGCTTAGGAAAGGGCCTTTTTGCGATGCCAAATTGCTTGAGAAAATAGAAGCGCTTAGTAATTCGGGCGAGAAAACAGTGATAAAGACGTGGTCCCGTGCCTCTACTATTTTGCCTCAAATGATAGGTCATACTATTGCAGTGCATAATG
>CAYYUO010000079.1:0-3295 GCA_964474965.1 uncultured Dehalococcoidales bacterium
GAACTACCCTTTACGGTTTAATTCAAACCACGGCGGCTATCAATCCCGGCAACAGCGGTGGCCCCTTGGTGAACATGTCTGGTGAGGTGATAGGCATTACCAGCGTTAAGATAGTTGCATCTGAAGTGGAAGGTATGGGCTTTGCTATAAGCAGCGATGAGGCTGAGCCTATCATCCTGGATTTAATTCGTTATGGTCGCGTGACCTATCCCTGGCTGGGAGTGGGATTATATAGCGTGGATTCTTCACTAGCTGCAGCAATGAACCTTTCTGTGGACAGAGGAGCGCTTATTGTAACAGTAGTTGCTGATAGCCCTGCAGATACTGCGGGGTTAAGAGAAGATGACATCATCATCCGCTTTGGGGGCCAGGAAATAAGCAATGTTGCCGACCTCGTCCGAGCTATTCGAGCCAACGAAGTTGGCGACGAGGTAGAAATAGTCTTCGTTAGAGGCGAAGATGTTAAAACAATCTCAGCCCGATTGATAGAACGCCCGACTTCCTAGGACAAGGTTCCTTCATTCAAATCCCAAGCTCACTAACCAGGACCTCCCTTTTTGGAATTTGAATTTTGGAATTTGTTTAGCGTTTAGAAATTAGGATTTAGGATTGGTCTTTTTGATTGCCAAAGAGACCTCGCTATTCGAGATGCGGTGTTGCTCACTATAAGCTCCATCGGGAGGCGAACCATCGATAAGCTCCTGAGATAAGGTCTCTTGTTTGATATAGTCGGCAAAATTGTTTATTACTTGCTTGATGAGTGATTCCTTTGTCTGATAATAGGTAATGATGTGGTCTGTGATATCAAACTTGGCATTGCGACGCATATTTTGAAGATGACGCACAAGTTCTCTACTTACTCCCTCGGCAATTAGCTCAGGAGTCAATTCAGTACTTATGGCCACCCAATATCTGGCGTCGTTGGTCACGCTGTAATCTGGCATGGTTGAAGGAAATTCCTCTCGTTCCTTTGCTTCACTCAATACGACGAGTTGCTTAACATTTATCTCTTCCATTACCTCGGTAGCCAAGTTCTCTAAAGCTTTTTTCTCCCTTTCTGTCTCTACCCCGACCACGGCTTTATCCAATGGCTGGCGCACTTTAATCCCCGCCTTAGCTCGTGCCGCCCTGCCCAAGCTGGATATTTTCATGGCTAGCTCAACATCGCTATTTAGCTTGTCATTGATTTTAGTCTCATCCGCTCTGGGGAAATCGGTTAGATGAACGCTTTCTCTAGCTTCAGGATTAACAGAGCGAAACAAATTCTGATAAAGCTCTTCAGCAATAAATGGCACAAAGGGAGCCAATAATTGAGATAAAGTCACCAGACATTGATGTAGCGTAGTGTATGCGGCCAATTTATCGGCATCGTTCTCGCTTTTCCAGAACCGGCGACGGTTTCTTCTGACATACCAGTTAGAGAGATTATCTATAAACTCCTCAATCCTACGCGTCGCAGAGGTGGGATTGTAGCTATCCATTAATTTCGAAACCTCGCTTACGAGCTGATTAAGTTCTGAGCTAATCCAATTGTCCAGTCCCGTGAAGGCTTTTGGTTGATCGCTGTCAGCCGTCGAGGGTTGGGGAACAAAGCGATCGATATTGGCATAAAGGATAAAAAAGGAATAAATATTCCACAAAGTAAGGAAAAATTTACGTATCGTCTCTTCAAGCATCTTAGTGGAGAAACGATGGTTATCTTCTCCTGTAGTAGAAACCAGCATATACCACCTTAGAGCATCTGCACCATAATTATTAATCACAGCCCAGGGCTCAATTACATTGCCCTTGGACTTACTCATTTTCTCACCCTGAGCATCGACAACGTGCCCTAAGCAGATGACGTTCTTAAAGCAAGGACTATTGAAAACTAGAGTAGATATGGCATGTAAGCTGTAAAACCAGCCCCTGGTCTGGTCCACAGCCTCGCAAATAAAATCGGCGGGAAAATTCTGCTTAAACTTATCTTCATTCTCGAAGGGATAATGCCACTGAGCTACGGGCATAGCTCCGGAGTCAAACCAACAATCAATTACCTCGGGAACGCGCTGCATCCTGCCATCACATTTAGGACAGGCGAAGGTAAATTCATCCATATAAGGGCGGTGTAAATCCAAGGGTGTAGTCAAACCACTGAGATTTGACTGCGCTCTTAATTCATCCACCCCACCGATACATTCGCAATTGCCGCAGGAAGAACAGCGCCAAATATTGAGTGGAGTCCCCCAATACCTCTCCCGGGAAAAAGCCCAATCAACGTTGTTCTCCAGCCAGTCGCCAAAACGACCGTACTTAATATAATCGGGGTACCAGTTTATTTCGGCATTGCCCGAGACAAGTTCTTCTTTTACTGCTGTTGTCCTGATATACCAGGTTTGCTTGGCATAGTAGAGGAGAGGTGACCCACATCTCCAGCAGAAAGGGTAGGTATGGGTAATCCTCTCACTGCGGAAGAGCAAACCCCTCAATTTCAAGTCATCTATAATAAGAGGGTCTGCATCTTTAACAAACTTGCCAGCAAAGGGGTAGGTGCCTGTAATATTGCCCTGCAAATCTACAGGCTGGACAAAATCCAGGCAATAATCAGGATGCATTCCAATTTTAAAGTCGACCTCGCCAAAAGCAGGGGCGACATGCACTATGCCGGTTCCCTCTTCCATAGACACAAAATCGGCAGCAATTACTTTATAGGTTAGCTTTTCTCCTTCCCTCAGCTTCTGTAGTTTTAACTGCGGTGATCCTAATACCGAAGCTTCATTAATGAACTCTATACGTCTCCGCTCTACTCCAAACTGGTGAGGATTATAAAGTGGCTCGTATTTTACTCCCGTTATCGTCGCTAGATCGCTTCCCTTCAACATTTCAACCACTTTATAATCACCTAGCCCCACCTTCTCGCGTAGGACATCAGCCAGAATGAGATACTCGTTACCTACTTCTATCAAAGCGTAATAAGCATCAAAGGCCACAGCTAAAGCAGTATTGCCCGGCAGAGTCCATGGCGTAGTCGTCCACGCGAGTAAATAAGTTGCTTTACTTCGTGAGAGTTCATAGAGTCTCTTTTGCTTGGTAGTCTCAGATACTGGTGATGGTTCCACCCTAAACTTTATATAAACCGACGGATCTTTAGCGTCATCTTGGTAGCCCAAAGCCACCTCGTGGGAACTGAGGGATGTGCCACATCTAGGGCAATGCGGCGTTACTTTGTAGCCTTGATAAATCAAGCCCTTGTCCCATAGCTCTTTTATTATCCACCAGCAGGATTCAATATAGTTATTGTCTAAGGTTATATAAG
>CAYYUO010000080.1:0-3286 GCA_964474965.1 uncultured Dehalococcoidales bacterium
AGTTAGTGGTAGTGCTGGTATTTTGATAGCTGTGGGGGGAATAATTTGCTCATTCTTGGCCTGGGTATTCTTGCTTACCGCCAGGGAACTCCTTTACCTGTTTATGGATGTGGAGGAGAACACCAGGAACACGGCTGAACGCATTACCATTACAAAGAAATCACGCTGAGATAAACTTATGCCTTAGGTGGTTATGTGAGTGAAGGCAGTAATCTTTTCCTTGTTCGGTAAGCTCATTCAAAAAGGTGGCTACTGATGTTCGGGAGGAAAAAGCATGATGTTTTGCGGAGAGAGCGGGAGGTACACAAGATACAGCAGTATTATTATATAAAATATGCGACTAGTGCTTTGAGGGTCATGGCATGGATAGTATTAGTACTCGGCTTTATTGGTTCGCTTGTTTGGGGAATTACCATGGGCGGAATTGAAGGTGGGTTTCTGATTATAATAGGGATGATTGGCTCATTTCTGGTCTGGCTACTATTGCTTGTGGCCAGGGAACTTTTCAAATTATTTATGGATGTAAAGGAAAATACCATCAACACAGTTGAAGGCTTTACAAAGAAATCACACTAAACCACTTTTTCGCTTCCTTACCGTGCCATCGGCAAAAATCAGAACATCCCGGCGATGTTTCTTACCTTCAAATACTGTAGAGCCAAAGGTAAATTCATCTATTTTAGCCACGAAATTTAACCTTCCGTCCTCTGATTCTTTTGCTGCCCTGTAAATCGGCTTTTTGTTTGCTGTTCTGCTTTATGGCCCGGCCATGCTTGAAACGATTTAGGTTTACAAATCCTTTTGCCACGATCTCTCCTCTTAAATAAAGCTGTCCTTCAGCTTGAATATCATCTCCTCAACATTGCTACCCTCTGCTCTGAGGCGTTTTATAGCCTGTTCTATTTTATCGTGCTTGTAGCTATCATTGAGGTCAGCTAGCCTATTGTATAAACCAGCCCGGCTGCCAAAGTTGAAATTGAGTCTCTCCTCGTCCGGCAAAGATAAATAGTTATTTATGATATTGAGGCATTTTTCTTTATCCTCGGGCATTTTGCCTTCGACCTCCATCAACAAGTTAAGTGTATGGTCGCTCTTAAGATAGCTGGTAACTTGCAAGTTTTCGATGAGAGCACCTATTTCCTTGGCTACTTCGTCATCCGTTTGCAGCTCAAAATCTCCGTCTTGCAACTTGGTCCACAATGACATAGTTGGAGTGATGTGGAGGCTGCGCAGCCTGATATAATCAGGGTCAATTTCGTTTAACACCCTGGCTGTTTCCCGGGCGTGTTCTTGAGACATTTTCTTGCCCCCCAGACCCGGCATGACATATTCACAGAGGGAAATGCCTGCTTCTTTCACCTTCTTCCCACCCTCAATGTGGTTCTTAGCGGTGCATCCTTTTTCCATATAAACCAGCAAAGGGTCATAGCCAGTCTCCAGTCCAATGTGAATCCTATCTAGCCCGGCATCCTTGAGTTCCTTTAACTCCGTTAACGACTTTCTAGCTGCCGTATGGGACCGACCGTATGTAGTTACTCTATTTAAGCTGGGGAAGGTTTTTCTCAGGCAGGTAATCACCTGAGTTAGCTCAGGGGTGCGCATGATTAAGGTATTGGAATCCTGGAGGAAGGCTGACTTGCCTCCTGTCGCAAGCCAACGGGCAACATTATGCACACATTGTCCATATTGAAGTTGATTGGAGAGCATTGCTGCTACCTCTCTCACTTTGTCGCCCTGGCCCGTCTTCCATGCTATTTCCTTTATACCCTCGCTGATAGCCTTAGCTGCCTCGATATCTTTTATAACCTCCTCTACTGACCTCAGCTCGAACTTACTGCCTTTGTATATGGGGCAGAACTGGCATCTATTCCAGGGGCAATTTCTGGTTGCTCTTATCAACAAAGAAAAGGCTTCACTAGGCGGCCTTATGGGACCCAGCTCAAAGGTCTGGCTCAGCTTCTCCGTGACTGAATCACTTAGCATTCTGCGTATTTTAGCGCGTTGAAGGGGAATGGGCAAATGGACTTTCACCTCCTTATCATGATAATATCGGTATTTCAAATGAAGCAGATTGAATTAATCTCTTTTGATGCCGAGGGAACAGTGGTAACGCCTGATTTCAGCCAGACTATATGGCATGAGGCTATCCCTGCGCTTTATGCTCAGAGAAAAGGACTTGACCTTGCACAAGCTAAGAAGTGTGTTTATGAGGAGTATGATAAAATCGGCGACCAAAGGCTTGAGTGGTATGATATCGAATACTGGTTTCGTTATCTTGGCTTGGATTCTTCTGAGCCACTGATACAAGGCTGTCTGGATAAGATAGGCTATTATCCTGAGGTAACTGAGGTCCTTTCTTTCTTAGCCAGTGAATATAAGTTGATTGTTGCCTCAGGCACACCACTGGAGCTACTGCATTGCTTATTACAAGATATCAAACCTTATTTTGTTCGAATTTTTTCCTCCATTTCACATTATGGGCAATTAAAAAGCCCTGATTTTTACCTCAGGATATGTGAGGAGATGGGCGTCAAGCCGAATCAGGTCGTCCATGTGGGAGATAACTGGCAATTTGATTTCCTCAATGCCCGACAGGCTGGCGTAAATGCGCTCTATCTTGACAGGTCGGGGAGAAACCATCAGGAGTCTCTTAGCGATTTAACTCAATTGAAGCACTTCCTCCCACTCCTGATATAATATACACCTTTTTGGTCTGAGGGTAGCCTGTTTACTATAGACATTGTAAGCCGTTCTGAGTTACAATTTGGTCTTTGACCAATGCCAAATCATAGCGAAGTATCCCCCGAAAGCGCCTCTCCAGGTAACAAATTCAACCTGTCCATGGCAGAGCTCAAGGAAATGGCTAAAAAGCTACGCCGCCATGTAATCACCATGATAGCTACGGCAGGCAGTGGACATCCTGGCGGCTCCCTATCAGCAGCTGACATCATCACTGCTCTTTATTTTAAGGTTTTGCGTCATAACCCCGAAAATCCCCGGTGGTCAGACCGTGACCGATTTATATTGAGCAAGGGGCATGCCGCCCCAATTTTGTACGCTGCCCTGGCTGAAACTGGCTACTTTCCCGTGGCAGAGCTGGCAACCTTGAGAAAGTTGGATAGCCGTCTCCAGGGACACGCTGATAGTAAGTTCACCCCTGGGGTAGAAATGTCAGCAGGTTCTTTGGGTATGGGTTTATCCTTTGCTATTGGCGTCGCCCTGGCTGCCAGACTGGATTCCAAAACTTACCGGACCTATGTTCTTCTTAGCGATGGAGAATGTGAGG
>CAYYUO010000081.1:0-3015 GCA_964474965.1 uncultured Dehalococcoidales bacterium
GGATCAGCACAGCGGGAGTGCCATACTTTCTGGAAATAAACCCTCTGCCCGGACTGGGTATCCACAGCGACCTGGTTATTATGGCAAAAAAGATGGGATGGAGTCATCGACAACTGATAAACGCTGTGCTTAATGCTGCGCGTGAGAGATATCCGCAATGCGTACACGTGTAGCCATCGTCTACAACGAACCACATCATTCACGCTATGACGCAGTCAGCGAAGGAAAGGCGGTGCTCGGTGTGCTTGAGGCAGTGGAGGCGGTGCATCGGGCTTTGCTTCAGATTGGCTTCGGAGTTACCCGGGTTCCTCTGGTACCGCCACTTGAGCGAGCTGAAAGGAAGCTGAGAAACATCAATACGGACCTGGTTTTCAACCTTTTCGAGGGCTTCTGTGGCTCCCCTGAAACTGAAGCGGTGCTGCCGAAGATTCTGTCGGAGATGGGAATACCTAGTACTGGTTGCCCGACGTCAGCACTGAAGCTAGGCTTAGACAAAGCTAAAATGAAGTTGATTCTCAAAGTTGCTGGAATCAGAACGCCAGACTTTCAACTGCTGAATCCCGAGACACTAAATTGGTTCCGCTTGGACTACCCTTGCATTGTCAAGCCCCGCTGCGAGGATGCCAGTCACGGCCTATCACCGGGAAGCGTGGTTAATGACTTTGCCTCTCTGGAGAGGCAAATCGGACTGGTGAGCAAACGTTACAGCGGAGGCGCCATGGTTGAGGAATTTATCGATGGGCGGGAGTTTAACGCCACAATTCTGGGCGATTCCGAATACCGCGTTCTTCCTGTGTCTGAAATAGTTTATTCCCTGCCTCCTGGGATGCCCAGGATTCTAACCTTTGCTGCGAAGTGGGAACCTGATAGCCCTTACTTTGCAGGCACAAAAGCAGTCTGCCCTGCTGAGGTTGCGGCAGAAGAGCGAGAACGTATTGCCGAGACAGCGGTAGCAGCTTTCCGAATCCTCGGTGGCAAGGGCTATGCCAGAGTGGACATGCGGATGGACCGTGAGGGACAGGTAAACGTTATCGAGGTGAACCCCAACCCAGACATCTCTCCAGGCTCCGGCGCAGTACGCCAAGCGAAAGCCGCCGGGATGACCTATACTCAATTCATAGAGAAAATCGTACAACTGGCTCTTTATGGGGAAGACAATGAAAATCGATATTCGCCCTATGACTCACAAAGACAAACCCAACATAACGAAAATACTGCGCAGTACACCGGAATTCAAACCCTCTGAAGTGACGGTAGCTGAGGAAGTAATTGACAGCTACCTTAAGGACTCAGTCGGCTCCGGTTATCATATCCTCGTTGCCGAGGTCGACTCAACCGTAACAGGTTATATCTGCTACGGGCCTACGTCCATGACTGAAGGCACATGGGACATCTACTGGATGGCTGTCGCTCGAGAAAGGCAAGGCCGGGGGATAGGCAGCGCCCTCATGGAATCCACAGAAAAGGCGATCGTGAGAGCTAAGGGAAGACTGGCCATTATCGAGACATCATCCACGCCAGCGTATGAGAAAACGAGGCATTTTCATCTCAATCACGGCTATGAAGTAATCTGCCGCATCCCTGACTTCTATGCGCCCGGGGATGATAAGCTAATCCTGCAAAAGCGGCTGAGGTGAAACCAAAGGGAAGAGACTCGTTCGGGAAGGGATGATTCACACAATGCATACTCTCCTACAAAGCTTTATATTGACTTTCGTGCCCTTGTTTATAGTCATCGATGCCTTGGGCAATCTACCCTTCGTCATCTCGCTGAGCGAAGGGATGTCGAGGGAAGAGCGCCGTAAAATGATTCACATAGCCACCGTAACCGCTACCATTGTTGGGCTGGTATTCCTCTTTTTGGGTCAGCTCATCCTGCAGGTATTGGACATTTCTGTGGGCTCCTTTGCCATCGCTGGTGGGCTTATCCTGTTGATCCTGTCCATAAAATATATGACTACAGGGAGGATGGTGGAAGCCATCAAAGAAGAAATGGTGGCGGTCGTTCCCATCGGTACTCCGTTGACGGTAGGCCCGGCGACCATAACAACCCTTTTGCTACTGGCAACTCAGTTTCCCCTCTATATGGTTCTCATCTCCTTCACCTTGAATATGCTGATTACCTGGGCTATACTCCTGTCAAGTAACCAGATTGTCAGGTTTATGGGGAAGGGTGGACTTAAGGCACTATCCAGAGTGTTCAGCCTGTTGCTGGCAGCTATAGCGGTAAACATGATTATCCATGGCTTGGAGTTGGCTAGCTTACTGCCAGGCAAGACAATGTAAGCCTGGAATCACAGAGGGGCTAAAACGTGTTTCGCATACGCCGAGTTTACGATGACGTTACTCCGACAAATAAGGAGGCAATAGCTCAGGTTCAAAACATTCTCCATGAACAGTTCCCGTCTTTATCCAAACGTGAAATAGCGAGATTGCCCAAACAGCTACGTAATCCCTTGAAATACCGTTTCCGGTCTATTCTTTTTATAGCTGAAGGGCCAGGGAGACGTATTGATGGATTCGCTCTACTATTCCACGAAGCTATTTTGAAGTTCTGCTATATGGATTTCCTTTCTACCGCCAGGCGCAGGACAGGCGGCGGCATAGGCAGTGCTCTCTATGAGCGCGTCAGAACGGAAGCATTCAATTTAAATAATATCGGCCTTTTCTTCGAGTGTCTTCCAGACAATCCCAGACTATCCCGTGACCCTGAGATAAGGAAACAGAACATAAAACGCCTGCGCTTCTTCGAGAGGCATGGTGCCCTGCCCATTGTTAATACGGCTTACGAGACACCACTTAAATCAGGAGAGGATAACCCTCCTTATCTTCTTTTCGATGACCTGGGACAAGACGTACCACTGGGACGTGATACTGCTCGTGGAATCGTGCGAGCAATTTTGGAGCGGAAATACGGAGACCTATGCCCGCCGGAATATATCGACATGGTGGTCGAATCGTTCCAGGACGACCCGGTACAGCTTAGAAAGCCCAGATATTCGAAGACGCCGGCTG
>CAYYUO010000082.1:0-2931 GCA_964474965.1 uncultured Dehalococcoidales bacterium
GGTGTGTCCGAGACGCAACACCTTAAGATATAGCGACTGGAGTTAATTTTAGGTAGGGCTGGCAATGGATGAAGACTTGCATAGCCTGATGATTTCGCTGATTTTTAGTCTAGGGTTACGTAAAATAAAAGCAGGTAGTTGTTGTGAGCAAAAAGATATACCTACCGGTAATAGCCCTGGCAATTGGCTTTGCCAATGCTTATGTCGCCTTTCAAGTTCATAGCATGCTCTTTTGTCTTCTACCACTCTGGGCGTTTCTTCTTGGGTATTTCTCATCGTGGAAGACAGGACTTCTATCGAGCTTCTTGCTCTTTGTAAGCTATACCACTGTTATTGCATTCATGAACTACCCACCTCCCTCCTTCACCCCCAACGGATTTCTAGAGTATATCTTTAACTTTGTTTGGGGAGGATTCATCCTCTGCATAATAGGATGCGGAGCGCCATTGGTCAGGAGGGGAGTTAAGAACTTCGGATCTATAGGAGTCCTAGTTCTCCTTGCATTATTATTAGTTTGGTGTGGTTTCTTATCCTTTACCGGATACGGTTACTGCTATCAGGTCATAATTGAATCCTCAAAAAACCTCGATGACCTAGAACTCTACCTGCCCTTGGTCGCTATTGCTCAGGAACCATACGCAGAGATATTTAATCATCCACATGCATTCCCGGGAGCCGAAGGAAGTTTTAGGGGCGGGCTTTCGGAGGATTACTCCCTTGAGATAACAGACACCGAGTATGGCAAGATGCTGAAAGTTGGCGTCCCTGGTCTTGAAGCAAAGTATAAACCGAGTGAAGAAACAGTTAAGCTGGGACCAGAACCGCCGACACCCGTTGACATGACACCGGGGCTGGAGCCTTATCCCTACGTTGGAAGCATAATTTTTGATATGTCGCACACACCGCATGAGGAACTGCAATTTATGCCTAAGTACGATGTCCAAGAGGCTAAGGTTATATATTCTGAACGATTCTTGGGAATGATAAGGGTAGAGGCTAGAGAATTGGTGCAAGAATTCAGAGTTCCCATAAAGGTAAGCTCTGATACAGAAGCAGAAATTAAGATCTACTTAGAGTGCTGGTATGTATGTGGAGGGGGGATAAACTTCATGAATGGTAAAGGTGAAGTTTATTCAGAGACTGTTAAACTCGAGACAACAACCAGTAATGAGTGGATTCTTGTTGCTGGGGAAGCAGTAAGCAGTTTCGGAGTGGGCTCAAGGGTGGATTAGCTTGGCGCGAGTTTACCTTTATTGCCTTCTTCTAAAGCCCTTATTTTATTCACCCTTCGTAAGTGTCTGCCGCCTTCAAAATCCGTGGCTAAGAAAGTTTTAATGATTTCCAAAGCGGACTCGGTGTCTATATTCTCCCCCCTGAGGCACAGAATGTTGGCATCGTTGTGCTGGCGGGCTCGTTGTGCTGCAAATACATCACAGCATAAAGCTGCCATTACACCCTTTATTTTGTTGGCAGCTATGCTTATGCCTATGCCAGTGTTGCATATTAGAATGCCCTGGTCGAAATTGCCCGAAGCCACGGCCTCCCCGACTTTCTGGGCGATGTCAGGATAATCCACAGGGTCGGTGCTGTAGCAACCAAAATCTTGATAGCTATGACCCGCGTTTTGCAGAAAGGGCATAATTAGCTTCTTTAAAGCAAGGCCGCGGTGGTCACATCCTATAGCAATGCGCTTCACTCTTTGCCTCCAAGTATTCCTTATAAGCTTTGTCAATTTCATGCGAAGGCATGGTGCCCTGACGCAAAATTATCGGCGATTCATGGGTAACATCCACTACTGTGGATTCCTTGCCGCCGGGACATTTGCCTCCATTGATAATAAAGTCGATTTTTCCTCCCAGTTGTTGTCCAACTTCATCGGCAGTCAAAGCCGGTGGTTGGCCACTAATATTAGCGCTGGTCCCGATTATGGGATTCCCCAGGCGTTGAATGAGAGCCAGACAAACAGGGTGGTCGGGAACTCGTACTGCTATGGTGGGTCCTGAGGCTGGATAGACAGGCAACGAATCTGTTTTTGGCAGAACCAGAGTTAACCCGCCGGGCCAGAACCGCCTTGCCAAAAACCAGGCAATTTCTGATATTGGATCGGCCAGAGTAGTCAATCGCTCTACATCAGCGATAAGCAAGGGAAGTTGCCGATGCTTGGGTCGGTTTTTTATCTCATAAATCCTTTCCACGGCTGTGGAATTGAAGGCGTCAGCCCCCAGGCCATAGACCGTATCGGTAGGGAATGCAATTACCCCACCCATTTGGAGGATTTTAACTCCCTTCTCAATTTCTCGTTGTAAAAGGCCCATCTTTTTCGACGTTAGTATAACATGGTGACATCCGGGGTAGGAATTTATCCTTTCCACATTCAGGAACTCGGGAAGGCTTTAGCCGTGAGTGAGAAGCCTTGCCAGGTGGGAAAAAGCTTAGCCTCTCTCGGGTTGATAATAGTTCAAGACAATGATAAGCTAAATGAACTCACCACCGTAAATCTGCAATGAAAAAGAAGTCAGAAAGCCACAGAATTGCTGCCAGCGATGATATCGAAGTCTCCACTTATCTGGGGCTAGCCAAAGAGTTACGCGGCGAGCAACCTGTAGTTGAGCCTAAGCTACCACCAAGCGAGCGTGAAACTATAGTGGTGCTCGACTTTGGCTCTCAATATAGTATGCTCATTACCCGGCGGGTACGGGAATGCAATGTCTATTGTGAGCTTGTGCCTCATGACACGCCTTGGGAGAAAATAGCTTCCCTTAACCCAAGGGGATTTATCCTCTCGGGAGGTCCAGCTAGCGTTTACGATTCTGGGGCTCCTTTGCCTTTACCCTACATTTACGAAAGCCGTCTCCCTGTTATGGGCATTTGCTATGGAATGTTTGCTATCGCTTATGACTTGGGTGGCCATGTAGCTCGGGGAACGAAGCG
>CAYYUO010000083.1:0-2911 GCA_964474965.1 uncultured Dehalococcoidales bacterium
CACCATCAGCGCCAATCTGGCCAATGAGATACAGAATTAAGTCCTTGGCATAAACCCCACGAGGGAAGACGCCATTGAGTTCGATAAGAAAACTTTCCGGCACCCGAAACCATGTCTTACCCAAGGCTAAGGCTGCGGCAACATCGCTGGAACCCATGCCAGTGGCAAAAGCTCCTAAAGCACCAGCAGTAACAGTATGAGAGTCTGAGCCGATGATAACGTCTCCCGGCTTAGCAAATTGCTCCGCTATCAACTGGTGGCATATGCCTTCGCCTACCTCGTAGATGCGACAGCCCGTTTCCTCAGCGAAGCGGCGCAGAAGAATATGGTCATTAGAAAGCTGCTGAGCGGGACTGGGAGCAGCATGGTCCAGAAATATTACTGTTTGCTGCGGCTTGGCCAGAGCTTTAAAACCGCTTTCCTTAAACTGTCTTATGGTCAGGGGGCCAGTGGTATCCTGGACAAAAGCCAAATCCACATCGGCAATCACGACGTCCCCAGCTTCGGCCTCGCCATGCGATTTAAGGCTTAGAATCTTCTCGGCTAATGTCTTGCCCATCCTTATTATCCCCCTATTTTAATCGTTTCCTTCTGCTATAATCAATAACATGCCTGATTACAAACCAAGTAAGCTGGGTTCCACTCGATGCGGCAGGAGCATCTTTCACTGGGGCAAGCGAACTTATGTCATGGGCGTGATAAATGTTTCCCCGGATTCTTTCTCTGGTGATGGACTGGCAGATGTGGAAGAAGCCGTAGCCCGGGCAAAACGATTAGTCTCCGAGGGGGCAGACATAATCGACATCGGCGGTGAATCCACTCGTCCCGCCTCAACGCCACTTTCACCAGACGAAGAACTACGACGGGTGATTCCTGTTGTGGAAAAGCTGGCCCGCACTATATCGGTGCCCCTGAGTGTGGATACCTATAAACTGGAGGTAGCTCGTCAGGCTTTAGATGCCGGAGCCGACATGATAAACGACATCTGGGGGCTGAAGAAGGAGCCCAGGCTGGCCGAGTTAGCAGCTCAAAAGGGTGTGCCGATTGTTTTGATGAGTAATCAGCGTGGCTCTTCGTGCCACGACATCATGTCTGCGGTTATTTCCAATTTGAAAAGAGCCATCGAGCAAGCATTAGACGCAGGAGTGCCCCGGGAGAATATCATCATCGACCCGGGCATAGGTTTCGGTAAGACACAGGAGCAAAATCTGGAGATTCTGCAACGCCTGGAGGAACTTCAGGCGCTGGGCAGGCCCATCCTTCTGGGTAGCTCACGCAAGTCTTTTATAGGCTGGGTGCTCGATTTAACTCCTGAACAAAGGTCGAATAAAGTGACATTCATTCCACCCGACGACCAGCGGCTGGAAGGAACAGCGGCCACCATAGCCATCGGCATCGCCAAGGGCGCTGATATCGTTCGGGTACACGATGTCAAGGAGATGGCACGCGTGTGCAAGATGAGCGATGCCATTGTGAGAGGCGTGTAAGCGAATTGACCATTGTCTATCTTGGTCTGGGTTCAAACCTGGGAGAACGGGAAGAAAACCTCTGCCAGGCTTTGAGACTGCTTTCTTTAAAAGTAAATCTTGAGGAGGTGTCATCCATCTATGAAACCGAGCCAGTAGGCTATAAAGAGCAGCCCTTGTTCCTTAACTTGGTCTGCCGAATTATCACCGATTTGCCTCCTGAGGAGCTTTTCCATCTCGCTAAAGACGTCGAAACCGGCATGGGCAGAGTTCCCAGTTTTCCCAATGCACCCCGCATTATAGATATAGATATCCTTTTCTATGACACCAAGATTATGGAAACCCGGAACCTAACTATCCCGCACCCCCGCCTGCACGACCGGGCTTTCGTCCTTATACCGTTAGCGGAAATCGCCCCGGACTTGGTTCATCCCAAGCTGGGCAAGAGCATCGCACAATTAGCTAAGGATGTCGAAGGACAAAAGGGGGTGCGAAAATATAAAGGAGGATCCGATGTATCAGCTATTTGTGGAAGAGCATTTTGATGCTGCCCATTATCTCCCGAACTATCATGGTAAATGTGAAAATCTACATGGCCACCGCTTCAAGGTAGTAGCCCGTTTAGAAGCAGCCAGGCTCGATGAGACTGGCCTGGCCTACGATTTCGCCCAGCTAAAGCAGCACCTGAGGGAAATCATAGCTCGATTCGACCACACCTGCCTGAATGATGTGCCCCCCCTTGATAAGATTGGCCCCTCCAGCGAGAATATTGCTGCCACTATATACGATGCGCTCCAGCCCCGTCTTTCCAGCTCTCCCGTAAAGTTGGTGAATGTAGAAGTTTGGGAATCGCCCACGACAGGCGTGGCGTATAACCCTTGAGCTAAGTTTGCTGTTCCGGCGGTAACAAATTGGGAATTGTATCTATAATGGGGTAGGAATGGTTGCACTTAGAGCAATAAAGGGCACCCTTGACTATTTCTTCCCCTTCTTCTTCATCTACCCTGAGTTCCAAATCCCCTTTACATACGGGACAGGCTAAGATTTGCATTAATTCCTTTTTCATTTCAGATTCTAAATTATATCATATTAGCAGCGAAACCGAGACAAGAAAGTGGTATAATATTCGGCAGGAGAATAATCGGCAGGAGAATAAAATGACAATTCAGATTAAAAAGACTTACAGGGGCTTAAATCCAGGGATGCTCTGCGATGAGGTACAAGGCTTGTTGCAGAAACAAGGGATTATTGCTGTTGAAACTGAGTCGCAAACATATGGGCTGCCCAGCGGCGACACTCAATCGCGTACCACGCTGGCATTAAAAATACAGGCCGAGCAAGAGAAAGACCGGAAAGAATGCGGCAGGGCACAAATTCTAGGCTCACCACTGGGCGAAACAAAAATGCTCCTTGACATAGATGAAACCCTCTTCCCCCAGGAAAAG
>CAYYUO010000084.1:0-2698 GCA_964474965.1 uncultured Dehalococcoidales bacterium
GCGATTTTTCTCCCCATATCGAGCCTTTAGGGCTTGACGAAGCCTATCTTGATGTCACCGGATGCGAAGAGCCTTATGGTTCTCCCCGGAAACTGGCGCTGGCTATAAAGGAAAGAATAAATAAGGAACTCGAAATCACAGCTTCAGTGGGTATCGCTACCTGCAAGGTAGTGGCTAAGATCGCTTCCGACCTCTGTAAGCCCGATGGGTTGCTGGAGATAGCTCCAGGGGAGGAACAGGCTTTCCTCAATCCACTCCCCGTAGCCAAATTACCGGGGGTGGGCAAGAAAACAGAGCAGGCATTAAAAGAGATGGGGATAACAACAATAGGAGAATTAGCCTCACTTCCTTTAGACACGATAAAAAGACGATTCGGAGTAACCGGAGCAGTGCTTCATAGCTATGCCAGGGGAATAGATGACCGTGAGGTAGAAGCACCGGGCGAAGCTAAATCTATTAGCCAGCAGCTCACTTTTGCCCGCGATACCCTGGACCGCAATTTTCTCGAGGCTAACCTGCACAGCTTATGCCAGGAGGTTTGCCAGGAGCTGCGCAGTCAAAATAAAAGAGCAAAATGTGTAGCCATAAGGTTGAGGTACGCCGACTTTAAGACGATCACCCGCCAGGTCATCTTAAGAGAAGCCAGCGATGTTACCCAGGTTATTTTTGCCACAGCTCAGCAGTTGCTGACCAAAGCTCTGGCACAACAAGAAAAACCAGTACGCCTCATAGGTGTTCGAATATCAAGCCTGGTTGGCGAGGAGAAACAACTACCTATGTTTGATTCCGTGACGGAAAAGCCGGAGAACCTGGATAAAGCTATAGACAAAATCCGAAGGAAATATGGCTCAACGGCGATAAAAACGGGCAACGGCATTTAGACTAGTAGTCAGTAGTTAGTAGCCAGTAGCCAGTAGTCAGAATGCAGCGGTCTTATAATGGCGGAGAGGGCTTGTTTTGGGCTTACAATACGAAGTATAATTGACTGGCTTTACCTAGAGTAGAAAGGAGAAGCATGGCGGATTATGCCTTTTTCCACAAGCAATTTGTGCCATTACCCGAAGCCAAAATCGGAATCCTGACCCATGCCCTCCACTACGGCACCGCTTGCTTCGAGGGCATCCGCGGTAACTGGGATAGCGAGCAGAAAAGATTCTGCCTTTTCAGAATCCAGGACCACTATAAGCGAATGCTTGAGGGCTGCCGCATCCTGAAAATAAATCCCCCCTACTCCATTGATGAGCTTTGCCAGTTGACCAGGGAGCTTCTGGAGAAAAGTGGCTACCAGGAAGACGTATATATCCGGCCTTTAGCCTATAAAAGCTCCGAAACTGTAGGAGTCCGTCTCCACAACCTGGAGGATGATTTCTTAATTGTCGTGACCACACTCCCTACTTACCTTGATATAGATAATGGTGTTCGCTGCTGCACCTCATCGTGGCGCCGCGTGGATGATACCATGATTCCGCCCCGAGGCAAGATTTGCGGCATTTATGTAAATAGCGCTCTGGCTAAAACCGAGGCCCAGGAAGGTGGCTTTGATGAAGCAATATTGCTAACTCAGGATGGACATGTCTGCGAAGGCAGTGGTGAGAACATCTTTCTCGTTTCAGGGGGGAAACTGATAACTCCTCCGTCATCCGATAACATCCTCGTAGGCATCACCAGGGACACGGTCATTAAATTAGCTAAAAATGAGTTAGGCATAGACACAATCGAGAGGCAAGTTGACAGAAGCGAACTTTATGTGGCTGAAGAATGTTTCTTTACCGGGACGGCAGCCAACATAGCGCCCATATTGGAAATCGACCATCGCCCTATAGGCAAGGGTAAGATTGGCAAAACGACAGCCGAATTACAAAAGCTCTTCGCCGCAGTGATACTGGGAAGAAATCCTAAATACCCTGATTGGTATTACCTGGTTTCCCCTAAAGCCCCGATATAATCGGGGCATAACCGAGTTTCTTAAACGGGAGTTACCCGGGGATCTACCCCTAAAGCCTTGAGCAGGTAGAGGAGGCGGCAACTCTGCTCCAAGGCAACAGTATAGGAATAGGCTTCCTCCAACAACTGGCTGACGGCAAATGTTCCGTGACCCCGTACTAAAACCACTTTATACTCACTTAGCAGCCTGGCTATCTCCCCGGCAAGTTCTCCCGTCCTCGCTCCCATCTCTGTACCTAAGACAGGCACTCTAGATAATAAAGCCCGCCCCTCTACATCACAGGGTATAATCTCCTTTTCTGTGAAGGACAAGGCAACAGCGTAAGGCGGATGAGCGTGAACCACTGCCAATGCCGAAGTGTTTTGATAGATACAGCGATGAACTTCCAGCTCGATTGAAGCCAGGGGCGTAGCCCGATTGTTCTTATTTATCCCCGTCTCCACCAAATCCCCTTCCTGAATGGAGCCCAAAGTGCTGCCCCGATGGGTAATAACCAGATGCTCTCCAAGCTTGACGCTAAGATTACCTCCCTGGGAAGAAACCAATCCTTGAGTAAAGAGAGCTTGTCCTACCGCTTGGAATTGGGTCAACATAGCATTAAACCAAAAATCAAAGGTCAAAAATTAAAATTACAATTCAAAAGTCAAAAAGGCTGGACTCACTGGACTTATTTTTAAATTTTCCTTTGTCATTTTGCATTTTTATTCTTGCTTTTTGCATTTCATAACTTACGATATACGTCGTATCACAGCC
>CAYYUO010000085.1:0-2630 GCA_964474965.1 uncultured Dehalococcoidales bacterium
ATTATCTAGTGACACAACAAGTTCTTGCTCTAATCTGGATTTTTCAATATACTGACGAAGGTAACTAGACGAAATTGGACAGGCGAATAACCAATCTCATTATTACAGGTTTCTCAGGCACCGGTAAATCTCTGGTGGCTATGGAGGTAGCCTTGAGATTAAATTGGGATTTTATTGATACCGATGATGAGATAGTTAAACAAACTGGCAAGCCTATCGCCGAGATTTTTCGTCAGGATGGAGAGGACAGGTTCAGGGAACTGGAACGCGAGATGATTAGAAAAGCTTGCCAGCGCAGGCAGACAGTTATAGCTATCGGCGGCGGTGCCATAGTTGACCCGCAAAACTATGAGTTGCTGGCCAAAACCGGGTTAATTGTTTGCCTGGAGGCTAAACCAGAGACAATCTATGAACGCTTATTCCGTGAGGCTGCCAGCAATCCTGATAGGGAAGTCCGTCCCCTTTTAGCTGTTAATAATCCTCTGGAACGCATCAGGCAGCTTAAAGCCTCCCGGCAGCCTCACTATGCCAAAGCGGATTGGACAGTCCATACTGATGGCTTAAGCATCGGTGAAGTAGCAGAGGAGGTAATAAGGGCTTCGAGATTGCTTAGTCGCGCTCACCCTCACCTTAGTTCTCTCCCGTCAAGGGAGAGGAAATCAGGCTCGCAGCCAAAGGTTAAGAATGACGTCGCTTGCGTGGTGGAAACTGCGACTCAAAGTTATCCTGTCTTCGTTGGCTGTGGTTTATTGGACAAGCTGGGTGAAAAGATGAAAAAAGCTGCTTTGTCCGGTACAGCCACAGTAATTAGCGATGAGAATGTCTTTTCTCTCTACGGCAGCAAAGTCGAGGGAATCCTCAAGGACGCTGGCTTTGCCGTTAATTCCTTTGTAGTGCCGCCGGGTGAAGAAACGAAAAGCATGGACTATGCTATCAAGATTTATGATTTCCTTGTCGAGCATCGGGCGGAGCGAGACGATATTATCATCGCCCTGGGTGGCGGTATGGCAGGGGACTTAGCGGGTTTTGTCGCTGCCACATTTTTGCGGGGTATGCCCTGGGTACAGGTGCCGACCAGTCTGGTAGCCATGGTTGATGCCAGCGTTGGGGGTAAGGTCGGGGTTAATCATCCCGAGGGAAAAAACCTTATCGGTGCCTTCTATCAGCCTAACCTGGTTTTGGCTGACCCTCAGACTCTTACCACTCTGCCTCAGCGTGAGCTGACCTCAGGCTGGGCTGAAGTTATTAAGCATGGCATGATTCTTGATGAGGAATTTGTTCAATTTCTGGAGAGCAATGTTGATAGGCTGACAAAACTGGAACCGGAGTTGATTACCCAGGCTATTGCCCGTAGCGCTGCTATCAAGGCTCAGGTTGTCAGCCAGGATGAAAAAGAAAGGGAAGGGAAACGCACCATTCTAAATTATGGACATACCATTGCTCATGGGTTGGAGGCTGCTACTCAGTATAAGCGATTTCTTCATGGCGAAGCGGTAGCCATTGGCATGGTGGGAGCGGCTAAGCTCAGTCAGCGATTGGGTCTTTTGCCTGTAGCGGCAGTGGAACGCCAGCAAGCCCTATTGCAGAAATTCGGCCTGCCCACGGGCTTTTCTGGCATGGATTTGACTGAGATAACAAAAGCTATGGAGTTAGACAAGAAGACCAAGGAAAAAGCAATTCGCTGGGTTCTGTTACAAGATATCGGCAAAGTAGTAATTCGTAGTGATGTGCCTCAGCGAGAAGTGTTAGCCGTTCTTCAAGAGCTAGCGGAGCCGTGACCACGGCTCAGGGTAATAAACAAGCGGTCTCAATCAACTCAATTGAAAGTAAGCCCGTTTATACGCTATAATGGGCAATCCAGAAAAGGAGACTATCCTTGCTCAAAAGCTATAACTGTGGTGAACTGAGGAAAACCCATGCCGGACAAAAGGTAACTTTAGCTGGCTGGGTGCACCGGCGTCGCGACCATGGCGGGAAGGTATTCATTGACCTGCGTGACCGGGAAGGCATAGTGCAGGTGGTGTTCAATCCCCAGGTATCACAGGAGGCATACCAGGTAGCTGGTTCGCTCCGTAGCGAGTATGTAATTCAGGTTGCCGGAGAAGTTGCTCCCCGCCCTGAAGGGACGAAGAATCCCAAATTGGCTACCGGAGATATTGAAGTCATGGCAAACGAGGCTGTCATCCTTAATCCATCGAAAACGCCGCCATTTTACATAAGTGAAGATGAAGATGTTGAAGAATCGCTTTGCCTCAAAAACCGCTACCTGTACCTGAGAAGGCCCAGGATGAAGGACAATCTTCTG
Organism: uncultured Dehalococcoidales bacterium; assembly: GCA_964474965.1. GTDB lineage: Bacteria > Chloroflexota > Dehalococcoidia > GIF9 > AB-539-J10 > RBG-13-51-36. The sequence continues at coordinate 2,306 of CAYYUO010000085.1, forward strand.
TTACGCCACAGGGTGATAAAGTTCATCCGTGATTTCCTCGATGCTAAAGGATTCGTTGAAATTGAAACACCTATCTTGATTAAGAGCACGCCAGAAGGAGCCCGGGACTACCTGGTGCCCAGTCGTATCAATCCCGGCAAGTTTTATGCTCTTCCTCAATCTCCACAGCAGCTCAAACAACTTCTCATGGTAGCTGGGTTTGACAAGTACTTCCAGATAGCTCGTTGCTTCAGGGATGAGGACCTCCGGGCAGACCGCCAGCCTGAGTTCACCCAGCTTGACATGGAAATGAGTTTCATCGAAGTAAAGGACATATTGCAGCTCA
>CAYYUO010000086.1:0-2585 GCA_964474965.1 uncultured Dehalococcoidales bacterium
AGCATTACTCCTATTGGATTATGATGGCACACTTGTCCCTTTTTCACCCAAACCAGTGGAAGCAATGCCTGGAGCCAAGCTCCTGAGATTGCTTGAAAAGCTTACCAAGAATCCTGGGAATGAAGTAGTGCTCATAAGTGGATGCGCTAAAGATACCCTGGAGGGGTGGTTCGGCGGTCTCAATGTTGGTTTGGTGGCTGAACATGGCGCGTGGATAAAAGAAAAGGGTGGAGGATGGGAAATGATAGAAACCCTGACAAGTGAGTGGAAAGAAGAGATATATCCGATACTCGAGTCATGGGTGGATAGAACCCCGGGCTCCTTCATTGAAGAAAAAGAGTTCTCCCTTGTCTGGCATTATAGAAAAGCTGACCCCAGGCTAGGTGAGCTTCGAGCCCGGGAGCTGATCAACAATCTCTCAAATACAATTGCCAATTTAAACCTTCAGCTGTTGGTAGGAAGTAAGGTAGTGGAGGTGAAAAACACCGGCATAAATAAGGGGCGCGCGGCTTCGAGATGGATTTCGAGAGAGAACTGGGACTTTATATTGGCGCTGGGCGATGATTGGACCGATGAGGATACTTTCAAGGTCCTCCCTTCTACGGCGTGGTCCATAAGGGTGGGGTTTGGCGCTTCGGTAGCTAGATTCAGCGTTAGTTCCCCAGGCAAAGCGACTTCTCTGTTAAGAAAAATGGTAAGAGGGCAGTGAAAGCCAGGACAAAAATGTAGGATTGTGCCTAATCAATCAGGCAACTACAAAGATTGGACCCTCTTCCGCTTGCTCAAGTTGAACCAGGGAGAAAAGCTGATTATGCTTTCAGCATTGACTTCTTTGTTGACAGCCCCACTTATAACCATGTTTATGGCCATGAGATAATCGGCAATCCTATCAGGAAGGAGAAAGTGCTGCTCCACATACTCTCTGCTCAGCAACTTGCTGAACTCAGAAATATAAATAGCTTTCAAGTGGGTTTAGGTGCAATTAGACCTTAGTATCTCCTCCAGCACCTCTGTCCATCTGTTCCCCAAGAGCCTGGTGTCTAACTTGATTTGCGTGGCGCCAATTTTAACCGCGCCATCGTAGCCTTTGATTTGAGATTGCTTCGCTACGCTCGCAATGACAGTTTCGTGGGGCTTTATTACAATTTGCCTTCCCTGCGTGGAAACAGAGCTTACCTCAGCCCTCGCAGCCAGAACCTTGATTTTCACAATGTAAAGAAGATTTTCCAAAGGCCCAGGTAAGGGACCGAATCTATCTTTGAATTCTCGGGCCACGTCCTCTACTTCCTCGATATGCTCCACCCTGGCCAGCCTGTGGTAAAGGCTCAATCTAGTATTTAGATTGGGAACATACTCCTCCGGTATGTGGGCGTCTAAGGGCAGAGCTATGCTGGGCAATTCCTTCGCTTCCCCGGCAATTACGCTCTTCCTCGCTTCGCCAGTTTGCTTTTCTTTTAACTCCTCCACCGCCTCAGCCAGCAACTGGCAATAAAGGTCAAAGCCCAGGGCAGTGATATGACCGCTTTGCTTGACACCTAAAAGATTGCCCGCCCCCCGAATTTCCAGGTCTTTCATAGCAATACCGAATCCCGAACCCAGCTCGGTAGCCTCGAAGATAGTCCTGAGCCTCTTATGAGCCTGGGGGGTCAGCTGCCCCCCCTCGTCGAAGAAGAAATAAGCATAAGCCTGGTTGATACCGCGACCCACCCTGCCCCTCAACTGATAAAGCTGAGCCAGGCCGAACCTGTCAGCCCGGTCAATAATCAGCGTATTAACATTAGGCATATCCAGACCTAACTGGATAATAGTGGTGGTCACCAGGATGTCATACTTGCCAGCGATAAAATCCGTCATCACCTTTTCCAATTGCTCTTCAGGCATTCGCCCATGAGCTATGGCTATTCGAGCTTCGGGCACTAAATCCTGTAATTTGCTGGCAGCCCAGGCAATGCTCTGAACGCGGTTATGGACAAAGAAGACCTGACCATTCCTCTCCAGTTCTCTCAATATCACCTGCCTGACCAGTGCGGCATCATAAGCCCCGACGTAGGTCTGGACAGACAGGCGTTCTTCGGGAGGCGTCTCCACGATGCTCATATCCCTGATTCCGGTTAGAGACATGTGGAGGGTGCGCGGGATAGGAGTAGCGCTAAGAGCCAGTGTGTCCACCTCCCTCCTTATCTGCCTGAGTTTTTCCTTCTGCACCACGCCGAATTGCTGCTCCTCGTCGATTATCACCACTCCCAGGTCTTTGAATATGACGTCTTTTTGCAACAGACGATGAGTGCCAATGCATATATCTACAGTGCCGTTGGCTAAGCCTTCCAGAATTTTCCTTTCTTTTTCCGGCGGACAAAAGCGGCTCAGCATCTCCACTCTCAAGGGAAAAGTTTGCAACCTCTCGGTAAAGGTGATGAAATGCTGCTGAGCCAGCACGGTAGTCGGTACCAGAATAGCTACCTGTTTATTATCCATAACCGCCTTAAAGGCAGCCCGCAAGGCTATCTCAGTCTTGCCGTAGCCCACGTCTCCACAGATGAGCCGGTCCATGGGCTTGGCTTTTTCCATGTCCTCTTTAACCGTCA
>CAYYUO010000087.1:0-2537 GCA_964474965.1 uncultured Dehalococcoidales bacterium
GCCCGTTAACGCCGGAAGACTTGCCTGTAATTGAGAACAAGATGAGGGAGATTATCAGTGAGAATTTACCTTTTGTTACGGAGGAAATGAGTAAAGATGAAGCGCGTAAGCTCTTTGCTACCCAGCCTTATAAATTGGAGCTTATCGACGAAATCGCCGACACTACTGTAACTATCTATAAGCAGGGGTCTTTCACCGATTTGTGTCGTGGTCCACATCTCGCCTCTACGGGTGAGGTAAAGGCATTTAAGCTTACTCATCTAGCTGGAGCATACTGGCGGGGTGATGAAAAGCGGCCCATGCTACAAAGAATTTATGGTGTGGCTTTTGAGAGCCAAGAGGAGCTTGACGATTATTTATCGCGGCAAGCTGAAGCCACTAAGCGCGACCATAGGAAGCTGGGCAAAGAACTTGACCTCTTCAGTACTCACGAGGAAATTGGTCCTGGCTTAATTTGCTGGCACCCCAGAGGTGCTTTGATTCGACAAATCATCGAGGACTTCTGGAAGGCAGAGCACATCAAGCGGGGCTATGACATCGTTTACACTCCCCACATTGCCAAGCTAGATTTGTGGAAAACTAGCGGGCATTGGGAATTCTATCGGGATTATCTGTTCTCACCGATGGAAATTGAGGGACAGCAATATCTGCTAAGGCCTATGAATTGCTTGGGCCATATCTTGATTTATAAAAGCCAATTGCGCAGTTATCGTAATTTGCCTCTGAGATATGCCGAATTAGGCACGGTATATAGGTATGAGCGAACTGGTGTATTATATGGGCTTGCCAGGGTCAGAGGATTTACTCAGGATGATGCTCATATTTTTTGCCGACCTGACCAGGTTGAAGAAGAAGTACTAGGGGTTCTGAGCCTGGCACAATTCATGATGTCTAGCTTTGGCTTTGATGAGTATGAGGTGTTGTTATCAACGCGTCCTGAGAAATATGCCGGCACAGTTGAAATGTGGGAGGAAGCCACGGAATCCTTGAGACACGTTTTAGAGAGACTTAACTTGCATTATGAGGTGGATCCTGGCGAGGGAGTTTTCTACGGGCCTAAAATTGATATTAAACTTAAGGATGCTTTAGGGCATGTTTGGCAAGGTCCTACCATCCAGGTTGATTTCAATTTGCCACAACGCTTTAATGTCTGTTATATTGGTGAAGATGGCTTGGAGCATAGTGTGGTGATGATACATCGCACAGTTTTAGGTAGCATGGAGCGTTTTTTAGCTTGTCTCACAGAGCATTATGGTGGTGTCTTCCCGGTATGGTTATCGCCGGTTCAAACCGTAATAATTCCCATAGCAGATCGCCATGTTGGCTATGCACATAAGATGGAGGGCGATTTAAAAAATAAAGGTATCCGAGTTCGGGTTGACGACCGCTCTGAGAGGATGAATTTGAAAATAAGAGAAGCCCAGCTGGAGAAAGTCCCATATATGCTTATAGTTGGCGATAAAGAAATGGCTTCATCCAGTGCGTCACTTCGCTTAAGAAGTGGCGAGGATCTGGGCTTAGAAACTCTGGTACAAGTTGAGAGCAGGATAATGGCAGCTATAGAGGCCAAGTCTTAAATATTGTTCCAGGGGGTAGAACTAGCATAGTTAAGGAATTATTAACCAATAGAAGAATCAGAGCCAGAGAAGTTCGTCTCATAGGGGAAGATGGGGAACAGCTGGGCGTGGTGCCTCTACAGAAAGCATTGCAAATTGCTTATGAGCGCGGCCTCGATTTGGTGCAGGTAGCATCAACGATGACTCCGCCAGTATGCCGGCTTCTTGATTATGGTAAATACAAGTATGAGCAAACTAAAAAGGAACGCAAGGCGAAGAGAGGCCAAAGAGTTGGCTTACTCAGGGAGGTCCGTTTAAGACCCAAGATAGAAGAGCATGATTTACAGGCAAAAATTAAGACCACGAAGAAATTATTGGAGGAGGGTAATAAAGTACGGTTATTTCTAAGGTTTAGAGGACGCGAAGTTATTTATCCTGAACTAGGTTGGAATGTGCTGCGTAAAGTAGCTGAAGCCTCCAAGGAATTAGCCGTGGTAAGTAGCTCCGTTAATGCCGAGAGAAGTATAGCCTTGGTCTTATCCCCAGTTCCCCAGAAGAAATCTAAGGAGACAGGAACAGATGCCAAAACTTAAAACCCATAAAGGGGCAAAGAGCCGTTTTAATATAACAGGTAGCGGCAAGCTGATGCGCACTAAATGCGGCAAGAGCCATTTGAGGCGAAAAAAGGCTCCTAGAACTAAGCGCCTCTTCGATGAAATGATACCGGTCTCCTCAGCGGATAAAAAGAGGATCAGGAGGCTTTTACCCTACAAATAATGTAGGGAGTAGTTTATTTTATCGCTGAAGAAAAAATAACACCCAAGGGTTAAAGGAGGAAGAACTTGCCACGAGCCAGGAGTGGAAAAGTCACCCACAGACGACATAAAAAGGTGCTTGAGTTGACCAAAGGGCATCGGGCTGCCAGACACAAACTTTATAGGACAGCTCATGAGTCCATGCTTCATGCCTTAGATTATTCCT
>CAYYUO010000088.1:0-2515 GCA_964474965.1 uncultured Dehalococcoidales bacterium
CCGAGCAAATTTTCCTAGAGTAGACGGCATGTAACCAGACGGCTTTTTGATTGCCCAAAATAGGGGAATATAGGAATGCCAACAGTTAATCAGCTTGTTCGTAAAGGACGACGGAAGCTGGGAAAGAAAAGTGATGTCCCAGCATTGCATTACATCCGGAATACGATGAAAGGTGAAATTAGATGGGCTCAAGGATCGCCTCAAAAAAGAGGTGTATGCGTCTTGGTAAAGACGGTTACACCGAAGAAGCCCAATTCGGCATTGCGTAAAGTTGCCCGCGTTAGGCTGACCAACGGTATGGAAGTAACCGCTTATATTCCTGGCGAAGGGCATAATTTACAGGAACACTCGGTAGTCTTGCTTCGTGGTGGCCGAGTTAAGGACGTTCCTGGAATTCGCTATCATATTATCCGTGGAACCTTGGATACTGAAGGGGTAGCTGGTCGCAAGCAAGGTCGCAGCAGATACGGGGCTAAAGCGCCGAAATAGCAAGGATGTCAAATGCCAAGAGGAACTAGAAAAGTAGTAAAAAGAATACCACCACCCGATGCTAAATATAACAGCATCATGGTGGCTAAATTTATTAATAGGCTTATGCTACGAGGGCAAAAAGCTACAGCCGAGCGCATTGTCTATAATGCCTTGCAACTCACTGCTCAGCAAGTGAACAGTGGTCCTGGAGAAGCCTTAGAGCGGGCAATTAAAAATGCTGCGCCGCTGCTCATGGTTAAATCACGCCGTGTTGGTGGGGCTACCTACCAGGTTCCTATGGAGGTGGGAGAAGAGCGGGGGCGCGCTCTTGCCATGAGATGGCTCATTGCTTCAGCGCGAGCTCGTAGTGGCAAATCTATGGAAGAAAAGCTGGCAAGCGAGTTTATCGATGCTGTTAATGGGCGGGGGGCAGCAATCAAGAAACGTGATGATCTTCACAAGATGGCAGAGGCTAACAAAGCCTTTGCTCACTATCGCTGGTGAGAAGTCGTGTTAAAAGCAGTACTTGAGGTAAAGGATAAGCTCATGTCGCGGATATTCCCTTTGGAAAAAATACGGAATATAGGGATCATCGCTCATATAGATGCTGGTAAGACCACGGCTACGGAAATGATATTACATCACACAAGGCGTACTTACAAGGTCGGAAGAGTAGACGAGGGAACTGCGGTAATGGATTGGATGGAGCAGGAGAGAGAACGAGGTATTACCATTACTTCAGCGGCTACCACTTGTCACTGGCGTGAACATTGTATAAACATCATAGACACACCTGGGCATGTAGATTTCACCGCTGAGGTGGAGCGTAGCCTCCGTGTGTTAGATGGTGGTGTCGTGATTTTCGATGGTGTAGCTGGAGTGGAAGCTCAATCAGAGGCTGTGTGGCGCCAGGCAGATAAATACGGCGTGGCCAGGATTTGCTTTATTAACAAAATGGACAGGATTGGCGCTGATTTTAATCACACGGTGACCATGATTAACGACAGATTGCGAATCAAGGCATTGCCTATACAGCTTCCCATAGGAAGTGAAAAGGACTTTCGAGGCATCATCGACCTTGTGGAAAACAAAGTCATTGCTTCCCCGGACGATTCTAATTCAGTTTCAATTGAAGAGGGCAGTGAGGCTTTGCTGACCAAGCATCGACAAGTATTAGTTGAGAACTTAGCCGAACTTGATGAGCAGATTATGCTGCTCTATCTCAATGGACAAGACATCTCTGCCTCTCAAATTAAGGCAGCTATAAGGAGGCTGACCATTTCTAACTGCATTGTGCCTGTCCTTTGTGGCAGTGCCTTGAGAGATAGAGGCATCCAGTTATTGCTTGATGCTATTGTGGATTACCTCCCCTCGCCGTTAGATGTTCCTGCCATCTCGGCTACAGATCCTAAAGGTGGAGAGCAAATCCTCCGTTTGGCGAATGATGATGAGCCATTTTCAGCGTTGGCATTTAAAACGGTTTCTGACCCATTTATGGGCAGACTGGTCTACTTACGGGTATACTCAGGCAGGGTAAAGGCAGGGGCACAAGTCTTGAACTCTACCATAGATAGGAAAGAAAGGTTGGGAAAACTATATGTTATGCACGCCGATCACCGCGAGGAGGTGGGCCACGCTGAGACCGGGAGCATTGTAGCTAGTCTGGGGCTTAGGATGACATCCACAGGTGATACCCTTTGCGAGCCCGCACGACCAGTCCTTTTCGAGCCCATACGATTTGCTGAGCCGGTGCTTTCCATGGCTGTTGAAGCCAAAAGTAAGGTCGACCAGGACAAGTTGGATGATTCCTTGGCTAAACTTGCTATGGAGGACCCCACCTTCAAAGTTTACCGTGACAAAGAAATAGGTCAAACTTTGATTTCAGGGATGGGTGAACTTCATCTCGAGGTGTTAATGGAGCGTGTATTTCGCGAATATGGTGTAAGGGTCAATGCTGGTAAACCTCAGGTAGCTTATAAGGAAACAGTTACCATTCCTGTGGAATCTGAAGGGAGATTTATCCGTCAATCCGGCGGTAGGGGAC
>CAYYUO010000089.1:0-2501 GCA_964474965.1 uncultured Dehalococcoidales bacterium
TATTTGCTGATAAAGGGCATACCTTGAAGAGATTCCGCCCTCAGTCGAGAGGGAGAGTGAGTCCTATCTTAAAACGGGCTAGCAATATTACAGTTTTCGTTACTGAAGAGGAGGAATAGTTTTGGGACAAAAAGTTCATCCTTACGGTTTCAGGTTAGGTGTCAACCGGGATTGGCGAGCTAGGTGGTATGCTGAGAAGAACTATGCTCGGTTTTTGTTAGACGATTTAAGGCTACGGGAGGTTGTGGAGCAAAAATGTTCTGGAGGAGCTGTTGCTCGGCTGGAAATTGAACGTCCGGGAGACGAGGTATATTTAACTCTTTACTCAGCTCGCCCTGGTATCTTGATTGGCCGTGGGGGACAAAATGTGGAAGCACTGAAATCAGAACTGGAGAAGGTCAGTGGGGATAAAATCAGATTGACTATTAGAGAGGTTGAACACCCTGAGCTTGAGGCTTCTCTGGTAGCTCGGAGTATAGCTGAGCGGCTTGAAGAGAGAATCCCTTTCCGCCGGGCTATGAAGCAGGCAGCCTTTCGAACCTTGCAAGCTGGTGCTAAAGGAATAAAGATAACGTGTGGTGGAAGGCTTGGTGGACTCGAAATTTCCAGGACTGAGACGGTTCACCAAGGTCAAATGCCATTGCATAAATTACGTGCCGATATTGATTACGGTCTTGTTGAAGCCCATACTGTAATGGGGCGTATTGGGGTAAAAGTATGGATTTATAAAGGCGATATTATGCCTGAAGTGAAGGAGAAAAGTGCTACAGCCGAAACGAGTGAAGTATCGGAAGGTACATAGGGGAAGACTAAAAGGCAGCGCTCAGAGCGGGGCTACCATTGTTTTTGGTGACTTTGGCATGAGGGCTGAGGAATCCGCATGGATAACAGCGCGGCAAATCGAAGCGGCCCGGCGTGTATTCGTACGCCACTTGCATCGTGGGGGTAAAGTATGGATACGAATATTCCCTGACAAAGTTGTGACCAAGAAACCTGCAGAGACAAGGATGGGTAGTGGGAAAGGCGCTCCTGAGCACTGGGTAGCCGTAGTTAAGAGAGGCAGAATGCTATTTGAATTGGCTGGTGTAAGTGAGGAAATGGCTTCGGAGGCAGCCCATCTCGCCTCTTCTAAGCTTCCTATCGCTACTAGTTTTGTCACGAAGGAAAGGCAGAAAGTTGAAAGCTAGCGAAATACGCACTCTAAACAATGAAGAGCTATTAGCGAAGCTCGAAGAAGCTCATGAGGAACTTTTTAACCTCCGTTTTCGCTTGGCCACTAGACAGTTGGGGAATCATCGGGAGATTCCTGAAGTGAGGAGAAGGATTGCTAAAATCAAGACTATTTTAAGGGAAAGGGAGCTTGGCATAGGATGAGTTATCTCGGGAAAAAAAAGGTTAGAGAGGGCGTGGTGGTGAGTGATAAAATGGATAAAACCGTGGTGGTGGCTGTGGAAACGAGGAAAGTCCATCCACTTTATAAAAAAGCTATCAGAGGTACCCAGAAATATAAGGCTCATGACGGAAATAATGCCTGTAAAATTGGGGACAAAGTGAAAATTGTCGAGACCCGCCCTTTGTCTAAGGAAAAGAGTTGGCGGGTAACGGAGATAATATCTAAGAAGGAAATAGTCAAAACCAGACCAAAGAAAAAGAAATGATTCAGACTTATACCAGACTTAAGATAGCCGATAATACCGGGGCTAAGCAAATTATGTGCATTAATGTGTCTATTGGGGCAAGAAAATATGCCCGAATAGGCGACATCATTGTAGCCACGGTGAAGCGAGCGGTGCCCCATGGGATGGTGAAAGAGGGAGAGGTAGTGCGAGCTGTGGTTGTACGTGTGGCTAAGCCTTACCGTCGCTCTGATGGTTCCTATATCAGATTTGATGAGAATGCCGCAGTCGTTCTTGGCGATAAAAACAATCCTAAAGGCAGTCGCATCTTTGGTCCTGTAGCCCGAGAACTTAGAGATAAGAACTTTGCCAAGATAATATCCTTAGCCCCAGAGGTTCTTTAGAATGAAAATCAGGAAAAACGATACTGTCATCATAATTGCTGGCAAGGACAGGGGAAAAAGGGGAAAGGTCCGCCGTGCCATTCCCAACGAAGATAGGGTGATAGTGGAGGGACTGAATATGATTAAGCGCCACTCTCGGGCCGGCAAGGCTGCCCGACAAGCTGGCATAATTGATCTTGAAGCTCCAATCCATATATCCAACGTAATGTTATTGTGCGATAAGTGTGGCAGACCTACGCGCATCAGTTTCCGCTCTCTGGCCGATGGCAAAAGAGTGCGGATTTGCAATTCATGTCGAGAGGTGATTGACTAAGGAGTTTGATTGTGAAATCTCGCTTGGAGGAAATATATTTGAACGAAGTGACTCCTCAGCTTAAAGCTAGGCTTGGATATAATAACATAATGCAACTACCCAAGTTGGAAAAGATTGTGCTTAGCATTGGTTTGGGCGAAGCAACACAGGACGCTAAAGCTCTTGAAG
>CAYYUO010000090.1:0-2465 GCA_964474965.1 uncultured Dehalococcoidales bacterium
AAGCTAATCCCTATTTATAGTATAGCAAAACTCCCCACTATTAATCTTGCCTTGTCGCTATCCTTTTCCAACTCATTAAACCTGTACTGTGTGTTAAAATTAGACGAGCCTTACGGAAATAATGTTCCTTGCTTTATCTGAGGAACAACGCTGAGGCCCGCATATGCAAAAGGGCGAAGGCATGAATGAAATCAAGTACAAGCCAATAGGAGTTATTCATTCTCCGTTCAAGGAACCTAAAGGGACACCTATACAGCCTGCAGGTGCTAAAGGTACCAGAGGGACAGTCGAGATATTCCCCGAATATGCTGAAGGCCTGAAGGATATTGAAGGTTTTTCTCACATTATTTTGCTATACCATTTCCACTTATCCAAAGGGGCGACATCTATAGCGAAGCCCTTTATGGATAACGAAAAGCACGGAGTCTTTGCCATGCGAGGTCCGAGTAGACCCAACCCTATTGGCATTTCGGTAGTTTGCCTTGTCAGGGTTGAAGGGAATATGCTCCATATTCAAGATGTGGACATTGTAGATGGGACCCCCCTCCTGGATATTAAACCTTATATTCCCGAATTTGACATAAGGGAAGTGGAAAGGATAGGATGGCTGGAGAAAAATGTGCACAAGCTTTCAACATCGAAAGATAATGGGAGGTTCACAGAGTGATTTGTCTGACTTGCGATAGCAGGGCATATGAAGTTCCAGCTATCGGCTTTTGTCGCTCTGACCTCTCACATCCGTAACACATTGGGCAATGTCTGTATTATTTTGAGGAGGATAAGATATGGCTACGAAACCAGTTGTAATTAGATTCTTCGCCCCGGTGATTGATGCCACTGTCAATGCTCTGATGAATTCCGTCGACCAGAAAATGAGGCAAGGGGCAAACGAGTTCATCATCCTTATCTCTTCGCCTGGTGGCTCTGTTCTCCATGGTTTAAGCGCATATAATTATTTGAAGGGGTTACCTGCTTCCATAACTACGCACAATTTCGGCAGCGTGGACTCAATAGGCATTGTCATATACTGTGCCGGTTCGAAGAGGCTATCAGTACCCCAAGCGAGATTTTTATTTCATGGCGTTAGCGCACAGTTTAGGGGGGAGCAGAATTTAGATGAGAAACTACTGGAGGAAAGGTTAAAAGGATTGAGGATTGATATGGAGAATATTGCCAAGGTAATCGCGGCCAATACGGGTAAAAGCGCCAAAGATGTTACTGATGCCATGCTAGAGAGGATAACTTTGAATCCCGAGGAAGCGCGGTCCTGGGGCCTGGTACACGAAATCAAGTCGGAGTTATTTGAAGCCGGAAGCGAAGTAATTGCCATACAGGCTCAACAACAACCACCACCACAACTACCGCGGAAGCCGTAACATTAGCTGAGAAACGTGTAATTCACTACTCCCTGTTTCAAGCAAAATGATTCGCAGCCTATTGCCTTCAGATTTCGATGCTATACTCGAGGTCATAAATGATGCTGCGCAAGCTTACAAGGGAGTAATCCCGGATGATAGATGGAAGGAACCATATATGTCGGCCAGGGAATTAAAAGGAGAAATTGAAGCTGGCGTACGATTCTTTGGGTGGGTGGAAGGCGGGCATTTGCTTGGAGTGACAGGGATTCAAGCTCCTCTTAAGGATATCACCCTGATCAGGCATGCTTATGTGCTTCAGGAATGCCAGAGAAGGGGAACTGGCACGAGACTGCTTGAATATCTCTTGGGCCTGGCTGAGACTCCGGAAATTCTGGTAGGGACCTGGGCTGATGCCACCTGGGCTATTCGATTCTATGAGAAACATGGCTTCAAACTGGTGTCACCCAGGGAAAAGGATAGGCTCTTGCGGACATATTGGAGCATCCCTGAGAGGCAGATTGAAACCTCAGTTGTGCTGAGGACAATCTCCTCTTTCTAAATTAATGGATGACTTCCCAAATTTGTCAATGGCTTGTACTCGTCCAGCACATTAGCGGTACCTCGGTTTCTCCTCATTGCGAAGCAATCTTATTTTGATACTCCCCGCAACCACCATAGCAGGGGCTTGTGATATACCTCTTATTGCGATATACTTTTTACTGCGATATACTTTATCACAATATAGTTTCACAAGGATTTTCCGGAGGCAAAGATGAGTATTAAAGAGGCTCTAGAGAGTACTGCCAGGGAAATATCATGTAAAGAGGCCATTGTTCTTGGTGCTCAGAGGGTTACTTACGGGGAACTGGATGAGGCTTCTAACAAAGTAGCCAACGCTCTGCTAGAGCTGGGGATGAAAAAGGGTAGTCATGTGGCTATCTTAATGTGCCATAGCCCCGAGTGGGTTATCAATTATTTCGGGGTGGCTAAAGGTGGGGGCGTAGCTGTGTTGCTCAGCACTGCGCTTAAGGCTCCTGAACTTGATTCTTTGTTGCGAGACTCCGACTCGGAAATTCTGATAACGGAGAAGAAATTTTCTCAGATGCT
>CAYYUO010000091.1:0-2421 GCA_964474965.1 uncultured Dehalococcoidales bacterium
CTCAATTCTTTCCAGCACATCCATTCCCTCTACTAGCTGACCAAATACCGAGTGGTCCCCATCGAGGTGGTGCTGAGGGGTATAGGTAATGAAAAACTGGGAGCCATTGGTATTGGAGCCGGAATTAGCCATTGATAGCGCACCGGCAACATGGGTATGCTCGGTGATTTCATCGTCAAATCGGTAACCAGGACCACCGGTCCCGTCGCCAATAGGGCATCCACCCTGAACCACGAAGTCAGGTACAACGCGGTGAAATGTAAGGCCATCATAGAACCCATCGCGCGCGAGGAATACGAAGTTGTTGACTGTCATCGGAACATCACTGGCAAACAGCTCCAGCACCAGATTTCCCTTTTCCGTTTCAATGGTAGCAGTGTATTGTTTGCTCGTGTCGATTGTCATTGGTGGCGGTGCTGAGTAGGTTTTCGGCTTTTCAGGGATTGTGGCTATTACTACTATGAGGACGACGGCAATAACCACACCTAACCCGATTAGCAACTTCTTTTTTGTCGACCCCATCCTCGTTTGTCTTGCTTTCGGTTTTTTGCGTCGAATCGAGTGCTGGCCGGTATCTTTTCGTGACATCCTTCTGGACCCTCCTGACATGGCTTTTCCTTCCCTTTCAATATACCATAAGCCAACTAGTGGATGCAGTCCAATTATTCTGGGGACGTAATACCTGATTTGTGATGTAGGTCTGATTGGTATTGGTGTCCCTGGAATTGGGTTAGGGTTCGTTTACCTAAACAGCTCTCTGAGCAGTTTTTGACGCTCTATTTCAAGGTAATCAGCAATCTCATTCACGATACTGCTCAAGGTGCCGACTCTGAGAGGTTTGTGTCTGGGAATGGTGATGTGATGTTCAAAGCCTTTAGAGGTGGATGTGAGCCGCATATGGCTACCGGTCTGGCGAGTTATCTTATAGCCGTACCTGCCCAGGAGGGCAGCGAGTTCCTCACCGCCCATGTCCCTGGGGAGCTTCATACGGCGATTACCTCGTCCTTTACCATGTGCAGGCGGATGAGCCGGGGCATCTCTTCGGCCTCAAAATGGCACTGCATGGCATCCTGCACCATCTTTTTCAGTTCTGCAAAGGAATCGGCTTCGGTAAAGATGTCATGTCCGAGTGCCCTGGCGGTATAACCGCCTTCCGGGGCTTCCTCTACCAGAAAGATTATCTCCTTTTCCATCTCTTTCCTGGGCGGGGCCCAGTTACTTAACCTTGACCCTGCCGCTCATTAATAAGTGTAGCATAGTCTTTAACAGGATTTGAAGCGATAGATACCAGTTCGATAAAAATCAATCTGTATCAGCGTTGGTATTCTGGGGACATAATGCCTGATTTGTAGCAGGCCTGATCCTTCACAATGTGAAGGATGGTGTCGCTGGAATTCCGGAGAACTATAAAGGCTTGCTAACTATCCTCGCCAGTGCTATTATTAAACAAAACAAGCATTTTGTTTAATAAGGAAAAAATTACTAAACTAGCGTTTAATAATAGAATTTTAGCCGAAGGTTCAAATGAAAAATTCATATACTATAGTGGTGGAAAGGGACCCCGAAAGCAAATGGCTGGTTGGCGAAGTCGTTGAGCTTCCGGGCTGCTATACCCAGGCACCAGATTTGCCTACCCTCGAATCTAATGTTCGTGAAGCTATAACTGCATACCTCAAGACGGCCTCGCCTGAAGAACCACTTCCCGATTTCGTCGGCACGTGGCGCGTTGAGGTATTGGCTTGACCAAGCTCCGCCTGGTTACTTATGGAGAACTAAAAAAGGTAGCGGAAAGCTGTGGTTTTGATTGGTAGCGTTGCCAGGGGAGTCATAATACTTTCAAAACTATGAAGGGCGGATAATCGTTATCCCGGATCACGGTGCGCAGGTCATCGTGCGCCCATTACTACGTAAGATACTGCGTGATATGGGCATCAGTGTGGATGAGTACCATAAAATCTTAGAAAAGCTCTAGGATTCACAAAGCGGGCGGTCGTGGCGAAGTTTGGGAGGTAATTCGTGGCAACGAGCAAGAATAACAATCGGCGGATCACGTCGCTGCAGAGCCTGAACATCTATGTTAAAAGAACCTTTTGCTGCGTATTCGCCTTCACTCCGCCCTCCCTCCGCACCAAGTCCCTAAAGTGATTTCAATTCCACTTCGGTGGTGTTCTGGCGAGAACGTGGTACTAACTTCCTAGTACATACGAAGACTTGACAACTGCGTTATATATGTGCTAATATGAAAGTTAGTCCCGAGTAGCCGAGCAGGGACCTGGCATAAGAGTTGGGTTTGGTGTAAGCTGAAAGTGCAGGTAGTGGCCAGCACAGGGTAAGCTAAAGGCCAGGCTGGACGATGGCAGGCGAAGGATGTGAGGTTACTCGGGGCGTCTTATTTTTTGCTGGCTAAGCGTCCTTGTCGCA
>CAYYUO010000092.1:0-2364 GCA_964474965.1 uncultured Dehalococcoidales bacterium
TTAATCTTTCTGTAGTCCATCCCTGGCTTTGCCCACATTATTTTCACTTCGTAACCTCTTGCCAGAATTGGTGGAGGAGGCGCTGGCGAAGTCTGGGGTCGAGGATGGAGCCGAGATAACCCTCAAAGACTCCATCCGTTTTTTGCTTCAACTTCCTTTTACTATTCTTCTCTCATCCTCAATTGTAGGATAATTTGGGAAAACTGCAATGATTGCAAGACTTTAGAGTTTTAGCCTTCTCTCCTCTAGGATCACTTTGCTATGTTTAGCAACTCCTTTCCATAAGGCTCCCTTATTATGCCCTTCTCGGTGATTATGGCAGTTATATAACTATGGGAAGTGACGTCGAAGGCGGGATTAGCTGCTCTTATGCCTTCGGGAGCAATGGGTACTCCCTGGATATGAGTTACCTCCTCAGGGCTTCGCTCTTCAATTGGGATTTTGTCTCCCGAGCTTAAGGAAAGGTCAATAGTGCTTGTAGGAGCAGCGACATAAAAGGGGATTTTACTTTCTTTAGCCAGTACTGCCAGAGTATAGGTGCCGATTTTATTGGCGACATCGCCATTGGCGGCAATCCTGTCGGCGCCAACAATGACACAGTCTATCTTCTTCTGATGCATAAAATAGCCAGCCATGGAATCGGTAATCAAAGTTACAGGGATACCCTCTTGTCTTAGTTCCCAGGTAGTGAGCCTGGCTCCCTGGAGAAGGGGACGGGTTTCCGTGGCAAAGACGCTCACTCTCTTTCCTTGCTCTTTAGCAGCTTTGATTACACCCAGGGCAGTGCCATAGCCGGCGGTGGCTAAAGGACCGGCGTTACAATGAGTAAGCAGGGTGAAACCATCCTTGATAAGCTCGGCTCCCAGCTGGCTGAGCTGCATGGTTGCGGTTATTTCTTCCTGGTGAATTCGCTTTGCTTCATTTATAAGCGAATTTTTTATTTCAGTAACGCCGTCTCCCCTGGTAGCTTTTTTAATCCTGTTGATAGCTTGAAAAAGGTTGACCGCGGTAGGCCTGGAGTCAGCAAAACTTTGCATGACCTGATTTAATTGGGCGAGAAATTCATCCTTGTTTGCTGTTTTAATACCCGACGCCCCCAGAGCTATACCGTAGGCAGCAGCGACCCCGATGGCTGGCGCCCCGCGAACCCGCATTTCCTTGATAGCCAGAGCTACATCACGGTAATTATCCAGGTCGGCAAAGATTTGCTCCCCGGGAAGCTTGCTCTGGTCCAGTATCCTCAGCTTGCCGTCAAGCCATTCTATTGCTCTGACTGTCATTGCCTGATAGTATAATTCAAAGGATGGAAATAAAGGAAGCAACTGACCAGGCAATCTGTCTGTCAATCTGGCTAAGGCTTACAACGCAAAAATATAAGAAGGAGGCAAGATGAATGTTTGCATAATAGGTGGTGGAGGAGGTGCTAATAATGCAGCCAATGTTATTCGCCGTTTGGATGAAGAAGCTCAAATTGATTTATTCGACAAACGTAGCGAGATAGGTCACGAGCCTTGTACGATTCCATACGTGCTGAACGGATTCCTCCCATCCTGGCAGGACACTTTCGTGTTCAGGCAGAAATTCTACGACGAAAGGAACATTAATGTTCACTTGAATACGGAGGTTACCGATATCGTCAGGGAGAAAAAGCTCCTGATAGCCGGTGGAGAAAGTTACCGGTATGATAAAGCGATTCTAGATTTGGGTTCCATATATGCTATCCCTCCTATACCAGGACTGAACGGCGAAAATGAGTTCTCATTAAACACCAGTCTGGAGACTGCCAAAGCCTTCGAGGATGCCATTCCCAGGTATTCGAGCGCTGCTATCGTGGGCACGGGGCAAATCGCTCTGGATGTAGCTGAGGTTCTAAAAGCAAGAAATTACGAAAAAATATACCTTCTAGGCAGGTCAGATTGTGTCCTCCGAGCCTACCTGGATAAAGATATGGCAGAAATCGTTGAAAGAGGGATAAAAGAAAAAGGTATAGAGATGATTCTGTCGGCGAGGGTCAACGGCATAAAAAGTCATAATGGTAAAAAAATCGTATCTCTCCCGGGTCGGGAGCTCAAGGTGGACTTCGTTTTCTTCGCTACCGGTTCCAAGCCCAATGTAGAGCTAGCCAAAAAAGCCGGTATCCGGATAGGCGAATCGGGGGCAATTGCTGTGAACGAATACCTCCAGACCAATGACCCTGATATTTATGCTATCGGGGATTGTATGGAGAATTGGGACAGAATCACCGGATCTAAAAGGACTTACCAAACCGCCACCTCTGGGGCTAAAACGGGAAGAATTGCAGCTACAAATCTAGTTCGAGGCAATGTTCTTCCTCACCAGGGTACGGTAATGACATTCGTTACC
>CAYYUO010000093.1:0-2322 GCA_964474965.1 uncultured Dehalococcoidales bacterium
CAACTGGCCCCAACCTGGGACCAAGAGTTTACCCGGGAGAGGTTGGAGTGTCTGGGCAACATTGTCAAGGAATTAGGCATAGAACCTGGAAATTATGTGCTTGATATTGGCAGCGGTACGGGCGTCCTTTTGCCCTTTCTAGTCGCAGAGCTGGGTGATGAGGGAAAAATTGTCGCCCTGGATTTTTCAGCGGAGATGTTATGTCAAGCGAAGGCCAAAAACTTCCAGCCTATAGTTGGTTTTGCTCAGGCTGATGTTCTTGCCATTCCCCTGGCTGATAGTTCTGTGGACCTGGCTATGTGCAACAGTGCCTTTCCTCATTTCGACGACAAGGTCAAGGCACTAAAGGAAATAGCCAGGGTGCTCAGGGATAATGGCCGGCTGGTTATCTGCCACACCATGAGCCGAAAGATGATTAACCAGCTTCACCAGTCCATCGGTGGCGCGGTTGCCAATGACCTTTTGCCCGATGAGTTTCAGTTAAAAAGGCTGATAAAGCAGGCTGGTTTGAAGGTAACTCATTTCGAGGACGGCCCGGAACGATATCTGGTTATTGCCGAGAGGAGCGCCCGTCAAAATCATTAAGCTTCAAGCTCGAGGCTGATATCTAAAGCCCTGGCGGAGTGGGTAAGGGCGCCAATAGAAATAAAATCGACGCCGGTTTCAGCTACAGCCCGAACATTGTCCAGCGTAATTCCACCCGAGGCTTCAATCAAAGCACGGCCGTGAATAGTTTTTACCACCTTACGCATATCCTCGAGATTCATATTGTCAAGCATGACGATATCTGCCCCAGCTTCAACAACTTCTAAAGCTTCTGACACAGTCCCGACCTCTACTTCGACCCAGCACTCAGAGCTCTGAGTGCTGGGCTGCTGTGGAGCATTTCGTCTTGCTTTGGCTATAATCTTCTTGATATTCAATCCCTGGCTGCGGAGCGCCACCAGATGGTTATCCTTAATGAGTACGCCATCGCCTAAATTCATACGGTGATTTCCCCCACCCCCTACCCTGACAGCATACTTTTCCAGTGACCTCAAGCCCGGGGTGGTCTTTCTGGTATCCATAATGCGCACCGGCAGTCCTTCGACTCTTGCCATGTAACGATTGGTCTCCGAGGCAATGCCACTCAAGCGCTGGAGGAAATTCAGGGCTACCCTCTCAGCTTTGAGAATACTGGCAATGCTGCCCGATACTCTGGCTACTTTACTGCCCGGCTTAACTTTAGCCCCGTCTTCCAGAAGAATCTCCACCTTTAACTCCGGGTCAACCCGATGGAAAACCTGCTTGGCCGCTCCTGTGCCGGCCAGAATGCCTTCTTCCTTGGCCACAATAGAGCCAGTCCCTCGCTGGTCGCCGGGTATTAAGGCCTCGGTAGTAACGTCACCCTTACCAAGGTCCTCAGCTAAGGCGCGGTCGATAATTTCTTCAATCTGGGGCTTACTTGCTGCCATTTTTCCTAAAAACGATATGCCGCTGCCATTCTGGCGAAGTCTGTGGGAAATCTGTGCGAAAGTGAGCGCCGCGACTTTCTTTGCGGAGTAAAGCGGCCTCAGTCACGAGCCGGGCACATAATACCAGATTATTTAGTTCATAGGCGGGACGGTCACTGGGTTGGGACAGGAGACCTTCCCAGGTGGCCAAAATACCTGCCGCCTCTTCGAGACTTTTGCCGGAACGGATGATTCCTACTTTGTCCCACATGAGGGACTGCAGGTTGGGCAGATTAAGGTGTGGCACCTTGGGTAGCGCCTCTCTATGAGGGAGGCAATACGAGATTGCGGAGCTTGTTCCGAGCCCCCCCGGAGGTTGCTTCGTCGCTTCGTTCCTCGCAACGACGGGCGAGGAATCCCGTTCCTCGCAATGACGAGGAGGGTCGGTCACTTCAGTCCTTTGCACTATCCTCTTGCTAAAAACAACCGACTCAAGCAGAGAATTCGATGCCAGCCTGTTAGCGCCATGCACTTCGGTGCAGGCGGTCTCGCCAGCAGCAAATAACCCCGGGATATTTGTTTCTCCCCAACTGTTGACCTTCACTCCTCCCATAAGGTAGTGAGCGGCGGGGGCGACCGGGATAAGCCCTTTAGTGATATCCAGGCCATGATCCAGACAAAAGCGATATATGTGGGGGAATCGGGTGGTAATTAACCGAGGTGACAAATGGGTAACGTCCAGAAAAACGCTATCGCTGTGGGTTTTCTTCATTTCGTAGACAATGCTGCGGGCTACTATATCCCTCGGCGCCAGCTCGGCCTCAGCAATATAATCCGGCATGAAGCGATGCCCTTCCACATTTTTGAGTATGCCACCCTCTCCCCTGAC
>CAYYUO010000094.1:0-2270 GCA_964474965.1 uncultured Dehalococcoidales bacterium
CTAAATACGCTTTGTAGTAGGTGATAGCGCGCTTATCAACCTTATCAAACTCAATTTTGCTTTCATCCAGAAAATTGCTGAAAACATTTAAATCTCGCTCGTAGTTGTAAATTGTCTCAGAAGAGTATTTATTGGCTTGTAAATTCAGTAAAAAATCATCGACATGCGGCAGCATTGACTTTGCCTCCTTACAGGTTTCAACTGAGTGTAAGGAATATTATACTCAATCAAATTATGCTTACAAACACTACTTTTGTCAACCCCTATTTAGCCGGGACTGTTTAATAACCGGTTCATTTTGAGTCTTTCGTTTTGTGTCACCCTGCCCTTTCTTGAGTCATTGGACGTGAGGTGTGGCAATCTCATCACAACTTCCCGGATTGCTTCGGCTGAAGAAGTCAGCCCCGCAATGACAGAATGGAGATGTCATTGCGAGCACCTGAAAGGTGCGTGGCAATCCCCATCCTCAATAGTCCCAACGAGATTGAGATTTTATTGTGGGCCATTCGCCTCTTATCCTTTCAATAATCAATTGCCCCATAACTCATCCTGGGCATCCCAACTTTGGTTAGAGGCGCGAACGTCTTCCATACCTGCAGCATTCCCTATCCTTGAAGCTGGCAAGCTTAATGGGTTACAATCATGATGTGGCCAGCGAGTTAACTAAACAAAACGTTGCCAAATTGTTAGCTGAACTCCCTGACGGAGTCGAGGTGGTGGCGGCAGCAAAAACAAGAACACCTGAGGAAGTTCTGGAAGTTGTTAATGCGGGAATAAAAGTCATTGGGGAAAATTATGTCAAGGAAGCAAAGGAGGCATATGAACTGGTGGGAAAGAGAGCGGAGTGGCATTTCATTGGAACCTTTCAAAAGCATAATGTCAGGAGAAAGGTGCTGGAAATATTCGACATGATAGAAACTGTCGATTCCTTGGAAATAGCCAAGGAAATTGATAGAAAGTGTGCTCAAATTGGCAAAATAATGCCAATATTGATCGAGGTAAACAGTGGCAGAGAGCCCCAGAAATCAGGAGTGCTGCCGGAGGATGTGGAACAACTGGTAAGAAAGATATCCGGTCTTAGGAATATCAAGCTGATGGGCCTTATGACCATGGGGCCCCGCTTTGGAAACCCTGAAGACTCCCGGCCTTATTTTGTGGAGACGAGAAGGATATTTGAAAAAATTAAAGGGCTGAAGTTGCCCAATGTGGAGATGAGATATCTTTCCATGGGCATGACCAACTCTTATAAAGTTGCCTTGGAGGAAGGCGCTAATATAATCAGAATAGGCACTAAGGTATTCGGCGAGAGGGTTGGTTCCTCATAGTTCGATTGCTAACCCTGCGCCGCACTCTAAAGATTTGTCTTTAAAGAAATCTCTTATCTCCTGCTTATACTTAGTACAATGACAGGGGCAAATCAATGATAAGCCATGGAAAGCCTCAAAATTATGAAATCCATGGAATCCACCGGCGATTCCATATAGCTCGCCAAACTTTGCAGCAGCTCCCAGAATGCTTCTCATCCCTGGGTGAGCACACCCTGTAAGTATAAATATCCCCCTATCTGTTTCGAGGGCCAGGGACTGCTCTACTTCTTCGAGTTCACCAGTCGAAAAGATGTTTTCACGAATTTGAACAGGACCTTTGACCATGGTTACCTTTCTCCCCGGAAACGCTCTTCCAAAGGAACTCGGGAGGTAAAGTTCAGCAATCCCATTTATTCTAAGGATTTCAGAAAGCCCTCCAGTATGGTCCCCATGAGCATGTGATATTACGATTACACCTATGTCCTTTGGGTCAATATTAAGCTCTTTCATATTATGCAGTAGTGCAGGGCCATCGGCACCCGTATCAAACAAGAGCGGTGATACTCCTGCCCCTTCAATAAGGGCTGAAAACCCCCAACCTGCTCTTAGTCTCTCTTCCTTTACTTCATTGTCGTAAACAATTGTAATTTTCATTTTCTCCTTTCTAATAGGAGACTAACTCCCGTGACGTTGTTTAATTCACCCCCTAAATACCTGGCTATCTTATTTAGAAGCTCGTCTATCCCCCATCCTTTGGCAGCAGATATGAGAACAACGCCCTCATTCGGCAGCAAAATTTCTTCCTCGAAGTAAGGAATAGCGGTTAGTGCTTTCAGTTCTGTCTCGCTGCTTAGGGCCACGTCTAGCTTGTTGAATACTGTAATTTTTGGTTTATTTTCCAGATTTAACTCGCTGAGTATCTTTTCTACTGTGAGACACTGATTAGCAGCATTCTTGTGTGTT
>CAYYUO010000095.1:0-2262 GCA_964474965.1 uncultured Dehalococcoidales bacterium
GAAGCCAGTCATATTGAAGCGGCAAGGACCCTGCTGAATAAAGCGGTGGGCAAAAGAATCTCTCTGCCCCATGGCTTTATCTGTCAGGGCGGATATAATGAGATTGCCGTTGCGAGCACAGCCAAGCAATCTCAGTCTCCGCCATGTCCTTTTCCTCCGCTGCCAGGTGAATTTCTCCTTAAAGTGCCTGGCAGGACAATTTTCCCGGGATGGAAGGTGATGGCCAGCATAGTTAGGGAACGGGTGGATGAAGGTCACTGCGAACACCTGGAAGGTGCGTGGCAATCTCTGGAGATTGCTTCGTCGCCCCGACAAGTCGGGGCTCCTCGCAATGACGGGGGAGAGTGTCATTCTGAGTCCCGATGCAATCGGGACGAAGAATCTCGCCCTGCTCAAACTAGGCTCTGTGAGGCAATCTCAGCCGGTTTTGATTTACGCAAAACAGGAACCGAACTCTTCGTCCGTCAGCGTCGGCCCGGAGACAGATTTCAGCCCTTGGGCATGAGCATGCCTAAGAAGCTCTACGAGTTTATGGTTGACGCCAAGATACCTCGTTCCTGGCGGGATAATATTCCAATAGTCTGTTCCCCTCAGCAAATCATCTGGGTAGTGGGCTGGCGCATCGATGATAGAGTCAAAGTCACCGAAGCGAGCAAGGAAGCTCTTCGCCTGGAGTTTATCAAGTCATAATGAAAGCAGTAGACAAGGAATTACGTTTACGCCATCTTACCGTCGATGAAGCCCTATGGCAGCTTGACCAATATATCAACGATGCCTTCATGGCAGGCTTGTCTTCCGTGCGCATTGTTCATGGCAAAGGGACAGGGAAATTACGCCGTGCCGTACATGACTCACTAGCCAAGCACCCCTTGGTGAAATCCTATCGCCTCGGTGATTATGGCGAAGGAGACTATGGCGTCACCATAGTGGAGCTGGCAAACCGTTAAACTTCGCACGAAAATCTTGCGATTCCCGTGGCCTCCGTTAATTTAAATTTATCGTCCAAAAAGCTCTAATGACTTTTCAGGGTTGGTTCAAAGCATAGTTTCTTGAGACGCAGCGGCTCGGAGCTTATCAGTTCAGCTTGCCCGCAGGGCGGGTTGGATAGCCCCCGGCAAGAGACATGACAGTTAGCAGTGCAACCGGGCACGGGCTGGAATCTACCGTCTGCTTGCTTTCGGGCGAAGGGCAGTGGTAATCCCTCGCAGTGCGGGATGCCCGGGGAATCACTTTCCTCGGCGGAAAGTTCCTGGCAGGTGGCATAGGTCATGCCCCTGTCTTCGACCAATTCCTTTACCTTACGGTGGAAGCCGAGCCTCAAGTCCCGGCGCAGGCGGTAGCCTCCGCCTGACCAATGTGCCTCGTAGACGTATTCTTGCTCGAATTTCTCGGCTGCGAGTGGCGACTGGCTGTAGATAACTTTGTGTATTCGCTGCCATCCCGATGTATCGGGATGACCGGCTGGTGGAGAGCGCTTCCTGGACAGCCTGCCAGTGCTGGCGGTGATGTGCCTGGCTCCCATCGCAGCGAAGACATCAAGCAACTCAGTTATTTTTTCAAACCAGGAATCGCCGTAAAGGGCCTGGAATAAATGGACAAAAATGGGGTCGAGGCGAACGATAATGTCTATACCTATGTCAGATAGCTTGCCGGCAGCAGCTACCCGGGCATCGAACGAAGGCGCTCCTGGCGACAAAAGCCTGAGCACCTCAGGAGTCCCTTCTATGGTTATAGCTATAAATTTAGGTTTGTACTCGATAAAGCCAGGCAATTCCAGAAGGAAGGACGGGTCGCCTTTGGTAGTGATGAAAAAGGAGACGCCGTAGTCCATAAGAAGTTGTATCAGTCTTTTGACCTCTCTCTTCAATTCAGGTATGTTCTGGCAGGGATCGGAGATATTGGACAAGGAAATTGGCGGGCATAAGGTTAGCTTTTCGAGGTCCCTCTCCACTAACTCATGCAAGTTGTTGTAAATCAGGGTATCCTCGGAGTAGTTGGAGTAAATAGCTTCCCTGGCATAGCAGTAGATACAATCATGAAGGCATTGGTTTGGCCCCGCTGGCGTAACGTTGATAATCCAGCAATGGAAGCACTTTCGTTCGGGATGAGAGTAGGGGAAATCATGGAAGGTCGAGCCTTTCTTGGCTATTAACTTTACGGACACAATCCTATTTTAGCAGTTTATGGTCTTCCCCAGAATTTCGTATAAATTCCTCTCCCTTGATGGGAGTCCCGATTAAATCGGGAAAGGTGAGGGTGAAA
>CAYYUO010000096.1:0-2128 GCA_964474965.1 uncultured Dehalococcoidales bacterium
TGCGAGCAGGAGTGTAACCGGGGCGATTTCGATGAATCAGTATCAATAAGAGACATTGAGCGGTTCATAGGTGATTATATTCTTGAGAACGCAGGCGAAATCATCCAAGCTCCGAGAACCGACAGCGGCAAAAAAGTGGCCATTATCGGCTCGGGACCAGCCGGCCTCTCAGCGGCGTACTATCTGAGAATGTCAGGACACCATGTCACCGTTTTTGAGCGGATGGAAGAAGCCGGGGGAATGCTGGCCTACGTGATACCCCCTTATAGGCTACCCAAGGATATCGTGAGGCGTGCAGTAAAGACGATTGAAAATACAGGGGTTGAATTCAAGTGTAATGTTGATGTCGGCAAGTACGTAACTCTGGATGAGCTTAAGCAAGACTTTGATAGCGTTTTCATCGCCAACGGACTCTGGAACCCAATATCCATAGGACTGGAGGGCGAGGAATCAACCAGATTCGGCATGGACTTTCTGACCAATATCAACCTCGGGGTTAGAGAGGTTCCCGGGAAGAAAGTTCTGGTAATAGGCGGAGGGAATGCCGCCATTGACGTGGCTGTCAGCGCCCTGCGCCTGGGGGCTGAGGAAGCGACTATGGTCTGTCTGGAGTCCCGGGAGGAGATGCCAGCCCTGCCTTGGGAGATTGAGCAGGCGCTGGAGCAGGGAGTCAAGGTAATGAACTGCTGGGGGCCCCACCGGGTACTCAAGTCCGATGACAAGATAAAGGGAATGGAGCTGGTCAGGTGCACCTCAGTCTTTGACAAACAGGGCTGCTTTGCTCCCACCTATGATAGAAGGGTTAAGGACACGGTGGAGGCTGACCAGATAATGATGGCGGTGGGCTATGCCGCTGACTTTAGTTTCATCCAGCCCGGCAGTGCCCTGAAGGTGGAGGGAGGTTTGATAAAGGTTAACCCGGAAACTCAGGCCACCAGCATTCCGGGCGTCTTCGCTGGTGGCGCGGTAACACATGGCCCGGCTACAGTCATAGAGGCGATTGCCGCCGGAAGAAGGGCGGCCACCGCTATGGATATCTATCTAAAAGGAAAACCCAAAGAAGAGGCTGAGAAAAAGCCCCAGCCTTTCCTTAAGTTCAACAGTGACTACCTCAAAAAGACAAGCCGGGTGGAGATGCCCAAGCGGCCGGTAGCCGAGAGGACCATAGATGTTGAGGACGCTCTCGGTCTGAGTTCGGGTGAGATTGAAGGAGAGGCAAATCGCTGCTTCAATTGCAGCTGTGTCTCAGTGCACCCGTCGGATATGGGCGTAGTGCTTGTAGCTTTGGGGGCACAGGTAAAGATTGCCGGACCAGGAGGCACCAGGACAATCCCAATTGAAAGGTTCTTCGGTTCCTTGAGGAATACCCTTGAAGCGGATGAGATGATAACCGAAATCCAAGTTCCTCAGCCGCCAGATGGAGCCAGGCAAACATTCTCCAAATTCAGACTGCGGGAGTCCGTTGATTTCCCCATCGTCAGCATCGCATCGGTCATCATTATGGACGGCGGAGTTTGCCGGGACGCGAGGATAGCCCTAGGAGCAGTTGCCCCAGCACCAATCCGGGCAATTATGGTGGAACAGGCAATCAAGGGGAAGGCCATCAATGCTGCAACGGCAGAATCGGCAGCCGAGGCAGCGATCACAGGTGCAATACCACTCGCTATGAACGCATACAAGCTCGAGATAACCAAAACACTGGTAAAAAGAGCCATACTCGCCTAGGACCCGAGAGGTGCCTAGCTAAAACATCATACCCTACATATGATTGGACATCCCAAGTAAAACCATTTCAGCTTTAGCGGGTGTTTCCAACATTCTGGGGAATTTATTCCAGGCTGGATGTCGACGCCAGAATAAAAGAGTCCTGAAATCTCACTGGCTTCTCATAATTTCTCGACCAGGCGCTTGGTATGGCGCAGAGAAAACCCGAAGGAATGCCAGTTTTTGACATGCTACCAAATTTTTGCTGGGCTATTTCAAAGACCTATCAGCTTTTTGCCCGCATCCAGCAGCTCCTTTGCCCTTTCTAGACTTTCGGCTTCAGAGTAGATGCGGACCAGCGGTTCTGTGCCGGAAAAGCGGATGAGCAGCCAGGACTCATCGCCAAGGAAGAAGCGAAAACCTT
>CAYYUO010000097.1:0-2047 GCA_964474965.1 uncultured Dehalococcoidales bacterium
GACTATCAAAGTAGTCCACTATGCCCGAAGCTAGCGGAGCTTCAGGACCAACCACAACGAGGTCAATGCCTTTTTCTTTAGCTGCCTTGCCTAGCCCTTCTATGTCTGTGGGGCGCAAATTCAGATTTTCCGCGATTGCCGCTGTGCCGGCATTCCCCGGAGCAGCGAAAACTTTTTCCACCCTGGGACTCTGGACAATCTTCCAGACCAAGGTGTGTTCTCTGCCTCCACCGCCAACGACTAGTATCTTCAAATTTCACTCTCGCGCGCCAGTTTTCAAAGGGATAGCTGTACTAAGTCCTCCATTTTCTGGACTTTTCAACGCCAGCTTTTTGAAAGATAGCACTGGGAATGATGGTGAAAGCTACCACTAGAAACAGCCGATCTTGGCCTCGGAGAATACCTACTGCTTCTTTTTCTTCTTATGCTTCCCCCTATTTTTCCTCACCCCTTTTAATTTCACTCTGTGTGCCATGGCATTATAAAATCCTCTTGAATTTCTCGGCCTGAGCGGGGTCAAGATTTTGAATTAATCTCAGCAACTCCGCGACATGCTCTTTTTCCTCTTTAACAATATGTTCCAGTGTATTCACAGCCTCTTCGTTCTCCAGATCCAATATATGCTCCTGATACTGGTTAATGGTTTGCAACTCGGCTATCAAATCGTCGCGGAGCATACCCAGGTCATCCTGTATAGCTAGCTGTTCTTCATAACTTTCTTCAAAAGAATGGCTCATCTCTTTCTCCTTTAATCTTTATTCCCACTCTATAGTCGCCGGCGGCTTACTGGTGACATCGTAGACTACCCTGTTGACACTGGGAATTTCATTAACCAGGCGGTCAGATATTCTAGCAAGAAGGTCGTGGGGCAGGCGAGCCCAATCAGCAGTCATAGCATCTTCACTGGTTATTGCTCTGACCGCTACCAAGTAGCCATAGGTTCTGTAGTCGCCCATGACGCCAACGCTCCTGACATCGGTAAGTACAGCAAAGCTTTGCCAAAGTTGGCGATAAAGTTTGGCATTTTTGATTTCATTCATCAAAATCCAATCAGCAGCCCGGAGTATCTCCAGCTTCTCCCTGGTCACTTCACCGATGATGCGAATGGCTAACCCCGGTCCGGGAAATGGTTGTCGCCAGACCATATCCTCAGGCAGGCCTAGAGCTAACCCCACTTGTCGAACTTCATCCTTAAACAAATACCTCAGGGGCTCGATAAGAGTGAAATTCATTTTGGCCGGTAGTCCACCGACATTATGATGGCTCTTTATCTTAGCCGCAGCTTTGGTTTCCGCGGAGGTACTTTCAATAACATCGGGATAAAGAGTGCCTTGAGCGAGAAAATCAATCTTACCTAATTTGGCCGCCTCTTCCTCAAAAATTTGGATAAACTCGTTTCCTATTAACTGCCGCTTCTTTTCCGGGTCGCTAACCCCTTTAAGTCGTTCTAAGAATCTATCGGTAGCGTCTATGTAAACTACATCCACTTTGAGGTTACGCTTGAAGGTATTAAGCACCCTTTCCGGTTCATCACGACGCAATAAGCCATTGTTGATAAAGATGCAAGTTAACTTATTGCCAATAGCACGGTCAATAAGGGTAGCGGTTACCGCCGAATCGACGCCTCCAGAAAGAGCACAGACCACTCTCCCGCCACCCACTTGCTCTTTAATCTTATCTACACTCTCAGCTATAAAATTAGCCGGTGTCCAGTTGCCCTGGCAGCCACATATTTTAAGTACAAAATTCTGGAATATGGTTTTCCCCTGAGCTGTGTGAACCACTTCAGGGTGGAACTGCAGTCCATAAATACCACCATCGTTACCTATAACAGCGAACGGCGAATTTTCAGTGTAAGCCAAAGCCTTGAAGCCAGGAGGCATCTCCATTATTTGGTCACCATGGCTCATCCACACCGGGAGAGAAGAAGGAAGACCGGCAAAAAGAGGACAGTCTTCAGCACTTATGTGTAAGATTGTATGCCCGTATTCGCGCTTCGTTCCCCGAGCTACATGGCCACCCAAGTCATAAGCGATAGCAAACATTC
>CAYYUO010000098.1:0-1991 GCA_964474965.1 uncultured Dehalococcoidales bacterium
CTGTAACCAGTGCCCAGGTGGTACAACAGATAGGGTGTCCTTACGCTGCCAGGACTTTGAGGGTCGGCATCGATTATCCAACTAACTTGAACGGCGCCCCCTTCAACAAGAAGGGCCAGATATCTATTAACCTTCGGGGTTGTAGCTTCTGCGATGTAGCCCGGGATAAAGGATTTGGCGGCAAGCTATCACTCGATAACGTGCTGGCGCAGATAATCAACCTGCCTGAGGATGCGGAGGGGAGAAAAATCCCATTTGAATTGATAAACGAGGCGTCCTTGACCACCTTGCCTGAACTGCTATCAGCTATTAAACAGGAGGGGGTCGAGATTTCTCAGATAGAACTGGTCAGCCGGGCCGACTGGTTGTTAATGGGCGAAGAGCAACTTCGGGCTGCTTTAAAGTTGGCTAATGCCATGAAAGCGCGTGTCCTCATGTCGGCGGTAGGCTTCGAGTCCTTTGCTAATTCTATCTTGAGGAATTTGAATAAGGGTTATACGGTCGATACAAACCTTTCTGCCATTAAGCTGATGAGGCAGCTAAAGGAAGAGTTCCAGGACACCTGGTTCTATGCAACCGGCGATGGGGCAAGTCACGGCTTCATACACCCTACCCCCTGGGACTCTACGGAGACCAACCGCGAGATGAGCAGCGTCATATTAGCTTACGGCCTGAATCGGGATATCATTCCCAGGCACAGCATTCCGCTAATCATCCATCATGCCTGCGGGTTAGCCGATTGGGTGAGAGAACTAGAGACGAGGGAAGGGCTCAAACTGAAGAGACGAGCGTCCATCATCGAGTGGTGGTAGGTGATAGATACCAAATAGGCCTATTACAAATCAGGTATTGGTCCCTGGAATAACCCGCAGGATTGTTCTTGGTAAATGTAACCATGCTTGCCTTTGTTCTTGACATTATGTCAGGTAAGAACTAAAATAAGTAAGAGAATATGAAAAAGAGATCGGCAATAGTTATTTTTCTCGCGCTTGTGATCCTTGTGGCTGGTCTTGCCATCTCTCCCCATATCAGGAGCTGGAAAAACGCTGAGTTTACTGTTAAGGTCATTGGTACTGAAGGAACAGAGTTTGAAGGTTTCTGTACGCATGAAGTGAAATATGTCATAGGTAGTCGAACCGAGGCGACCGACATGGAAGGCGAAATGACGGCGGATAAGAATACCTTTGAATTTGCCGTACCGGGAATAGAAATCTCCTGTATAATCAACAATAAAACGCCAGGTAACTCGATTACGGTTATTCTGCTGAAAGACGGTACTGAAGTGAACCGTGCTGAAGGAGCGGAATATGATTATTATCTCGACTATTATCCTTCGGTGACTTGATACCTCAGCAAAAGCAGCTCAAGGCTTCCGGCATACCCCCGGCGAGCATGCCCGTACTCGAAATTCCAACAGCACCATCCTGCACAAGATAAAGGATCAGGCTTACTACAAATTAAGGATTATGTCACCAGAATACCTGCTTAAATTGGCTTACCAGTTGCCCAACCGCCCCACGGGGTTCTAGCAAGTTAAGCGAACAATTTGGCTAAATGTCGCCCGAGATGTCATGGGCAAAACTGAAACCATTCTAGCCAGCTAGACAATCCTTTTTTTCGAGCCTACTCTTCAACAGCTTCGCATCTATGCTACCCGATTAATGGTGCTCTTCGGCTTCAGCCTTATCGGCCTCGGCCTTTGTCTTATGCACCGTCTTATCAGGATGGTTCGGAGGTGAGTAAATGGTGTATAGCTTCAGCTTAGCTGTCTTTGAGTTATTGATGACATTATGATAGGTGCCTGCCGGAACGATGACGGCATCGCCATCCTTAGCAATGTGTTTTTCTTTTCCTTCCAAAACGAATGTCGCTTCGCCTTGCTCGATACGAAAGAACTGGTCTACCTTGGGATGTACTTCGTTGCCGATTTCTTCACCTGGCTGCAAGCACATTACTACAAGCTGGGCATATTTCCCGGTGTACAAGACCTG
>CAYYUO010000099.1:0-1970 GCA_964474965.1 uncultured Dehalococcoidales bacterium
ACACGACCATTACCATTACTGATATGCAAGGCAATGTTATCGCCTGGGGGAGTTCCGGTACTGCCGGATTCAAAGGTTCCAGGAAAGGTACTCCTTATGCTGCTCAACTAGCTGCCAGAGATGCGGCACATCGAGCAATGGGTGATGGCTTGCGCCGGATTGAGGTGTATATTAAAGGCCCCGGCAGTGGACGTGAAGCAGCTATTCGTGCCTTACAGGCTTCTGGAATTACTATCACAGCCATCAGAGACGTGACTCCTATCCCTCATAATGGCTGCCGTCCGCGAGGGAGGCGAAGAGTATAAAATGGCGCGCTACACAGGCCCGGTTTGTCGCCTATGTCGCCGCTTCGGAGACAAGCTGATGCTCAAAGGTGAGAGGTGCTCTACACCTAAATGTCCTTTAGAGAAAAGAAGTACTCCTCCTGGCAGGCGTCCTGTGGCTCGATGGCGCAGCAGGATTTCCGAGCGCGGAATTCAATTGCGCGAAAAGCAAAAGCTCCGCTTTAGTTATGGTATATTGGAGCGACAATTTCGCAGGTTTTTCGCCGAGTCGAAAAAAGGCTCTGGCACCACTGGAGAAAACCTTCTTGTATTGTTGGAAAGGAGACTGGATAATGTGGTTTATCGCTTGGGCTTTGCTGACTCACGTGCCCAAGCCAGACAAATAGTTCGGCATGGCCATATAATGGTCAATGATCGCAAAACAGATATTCCTTCCTTTTTGGTGAAATCGGGGGATGTTATTAAGTGGCGGGAGGCTAGTAAAAAAACCGAATATTATAAAAGGGTGGCTGAGGAAGTTGAGGAGAAAGTTATCCCTGATTGGTTAAGCTTGGATAAGGAAAGCATGACAGGCAGAGTATTAAATTTGCCTGGCAAAGACGATATTGAGCTTGGATTTAATCAGAAAGCTATTGTCGAATATTATTCGAGGTGAATTATGCCCGAATTGTCTATCCCGACTGTAACTTGTGTTGAAAGCATTGGTAATTATGGGCGTTTTCTTGCTGAACCTCTAGAGCCCGGTTTTGGTGTCACTTTAGGTAACACCTTGCGGCGTGTGCTTCTCAGTTCTTTGCTCGGTGCTGCGGTAACATGGGTAAAAATCGAAGGAATTCAGCATGAATTCTCTCCCATTCCTTATGTTAAAGAGGATGCTATGGAGTTCTTACTGAATATCAGGCGACTGAGACTCTGTCCTCTTTCCCATGAGCCCGGGCAGTTGCTCTTGGAAGCAGAGGGGGAAGGCAAGGTCTGCGCAGGTGATATTAAACCCTCGTCTCACTTTCGCATTGCTAATCCTGAACTTTATTTAGCTTCTTTGGATTCCCCCCAAGCCAAGCTTTACGTCGAACTTAACGTGGAGCTGGGGAAAGGTTATATGCAGGCTAAATCGACTGACGGTTTACCTGTAGGAGCACTGCCAGTAGATGCCATCTTCACCCCAGTGCAGAAGGTCAATTTCTCTGTAGAATCTATCAAGCCTGGCGAGGAGGGAAGTCCAGAAAAGCTCATCCTGGAGATTTGGACCGATGCTACCATTTTTCCCTGGGAGGCGCTTAGTCAAAGTGCTATCATTTTAATTAATCAGTTCTCTTCCTTCAGGGACCTCGAAGTTCCCATGGCTAAAACTTTGTCTATATTGCCCGAGCAATATGATACCCCTCTGGAAGAGCTAAATTTATCAACTCGCTCCCGTAATAGTTTGAAGAGAGCGGGTATTTTAACTCTGGGGCAATTGGTAGAGAAGGGCAGGGAGGGTTTGCCACCATTGCCCGGTTTAGGGGCAAAGTCTCGAGCTGAAGTGGAAGAGTTAATGGACAAATTAGGCTCTCCCGTTCTGAAGAAGAAAAAGGAATGAGACACAAGATAGCAGGGCGGCAATTAAGTAGGGCGACAAAGCACAGGTGGATGTTATACCGAAATCAAGTTACCGCGCTTTTGGCTCACGAAAAGGTCACCACCACT
>CAYYUO010000100.1:0-1723 GCA_964474965.1 uncultured Dehalococcoidales bacterium
ATATCGAGGTTTCTCACACTTTGAGCGTGGGCCTGGATGAATCTTTTGCGAGGCGGAACTTCGTCACCCATTAACATATGAAAAGCCTGGTCAGCGGCTATGGCATCCGTTACCTCTACTTTGAGCAGGGTCCTGTTAGCGGGGTTCATGGTTGTCTCCCATAGTTGTACGGGAGTCATCTCCCCCAGCCCTTTATATCTCTGAATATCTATTTTGTCTTCTCTTAGTCCTTTAAGCCTTTCTTCCTTTTCCTGGTCAGAGTAAAGCCAGAACTCCTTTTTACCGGACTTGATGCGGTAAAGGGGTGGTTGGGCAATGTAGAGATAGCCCTGATTAATTAGCTCTGTCATATGGCGGTAAAAGAAGGTGAGGAGCAAAGTACGAATATGTGAGCCGTCAACATCGGCATCGGTCATGATGATTATTCTGTGGTAGCGAAGTTTGGAGCTATCAAATTGTTCGTCACTATTTGCTTTTAACGCTGTGACAATGGCTCTTAGCTCTTCATGTACTATAATCTTTTCTTTGCTGGCCTTCTCCACATTAAGTATTTTGCCCCTGAGAGGGAGAATAGCTTGAAAACGGCGGTCTCGTCCTTGTTTAGCTGAGCCGCCGGCTGAGTCACCTTCAACCAGGTAAATCTCGCATTTTGCCGGCTCTTTCTCGGAACAATCGGCTAGTTTCCCTGGCAGAGTTGATGTTTCGAATCCAGTCTTCTTTAAAACGAGGTCACGAGCCTTGCGTGCTGCCTCTCTGGCTTTGGCGGCGGTGAGGCACTTCTCTATGATTGCCTTTGCCTCGTTGGGGTGTTGCTCGAGGTAGAGGGACAGGCTACTTGCGACAGCAGATTCAACATGACTTTTTACCTCGGGATTTCCCAATCTTGCCTTGGTTTGCCCCTCAAACTGGGGCTGTGGCAGCTTTACGCTGATGATGACCACCGCCCCTTCACGCACATCTTCCCCGGTTAAGTTGGGGTCGGTATCCTTTAAAAATTTACTACTCCGGGCATAATCATTTAAAACTCGGGTTAATGCTGAGCGAAAGCCGGTAAGGTGACTGCCTCCGTCTCTGGTATTGACGCAGTTGGCGAAGGAGAAAGTGGATTCTGTAAAGCTATCGTTGTATTGTAGAGCCACTTCAATTATAGTGCTATCTGTCATAGTGGAAATATAAATAGGGTAGGGGTGAATAACATCTCTATTTTTATTCAGGCGGCGAATAAAACTAGCTATTCCCCCATCGAAGTAGAACGCTTTCTCTTGATTGTTTCTCTCGTCTTTAATAGCTATTTCTACCCCTTTATTCAGGTAAGCTAGTTCCCTTAATCGCTGGCAGGCCAGGTCGAAATCATAGTCAATGCTCTCGAAGATTTCCTTATCAGCAAGGTAGGTAATTGAAGTGCCTGTGTCCTGGGTGTCGCCAGCAATTTCTATGTCGCCTTGGGGAATCCCCTGGTGATATTCGTGGCGGTAGATTTTTCCCTGGCGTTTAACCTCAGCTTTAAGCCAGGAGGATAAGGCATTTACTACCGAAGCACCAACGCCGTGGAGACCACTGGATACACCATAGACATAATTGCTGAACTTGGCTCCGGCGTGCAGGCGAGTCATGACTGCTTCCAAGGCTGTGATATCTTGTCCCGGGATAGTTTCTGTAGGGATACCTCGTCCATTATCAGTTACAGTGACGCTATTATCTTCATGGATTGTTATTTCAATCT
>CAYYUO010000101.1:0-1693 GCA_964474965.1 uncultured Dehalococcoidales bacterium
CTGGCTAACTTAACGGCTACTTCATAGCTGCCTGTTTTGCGTAAAGATTCCCCTACATCTATTTTCTTTTTATCAATAACAGAACCTATGGCCCGACTTAATTCTTCAGCTACGTCAGCAGCGGTAATAGAGCCAAACAAGCGTTCTCCGGCACCCATACGAGCTTTAAAACGAATTTTCTTCCCCTCAATTTGCTGAGCCAGTTCAACTAGTTTATCGCGGTCAATACTTTCCTCGAGCTTTTCCTTCTCTAGTCTGGCCTCTACTTGCTTTATGACCGTGGGGGTGGCTAGCAAAGCTAAACCCCGAGGCAAAAGGAAATGCCTGGCATAACCTTTACTTACCTCCTTTATCTCTCCAGCCTTTCCCTTTCCGGGGAGGTCTTCTAGCAAAACAACTTTCATAAAACTCCTCTCCCAGCACTCAGCGCTGAGTGCTGGGTCAAAATGACAGAAATTTTTCTGCCGATATAGCAGCAGTAGCGCCATCTCCAGCAGCAGTTATCGCCTGCCTGGCTGAATTATGGCGGACATCTCCAGCAGCAAATATTCCTGGAATCTTCGTTTCCATGATTTCATTGGTGATTATGTAGCCCCATTCATCCAAAGACAACAACCCCCGCCACTGAGCACTACTGGGCTCCGAGCCGATAGCCACAAAAACACCATCCAGCTCCAATGTTGATATTTTACCATTTTTGGTGCTTTTTAGCATGAATTGCTTAACTAACCCATCTCCTTCAATTTGGGTTACCACAGTATCCCAAATAAACTCTATCTTGGGTTCGGCCATAGCTCTTTCCTGAAATATCTTGCTGGCTCGAAGCTGGTCGCGACGATGAATGACCTTAACCGAAGAAGCAAACTTACTCAAATAGAGAGCCTCGGTGATGGCAGCGTCGCCGCCACCTATTACTGCCACCGTTTTGCCTTTGAATAAAGGGCCGTCACAGGTAGCACAATAGGAAACCCCCTTGCCCACAAGTTTGTCTTCCCCGGGCACGCCCAGTTTGCGATATTGCGAGCCAGAGGCGATGATTACAGACTCAGCTACAAAATCGCCTTCACTGGTGCTGACTAGATTATGCCTCTGGCTGGGCACTGCTTTAGTAACCTCGGCAGGCAAGGTCTCCAATCCATAGCTAACGGCTTGCTCCTGGATAAGTTGTCCTAACTCAATACCTGAGATACCCTTGGGGAGGCCAGGGTAATTCTCCACTCGCTCAGCATTGGTTATTTGCCCGCCCATTATTCCCTTTTCGATAAGCAGAGTATTGAGCCTCGAGCGGGCGCAATATAGCCCGGCAACGAGTCCCGCCGGTCCACCACCAATTATGACTACATTATAAGTTTTGCCCATAGCTCGAAATTTTAACCTGCAGCCGCTTCCTCCCACAAATCACAGCGCCCTCCCCACCTGGCCAAAACCTTGCCATCCACAGAGATTTGAGCAATCTCGCATAAGTTGGGACAAGCTTTACAGATAAAAGAGGAAACTGTGAAATCTGTCTGGCTAACCTCAAATCCTTTGAAATTCGTCTCATGGCTATCATCGCCGATTTCTTCGTGTAGCAGGAGAGCCGCTCCGATAGCACCCATGAGTTCATGGTGAGGAGGAACGAGGACCTTGACATCCAATGCTTCTTCGAGCGCCTTAATTATTCCTTGATTGAAGGCAACGCCGCCCTGGAATA
>CAYYUO010000102.1:0-1551 GCA_964474965.1 uncultured Dehalococcoidales bacterium
AAACCTCGTGAAACCTCTTGACAAAACGGGGATTTAGTGTATAATAATATCTAGATATATCTAGATATTATTTACGCCACATTAATTAATGGGGCGGAAAGGAGATTTCAATGTTTAGAGACCGGATATTTCACGAAGAGAGATTTTTTCGAGGTTCACGGAGATGGGCCTCCTTTCAGAAAGGTGACCTCAAATACGTAATATTAGACCTGTTGAAGGATAAGCCGAGACACGGTTACGACATCATCCGGGAGCTTGAGGAACTGTCTTACGGTTTTTATAAGCCGAGCCCCGGAGTTATCTACCCTACTCTCCAGATGCTGGAAGAAATGGGATATGCCAGTTCCAGTGAGCAGGAAGGCAAAAGGGTTTATTCGATTACGGAAGAAGGCCTCAAGTTTCTGGAGAATCAGAGCAATATCGCCGACGGTGTAAGGAAGCAAATGAAACACAAGTGGAGTTTTAAAAATATTGGCAGGATGGTCACGGTAATGAAGGAGTTTCATGCTCTTGAGAATTTACTTGGCGACAGCTTTCGCAGGCTGGATGCCGATAAAGCAGAGCAAATTCGCCAGATTCTTTCCCAGGCGTATCAAGCAATCGAGTCGGTGCTAGAAGAATAAAACAAAGGAGGGCTAAAATGGGTTACTTCAGAATATTGGCAGCGATACCGGGTTTCTTCTTGAGTTCACTCTTCCTCATGCTTCTCTGGGATGCCATTGCTGCGAGGCTGGGCATCAGTGTGGATATTAACTACGTCACAGCCATGCTGATAAACATTACACTGTGGATAGCGATAGCTCCCCTGGCCGCAGCTTCAGCTAAAAAGAAATTTTTTGGTTAGAAATGAGCCATATGGAACAGCCACCCTATGACGAAATAGTAATTGCCTATGATGATGATAGTCAAAGTTACTATTGCATCTGGCGACCTTTGACCAGTGTCGGCCTGGGAAAGACAGAGGCGGAAGCCTTAGATGACCTGCGAGCGGCAGCACATTTTGGTATTGAAACATTGGTCGACTTGAAACTAAGAGAAATTGAAAATAACTCCTACCAAAGGAGGAGAATGTGATGGGTAGAATAGCACAAGAATAAGCAATCTTGGGCATAGCTAGTTTCTACTTTCTACGCTTCAGCAAGCGGTAGAGGCCTAAAAAGACGTTCATTCTAGGTACCCTTTTCATATAGTCTACATAAGCATCCCCGAACTTCTCGATTAGACGTTGGTCTTCCTCTCGACAACCCATATAGACAACTGCCGTGCCTATCGCCCCGAGCACTCCGAATAGCCAATGGGGATACCATAAAAAAGTGGTTAGGAAGATTGCGTAGATTCCACCTGTGTATTGCGGGTGCCTGACAATGGCATATATGCCAGTATCCACCAGTTGGGTGGTATGGACAAATGATTTACCTTTGGCAACACTACCCCTTCTTGGGAACATGACTATAGGAGCCATGACCAGCACCATGCCGAATGCCCATACCACCCAACCGATGATGAATAATACGGGGTATGACTCTACTTCTA
Organism: uncultured Dehalococcoidales bacterium; assembly: GCA_964474965.1. GTDB lineage: Bacteria > Chloroflexota > Dehalococcoidia > GIF9 > AB-539-J10 > RBG-13-51-36. The sequence goes on from CAYYUO010000102.1 coordinate 1,534, forward strand.
TGACGCCTGTCAAGACTA